>CAZIRB010000058.1:0-14048 GCA_964541695.1 uncultured Oscillospiraceae bacterium
AGCCGCAGCGTCAGCGTGCCGGACAGCACGGTCATGTAGACGTTGCCGTTCGTCATGTGGACGGGCAGCCGCTCCCCCGCGGGCAGCACCATCTGCATGTAGTGGAGGTTCTCGTCGCGCAGCACCGGCCCGATGCTCTTTTCGTCCGGGCTGCGCAGTTCGTACCGCTGTGCAATCATCGTATGCGCCCCTCTCTGGCCGGATGCGCGCCTGACCGCTTGCCGCGGTCTTTTTCGCTCCGGCTCCTTTTCTGCCCCTAGTATACCCCGGCATCGCGGAGCTGTCCGTTGGAAAAACAACATCTGGAAACATTCCCAAAAAAAATAAACGCGGCGCGGCCTTTTGGCCGCGCCGGATTCCCCTGTTTTCGTTTGGTGTGTTCGCTGTGCGCTATGCGCTCAGATGATCTCCAGCACGGCCATATCGGCGGCGTCGCCGCGGCGCGGCCCGAGCTTGTACATGCGCGTGTAGCCGCCCTTGGCGCCGTCCTTGGCGCGCTCGGCCACCTTGGGCGCGATGTCGCGGAACAGCTTCTCGACGACCGCGTTGGCGCGGTCCTTCGTGCGCTCCCGGTACTCGGACTTGGACTCCTTCTTGTCCTTGGGCGCCGGCGTATCGTACAGGTACGCCATCAGCATGCGGCGCGCATGGAGCTTAGACGGCTTATCAACGACGGCCTTGACCTTGGAGACCTGCTTCTTCTCGTTGAGGCGCTCCTTCTCGACGGTCTCGCTGTTATCGTATTCGCTGACGGCCAAGGTGATTAACTTCTCGGCGATCGAGCGCACTTCCTTGGCGCGCTGCTCGGTCGTGACGATCTTGCCGTTCCAGATCAATGCCGTGGTCAGATTCCGCAGCATCGCTACGCGCTGGTCAGATGGCTTGCCAAGCTTTCGGTTTGCCATATCCTGTTTCCTCCTTATTCATCGCTTGTGCGGAGGGACAGCCCCAGCGCACTCAGTTTTTGCTGCACTTCCTCGAGCGACTTGCGGCCGAGGTTTCTTACCTTCATCATCTCGTCCTCGTCGCGCTGCACCAGTTCCTCGACGGTGTTGATGCCCGCGCGCTTGAGGCAGTTATAGGAGCGGACGGAGAGGTCGAGGTCCTCGATGTTCATCTCGAGAATCTTCTCCTTCTTGCTCTCCTCCTTCTCGACGAGGATCTCGACGCCCTGCACATGATCCGTCAAATTGATGAACAGCATCAGGTGCTCGGTCAGAATCTTGGCCGCGAGCGAAGCCGCCTCGTCGGGCTTGATGCTGCCGTTGGTCCAGATCTCGAGCGTGAGCTTGTCGAAGTCCGTGATCTGGCCCACGCGCGTGTTGTCGACGGTGAAGTTGACCTTCGTAATCGGCGTGAAGATCGAATCGACCGCGATCTCGCCGATCGGCATGTCGTTCCTTTTATTCCGCTCGATCGTCACATAGCCGCGGCCGTGCTCGATCATGATCTCCATATGGAGGCGCCCGCCCTTGTCGATCGTGGCAATGTGCAGATCGGGATTGATGATCTCCACGTCCGAGTCGGGCAGAATATCCCCGGCCTTGACTTCGCACTCCCCGGCTGCGTCCACAACGAGCTTCTTGGGCTCGTCGCTGTGCAGCCTGCAGCAGAGCTGCTTCAGGTTCAGCACGATCTCCGTGACGTCTTCCTTGACGCCCTCGATGACCGAGAACTCATGCAGCACGCCGTCGATGCGGATCGAAGTGACCGCAACGCCGGGCAGGCTGCTCAGCAATACACGACGCATCGAATTTCCGAGGGTTGTGCCGAATCCGCGCTCCAGGGGCTCGACGACAAATTTGCCGTAATTATCCGTCAAATCCACGCATTCGAGTTTGGGCTTCTCGATCTCTATCATGTCATACCCTCCTTCGTTATTTGTCGTTTTGACAAGCCGAAACGGCTTACCTGGAGTAGTACTCAACGATGAGATGCTCTTCGATCGTCAAGTCGATGTCCTTCCGCTCGGGCAGACGCACGACCTTGCCGGTGAGCTTCTCTGCGTTGAACTCCAGCCACTCGGGTGCGGTGCGCTTGCTGCCCTGTTCCTTGAGCTCCTTAAAAAACTCGCTGTCCGCGCTTTTTTCGCGCAGCGTGACGACGTCGCCGGCCTTGACCTGGAAGGAGGCGATGTCGACTTTCTTTCCGTTGACGCGTACGTGGCCGTGCGTCACCATCTGGCGGGCCATCGCGCGCGAGTCGCCGAACCCGAGCCGGTACGCCACGTTGTCGAGCCTGCGCTCGAGCAGCGAGAGCATATTCTCGCCCGTGACGCCGCGCATGTTCGCGGCGGTTTCATAGTATTTCCTAAATTGGGATTCCAATATACCGTAGGCGCGGCGAACCTTCTGCTTCTCGCGCAGCTGGATGCCGTACTCGCTCTGCTTCCGGCGGCCCTGGCCGTGCATGCCCGGCGGGGTGTGGCGCTTGCCGACGGCGCACTTTTCGCTGAAGCAGCGGTCGCCCTTCAAAAACAGCTTGGTACCCTCTCTGCGGCACTGCCTGCAGACGGAACCTGTATATCTAGCCATTACTCCATTCCCTCCTTACACTCTTCTGCGCTTGGGCGGGCGGCAGCCGTTGTGCGGGATCGGCGTCACGTCCTTGATCATGTTGACGTCGAGGCCCGCCGTCTGCAGCGCGCGGATCGCGGCCTCGCGGCCGGAACCGGGGCCCTTGACGTACACTTCGACCGTCTTGAGGCCGTGCTCGATCGCGGCCTTGGCCGCGTTCTCGGCAGCCATCTGCGACGCAAACGGCGTGGACTTTCTAGATCCCCTAAAGCCCAGCGAGCCCGCGCTCGACCACGCGATCGCGTTGCCCTGCAGATCGGTGATGGTCACGAGGGTGTTGTTGAAGGAGGAACGGATGTGCGCAGCGCCGCGCTCGATGTTCTTCTTCTCACGGCGTTTGCGGCCGGCGGTTTTTTTCGTAATCCTGGATTTTGAATCCGTTGCCATGTTTTCGTCTCCTCCTTACTTCTTCTTTCCGCCCTGCGAACGCTTCGGGCCCTTGCGGGTGCGGGCGTTCTGCTTCGTGCTCTGCCCGCGCACGGGGAGACCCTTGCGGTGGCGGACGCCGCGGTAGCAGCCGTTCTCAATCAGCCGTTTAATGCTCATCGACACCTCGCGGCGAAGATCGCCCTCCACCTTGATGTTGTGGTCGATGTATTCCCTGAGCTTATTGACGTCGGCCTCGGGCAGGTCGCGGACCCTGACGTCCGGACTCACGCCGGTCGACGCAAGGATCTGCTGCGCCGTGCTGCGGCCGATCCCGTAGATATAGGTCAGCCCGATCTCGACGCGCTTGTCTCTGGGCAGGTCTACACCAGCAATACGTGCCATACGTTTCGATTACCTCCGTAAAAAATTTGCGCTTGCCTTCTATGTATATCATTCCGCCGGAAAGCGCGAAGGACAGACTGCCCCGCGCGCCAGCCGCACCGGCGGTTTTGTTTTCGTTAGCCCTGTCTCTGCTTGTGCTTCGGGTTCTCGCAGATAATCATGACGCGCCCCTTGCGGCGGATGATTTTGCACTTCTCGCAAATCGGCTTCACGCTGGGTCTGACTTTCATGACGAAACTCTCCTTTCGAATGTTGGGTATCGGCGCAAAGCGAACCCTTTTCGCTCTGCGGCGGTTATTTCTCGATCCGCCCCGACTTTTTTGGGGCAACTCCCGCGGCCGGGGCGGCTAAAAACCCGTCAGCTCTTGCCGCGCCAGGTAATCCGGCCGCGGCTCAGGTCGTACGGGGACAGCTCCACCGTCACTTTATCGCCCGGCAGGATGCGGATGAAGTTCATCCTCAGCTTGCCGGAGATTGTCGCAAGGATCTTGTGGCCGTTTGCGAGCGTGACTTCAAACATCGCGTTCGGATAAGCATCCGAAATGATGCCCTCCACCTCAATAACATCCTGCTTTGACAATGTATCCCTCCTACTCCTGTCGGTTTCGGTACCCGAGTGCGGCAAGCGCCTTCCGAAAATCGCTGTCGAGCGGCTTGCCCCCCGCGCTTAGCGCCTGCGCGATTTCGTCCGCGCGGTGCGGCGTTACGAATACGTGCATCAGCTTCTTCTTCTTGGGCGCACTGACTTTGCGGCATTCCCCGTCGACCAGCAGCGCGTACGCGCCGTCGACAACGTCGGTGATCACAAACGCCTTGCCCTTGTCGCGCCCCGCCCTGCTGACGGCGACGCGCCCGGTGAGTTCGTTCATGCCGGGACCTCCGCGTGCAGCGTGGTCAAAAGCGGCCCGTCGGCCGTGATGACGACGGTGTTCTCGTAGTGCGCGGACGGCAGCCCGTCCGCCGCCTCGATCGTCCAGCCGTCGGAGCGCTGCACGATGTCGGGCTTGCCCAGGTTGATCATGGGCTCGATGGCGATCGCCATACCTTCCACGAGCCGGAGTCCGTGGCCGAAGCGCCGCGTGTCCCAGTAGTTCGGCACGTCGGGCGGCTCGTGCATGCGCCGGCCGATACCGTGGCCGATCATCTCGCGCACCACGCCGTAGCCGTGCGCCTCCGCGTGCGATTGCACGGCGCGGGCTACGTCGCTGATGCGGTAGCCGACCCGGCAGACTTTAAGCGCCTGAAAGAAGCACTCGCGCGTGACGCGCACAAGCGCCTCCACCTCCGGGTCCACGTCCCCGACGAGGAAAGTCCGCGCCGCGTCGCCGTGGAAACCGTTAAGGTACGCCCCGACGTCGCAGCTGATGATATCCCCGCTCTTGAGCCGGTACTTCCCCGGGATGCCGTGCACGACCGCGCTATTCACCGACGTGCAGATGCTCCTGGGGTAGCCGTGGTAGCCGAGGAACGACGCGCTCGCGCCGCGGCTCTTGATATGCGCCGCCGCCAGTTCGTCGAGCTCCTCCGTGGCCACCCCCGTCTGCGCCGCGCGCTCCAGGAGGTTGAGCACCTCCTCGACCACGCGGCCCGCCGCGTCCATCTTTTCGATGTCCGCCGCGGACTTGAGCGTGACGTTCGTCTCCTCACGTCCCGTCATGCCCGGCTCAGCTCCGCGCAGATCGCCTCCGTCACCGCGTCGACCGGCTTGTCGCCGTCCACCGTGAACAAAAGGCCCTTCTTCGCGTAATACTCGATCAGCACGCTGGTCTGCTTCTCGTAGACCGCCAGGCGGTTTTGCACGGTCTCGGCTCTGTCGTCGTCGCGCTGGTACAACGTTCCGCCGCACTTTGCGCACGTTTCAGCCGAATACGTCGAAACATGGTACGCCGCGCCGCAGCCCTGGCACATGCGCCGACCGCTGATGCGCTCGATCAGCCGCGCAAACGGCACGTCGATGTTCACGACGCGGTCGATGTCCGTAATTCGGGAAAGCGCGTCGGCCTGCGCGAGCGTGCGCGGAAAACCGTCGAACAGGAAGCCCTTTTCACAGTCAGGCTTGCCGATCCTGAGCTTTACCATACCCATGACGACGTCGTCGGGCACGAGCTCGCCGCGGTCGACATAGCCTTTGGCCTCTTTGCCAAGCTTCGTTCCCTCGCGCATCTCGGCGCGCAGCATGTCGCCCGTCGAGATATGCGCGATGCCGTACCGCTCGGCGATGCGCTGCGCCTGCGTGCCCTTGCCCGCGCCGGGCGGGCCCAGGAAAATCAGCTTCATGGCCGCCGTCCTCAGTTCAGGAAGCCCTTGTAGTGCCGCATCAGCATGTGGGACTCGAGCTGCGATGTCGTCTCAAGCGCCACGCTGACCATAATCAGTACGCTCGTCGCGCCGAACGCCGATGTCTGGCCCAGAAAACGCATGCCGAGCGTCGGCAATACCGCGATCACCGTCAAAAACAGCGAGCCGAACAGCGTCAGCCGGCCGCTGATGCGGCCCAGATAATCGCTCGTCGGCTTGCCGGGGCGGATGCCCGTGATGAAGCCGCCGTTCTGCTGCAGGTTCTTGCTCATCTCGATCGGGTTGAACGTGATCGAGGTGTAGAAGTACCCGAAGCCCAGGATGAGCAGCGCGTAGACGATGTAGTACACGACGCTCGTCGAGCCCAAGTACTTGACGTAGAAGTCGTAGAATCCGCTCGTCGGCCAGAACTGGGCGATCATGCCCGGGAACTGGATCATCGTCATGGCGAAAATCAGCGGCAAAACGCCGTTGGCGTTGGCCTTAAGCGGCAGAAACGTGCTCTGGCCGCCGTACATCTTGCGGCCGACCACGCGCTTGGCGTACTGCACGGGGATGCGGCGCTGCGCCTGGTCCACGTGCACGACCAGCGTGATGAGGCCCACGACGAGCACCAGCAGCGCGACGAACGCGAGCGCGGACATCCAAGGCTGGAACGTCGCGGCGTTCTTCTCGTTCATGCCGAGCGTTCCGGTGAGAAGCGCCTGCACCCAGCCGATGATGGCGTTGGGCACGCGCGACACGATCGACGCGAAGATCAGGATCGAGACGCCGTTGCCGACGCCCTTCTCCGTGATCAGCTCGCCGAGCCACATCAGAAACGCCGTGCCGGCCGTCGCGCAGACGCCGATCGTCGCGTAGGTGAAAAAGCCGGGGTTGATCACGATGTCCCTGCCCGCCGTCGCGCCGGACTGGAGGCCGATGAAGATGCCGATGGACTGCACCATCGCGAGCACGATGCCCGTGTAGCGCGTAATGCGCTCGATCTTCTGCCTGCCGTCCTCCTCCTTGGCGAGCCGTTCCAGCGCGGGGATCGCGATCTGGAGCAGCTGCAGGATGATCGACGCCGTGATGTAAGGCGAGATGCCCATCGCAAACAGCGTGAACTGCGAGAACGAGCTGCCTGTCAACAGGTCCATAAAGCCCAGAATGTCGTACTGCTTGACCGCCTCGGCCAAAAGCTGCGTGTTGACGCCCGGGATCGGGATGAAGCAGCCGAGCCGGTAGACCACGAGCAGAAGCAGCGTGAACAGCAGCTTTTTGCGGACCTCCCGGACCTTGAACGCGTTGATAAACGTCTGGAACATCAGCCGATCACCTCAACACTTCCGCCCGCAGCCTTGATCGCGTCCTGCGCCGTCTTCGAAAACTTCGCCGCTTTCACGTCGAGCTTCTTGGTCAGCGTTCCGCGTCCCAAAACCTTCAGGCCATCCTTTTCGATCTTGCTGATCAGCTTGTTTGCCTTGAGCATTTCAGCCGTCACGACCGTACCGTTGTCGAGCCCTTCGAGGTCGGAAACATTGATGATCGTATATTCTTTTGCAAACACATTGTTGAAGCCGCGCTTGGGCAGACGGCGCGTCAGCGGCATCTGGCCGCCTTCGAAGCCGTTCTTCTTGCTGCCGGAGCGGGCTTTCTGGCCCTTGTGACCCATCGTCGATGTCTTGCCCATGCCGGAACCGGTTCCCCGGCCGACGCGCTTGGGCTTTTTGACCGACCCGGGTGCGGGCTGTAATTCGTGCAGTTTCATTCGTTCGTGCCCTCCCGTTAGACTTCTTCCACCTTGACCAGGTGCTTGACTTTAAACAGCATGCCGCGCGTGCAAGCGTTGTCGGGCTTGACGGTGGTGCTGCCGGTCTTATGGAGGCCCAGCGCCTCTACGGTCGCCTGCTGATCTTTCAGACAGCCGATCGTGCTCTTTACGAGCGTGACCTTCAGGGCCTTCTCCGCTTTTTTCGTCTTTGCCATGATCTGCCGCCCCCCTTACGAAAGTATCTCTTCGACGGTCTTGCCGCGAAGCTTGGCGATCTGCTCGGCCGTCCGAAGCTGGCCGAGCCCGTTGATCGTGGCCTTGACGCAGTTGCTCGGGTTGTTCGAGCCGAACGACTTGGTGCGGATGTCGCGGATGCCGACCGACTCGAGCACCGCGCGCGCGGGACCGCCCGCGATCACGCCGGTACCTTCCTCGGCGGGGAGCATGCGGACGTGGCCCTTGCCGTACCGGCCCTCGACCTGGTGCGGGATCGTCGTGCCGACGATCGGCACCTCGATCATGTGGCGCTTGGCGTCCTCGATGCCCTTGCGTACGGCTTCCGGAATTTCCGCGGCCTTGCCCAGGCCCACGCCGACCTTGCCGTTCTCGTTGCCGACGACCATCAGCGCCGTGAAGCGGAAGTTCTTGCCGCCCTTGACGACCTTGGCGACGCGGTTGATGGAAACCAGGCGCTCTTTAAACTCGGACTGTTCCCTTTCGAATTTCCTATTGTTCTGCATCTCGTTTCCTCCTTAGAAGTCCAGCCCGGCTTTGCGCGCGCCGTCCGCCAGCGCCTGCACCCTGCCCGTATAGAGGTAACCGCCGCGGTCGAACACCACTTTGGAGATCCCCTTGTCCTTGGCGCGCTTTCCGATGAGCTCGCCCACCAGCGCGGCCTGCTCGACCTTGCTCTTGCCGGCGAGCTTCCCGCGCAGCTCGGCATCCAGCGTGGAAGCCGCGACCAAGGTGTTGCCGACTTCGTCGTTGATGAGCTGAGCGTAGATATGGCCCGTGGAACGGTATACGTTGAGGCGCGGCCGCTCCGTCGAGCCGACGATATTCCTGCGCATGCGGCGGTGCCGCGCGACGCGGATGGAATTCTTGTCGATCTTAGTAAACATCTTTCGTCACTCCTTCCTGCCTTACTTGCCGGTCTTGCCTTCCTTGCGGCGGACGCGCTCGCCCTCGTAGCGGATGCCCTTGCCCTTGTACGGCTCCGGCTCGCGGACCGCGCGGATGTTGGCGGCGATCTGACCCACCACCTGCTTGTCGATGCCCCTGACGGTGATCTTCGTCGGAGCGGGCACCTCGAACGAGATGTTCTCGGGCGCCGTAAACTCCACGGGATGCGAATATCCGACGTTGAGAATCAGTTTGGCTCCGTTCATCTGGGCCTTGTAGCCGACGCCCACGATCTCGAGGCGCTTCTCAAAGCCCGCCGTCGTGCCGACCACCATGTTGTGGATCAGGGAACGGGTCAGCCCGTGCAGCGCGCGGTGGCGCTTGTCGTCGCTCGCGCGCTTGACAAGAAGGACGCCCTCCTCGAGGGAGACCTGCATATCCGGCGACACCGGCTGCGACAGGGTGCCCTTGGGCCCTTTGACGGTCACGACATTCTTCTCGTCGACCGTGATTGTCACTCCGGCAGGGATGCTGACCGGAAGTTTTCCGATACGAGACATATTGCTTCCTCCAGATTCTTTCGTCTTACCAGACGTAGGCGAGCACTTCGCCGCCGACGCCCTGTTTTCTGGCCTCCCGGTCGGTCATGATGCCGCGCGAGGTGGACAAAATCGCCACGCCCATTCCGCCGAGCACCTTGGGGATCTCGTCCTTGCGTGCGTACACGCGAAGTCCCGGGCGCGAGATGCGCTTGATGCCCACGATGACCTTCTGCTTGTTCGGGCCGTACTTGAGCTGGATGCGGATGTTCTTGCGGATGCCGTCCTCAACCAGTTCAAAATTCTTGATGTAGCCCTCCTCCTGGAGGATCTTCGCGATGGCCGCCTTCGTCGTGGAGGCGGGCACGTCGACCGCCTCGTGCCGCGCGATCAGCGCGTTGCGGATCCGGGTCAGCATATCGGCAATGGTATCTGTCATGATGCTCTTCCTCCTTTACCAGCTTGCCTTGCGCACGCCGGGAATCTCGCCCTTGTACGCCAACTCGCGGAAGCAGATGCGGCAGATGCCGTACTTGCGCAGCACCGCGTGCGGACGGCCGCAGATGCGGCAGCGCGTATACGCGCGCGTGGAGAACTTCGGTTCGCGCTGTTGCTTGAGCTTGATGCTTGTCTTTGCCATACTCTTCTTTATCCTCCTCAGGCCTGTACGAACGGCATGCCGAGCAGCGTTAAAAGCGCCTTAGCTTCCTCGTCCGTCTTTGCGCTCGTCACGAACACGATGTTCATGCCGCGGATCTTGTCGACGTCGTCGTAGTTGATCTCGGGGAAGATCAGCTGCTCCTTGACGCCCACCGCGTAGTTGCCGCGGCCGTCGAACGCCTTGTCGGACACGCCGCGGAAGTCGCGCACGCGCGGCAGCACGATATTCATGAACTTGTCGGCGAAGAAGTACATCCGTTCGCCGCGCAGCGTCACCTTGGCGCCGATGTTCATGCCCTCGCGAACCTTAAAGTTGGCCACGGACTTCTTGGCCTTCGTGACGATCGCCTTCTGGCCGGCAATGGTGCCGAGCTCCTTGCAGGCGGCCTCGAGCCCCTTGGGATTGTCCTTCTCGGAGCCCAGCCCCATGTTGAGGATGATCTTCTCGAGCTTCGGGATCTCCATCACGTTCTTATAGCCGAACTTCTCCTTCAGCGCGGGAGCAACCTCGTCGAGGTACTTTTTCTTCAGCCGCGGAGGCTCGTGCTTTTTCACTTCCGCCTTTGCGGGCTTTTCGGTCTTCTCGGCCGCGGCCTTCTCCGGCTTATCGGCTTTCTCCGCCTTTACGGCCGCCTTCTTGGCGGTTGCGGCCTTATCGGCGGCGGGCTTATCGGCCTTGGGAGCGGCTTTCTTCACCGCCTTTGCTTCTTCCGTTGCGGCGGCTTTCTTCTCTTTGGTCTCTGCCACGAATCGTATCCTCCTTCCGGCCTTAGTCGATGAGCTTGCCGCACTCTTTGCAGACGCGGACCGACTTCATCTTTTTCTTCCCGGCGATCTCGATCTCCTTGACCACGTGACCGACGCGGGTGGGTTTGTTGCACTTGGGGCAGACGAGCTTCACGTTGGAGACGTGGATGCCGCCCTCCTTCTGGATGCGGCCGCCCGGCTCGCCCTGGCGGCGGGGCTTGACGTGCCGCGTCACCATGGCCGCGTCCTTGACGAAGACGCGCTCGTCCTTGGGCTGGCTCTCCAGGATCTTGCCCTGCTTGCCCTTGTCCTTGCCGGAGATGACAACGACGGTGTCGCCTTTTTTGACGTTCAGCTTATTCATGTCGCTTCCTCCTCACAGCACTTCCGGCGCAAGGGACACGATCTTCATGTAATCCTTCTCGCGCAGTTCTCTGGCGACGGGCCCGAATATGCGGGTGCCGCGCGGTTGCTTCTGGTCGTTGATGATCACGGCCGCGTTGTCGTCGAAGCGGATGTGCGACCCGTCGGGACGGTGCACGCCGGAAACGGTGCGCACGACGACCGCGCGGACGACGTCCTTCTTCTTGACCGCGCCGCCCGGGGAGGCGGATTTGACGCTGGCCACGATCACATCGCCGATATTGGCGGACTTTCTCATGGAGCCGCCAAGCACGCGAATGCACATGATCTCCTTGGCTCCGCTGTTGTCCGCGACCCTCAATCTGGTTTGCGGTTGAATCATTTTTCCTGCCTCCTACGGTTACTTCGCCTTCTCGACGATCTCGATCACGCGCCAGCGCTTATCCTTGGAGATCGGGCGGGTCTCCATGATCCGGACCGTATCGCCGATGCCGCAGGCGTTGCTCTCGTCGTGCGCCTTGAACTTATGCGTACGGTTGACCATCTTGCCGTACAGCGGGTGGCGCACCTTGGTCTGGATGGCGACCGTTACGGTCTTGTCCATCTTGTCGCTCGTGACGACGCCGATGCGAGTTTTCCTGTATCCTCTCTGTTCCATGTCCGTATCCTCCCTCTCGCTCACTCGGCGGCCGCCAGTTCACGCTGACGGATGGCCGTCTTGATCCTGGCGATATCTTTTTTGCACTCGCTGATTCTGTGCGGATTGCTGAGCTGTCCCGTGGCCGCCTGGAAGCGAAGGTTGAACAGCTCGTTCTTGAGCTCCTTCTCGCGCGCGGCGAGAGCTTCGTTGGACAGTTTGGTCATTTCGTTAACCTTCATTGCTCTCACCACCCTCCTGCGTCTCCTTGCGGACGATCTTGCACTTGATCGGGAGCTTATACTGCGCGAGCCGCAGGGCCTCCTTGGCGGAGGTCTCGTCTACGCCGGAAATCTCAAACAGCACGCGGCCCGGCTTGACGACGGCCACCCAGTATTCCGGCGAGCCCTTGCCGGAGCCCATGCGGGTCTCTGCCGGCTTCTCGGTCACGGGCTTGTCGGGGAAGATTTTGATCCATACCTGGCCGCCGCGCTTGATGTACCGCGTCATCGCGATACGGGCCGCCTCGATCTGGTTGCTGGTGACCCACGCCGGGTCCAGCGCCACAAGACCGTATTCGCCGTAGGTGACCGTGTTGCCGCGCAGGGCCTTGCCCTTCATGCGGCCGCGGAACACTTTGCGGCGCTTCACTCTCTTCGGCATCAACATATCTTATCTGCCTCCTTCTTCGGTCTTGGCCGCGTTGCGTTTGCCAAGCACCTCGCCCTTGTAGATCCAAACCTTAATGCCGATGCGCCCGTAGGTCGTGTGCGCCTCGGTAAAGCCGTACTGGATGTCCGCGCGCATCGTCTGCAGCGGGATCGAGCCGTCGTGATAGCCCTCGCTCCGCGCGATCTCCGCGCCGCCCAAGCGGCCCGAGCACATCAGCTTGATGCCCTTGACGCCGTTTTTCTGCATGCTGCGGCCCATCGCCTGCTTCATGGCGCGGCGGAAGCTGATGCGCTTCTCGAGCTGCTGGGCGATGTTCTCGGCCACAAGCTGCGCGTCGGTGTCGGCCTCGCGGATCTCCATGATGTTGATGCTGACGTCCTTGCCGAGCGCCTTGGCCACGTCGGCCTTGATCAGCTCGATGCCGGCGCCGCCCTTACCGATCAAAAGACCGGGGCGCGCGGTGTAGATGCTCACCGTGATCTTGCCGGCGGCGCGGTCGATCTCGATGCGGGAGATCGACGCGGCGTAATACTTCTTCTTGATATAGTCGCGGATCTTGCGGTCCTCGACGAGGTAATCGGCAAAGTCCTTCTTGGAGGCGTACCAGCGCGTATTCCAGTCCCGGATCACGCCGACGCGGAAGCCGTTCGGATTAACTTTCTGACCCATTCTCGTTCCTCCCTTACTTTGCCTGGTCCAGAACCACGGTGATGTGGCTCGTATGCTTGCGGATGCTGAACGCGCGGCCGTGTGCGCGCGGACGGTACCGCTTCAGCGTCGGACCCTGGTTGGCGTAAACCTCCGCGACCACGAGATCGTCGCGGTTCATCTCGAGGTTGTTCTCGGCGTTGGCCGTCGCGGAACGGAGGACCTTGAGCACGGGCTCGGTCGCCGACTTGGGCGTATATTGCAGAATCGCTTCCGCCTCGCGCACGCTCTTGCCGCGGATGAGATCGATCACGATCTTGACCTTGCGCGGGGAGATGCGCACGTACTTTGCGGTCGCTTTCGGGCGCCTGTCCGCGTTCTCGCGGCGGTGGGCCGCCTTCTCTCTCAATCTGGTTGCCATGTAACGATCCTCCTTACTTGGCCGACGAGGACTTCTCGGAGCCCTTGTGGCCTCTGAACGTGCGGGTGGGGGCGAACTCGCCGAGCTTATGCCCCACCATTTCGTCCGTGATATACACGGGAACGTGCTTTCTGCCGTCGTGGATGGCAAGGGTGTGCCCGACCATCTGCGGGAATATCGTGGAAGCGCGCGACCAGGTCTTGACGACGGTCTTCTTGCCGCTCTTATTCATGGCTTCGATGCGCTCAAGCAGGCGCTCGCTGACAAACGGTCCCTTTTTAACCGATCTGCTCATACCGTTTCTCCTTCCTTCCCATCACTTGCCGTTCCTGCGGCGCACGATGAACTTGTTGCTCTTGTTCTTCTTCTTGCGCGTCTTGTAGCCGAGCGCGGGCTTGCCCCAGGGCGTCACCGGGCCGGGCATGCCGATCGGGCTCTTGCCCTCGCCGCCGCCGTGCGGGTGGTCGCAGGGGTTCATGACCGAACCGCGCACCGTCGGGCGGATGCCCATGTGGCGCTTTCTGCCGGCCTTGCCGATCATGATGTTGCCGTGGTCGACGTTGCCGACCTGGCCGATCGTGGCCTTGGCGTTCATCGGGATGAGCCGCACCTCGCCGGAGGGCAGGCGCACCTGCGCGTACTTATTCTCCTTGGCCATCAGCTGCGCCGCGTTGCCGGCCGAGCGCACGAGCTGCGCGCCCTTGCCGGGCTTGAGCTCGATGCAGTGGATCATCGTGCCGACGGGGATGTTGGCAAGCTCAAGCGCGTTGCCGACCTTGATGTCCGCGCCCTCGCCGGAGACGAGCGTATCGCCCACGGTCAGGCCCAGCGGCGCGATGAT
>CAZIRB010000059.1:0-13987 GCA_964541695.1 uncultured Oscillospiraceae bacterium
GCGGGCGCGCCGACGGCGTTGAAGTCGTGGAACTGCTTGATGCGGTCCATGATGGGCTTAGGCGCGATGGCGTAGCCGATGCGCCAGCCGGTGATCGTGTAGGTCTTCGACAGCGAGCTGCACGAGATCGTGCGCTCCCACATGCCGGGCAGGCCGTTCATGTAGACGTGCTTGTACGGCGCGTAGATGATGTGCTCGTACACCTCGTCCATGATCACGTACGCGTCGTAGCGCTCGGCCATTTCGCCGATGAGCGTCAGCTCCTCGCGCGTGAACACCTTGCCGCTGGGGTTGGACGGGTTGCAGATCAGGATGGCCTTGGGATTCTGTCGGAACGCGTCCTCGAGCACGTCGGGATCGAAGCCGAAATCCGGCGGCGCGAGCGGCACGAATATCGGCTCGCAGCCGGCGATCAGCGCCTGCGCGGCGTAGTTCTCGAAGTACGGCGAGAAGATGACGAGCTTGTCGCCGGGGTTCATCAGCGCAAACAGCGTGTCCATCATGGCCTCGGTCGAGCCGATGGTCACGACCATCTCGGTCTCCGGGTCGAGCGTCCGGCCCATGCAGCGGCCGCATTTTTTTGCAAGTGCTTGCCGAAAGTTCGGCGCGCCCATCGTGATGGCGTACTGGTGCGGGCCCTTGTGGCTGATCTCGGCAAGCCTATCCATCAGCGCCTCGGGCGGGTCGAACTCCGGATACCCCTGCGCGAGGTTGATCGCGCCGCACGCGTACGAGATGCGCGTCATGCGCCGGATGATCGAGTCCGAAAAGTGTTGGTTGATGCGGTTAAGCTCCTTCATAATTCTCCCCTCTTTCCGCGCCGGCCGTGTTCAGCGCAGATGCAGCTGCTCGCCGGTGACGGTCGCGATGCCGTTGGTTTTCAATATCTCGAGCAGCTTGCCTTCGTCCGAGGCGCGGAACACCATGTATGCCTTGTCCTCGCCGCGGCCGATCAATGAATACATATACTCGATGTCGACGCCGCCGGCGGCGAGCAGCGTCAGCACGCGGGCAAGGCCGCCCGGCACGTCCGGCACCGCGACCACGGTGACCACGGTGATGCCGGCGGCATAGTGCCGCTTTTCCAGGATGTCCCGGGCAAGATTCGCGTCGCTGACCAAGAGCCTGAGTATGCCGAAATCCGTCGTGTCGGCGATCGACAGCGCGCGGATGTCGATACCGCCCTCCGCGAGCGCGCGCGTGATGGCGGCCAGCCTGCCGGGCTCGTTCTGCAGGAATACGGACAGTTGCTGTACCATTTTGCTAGCCTCCTCAATCCAATAGTTTGCGTTTGTCGACGACGCGGACCGCCTTGCCGATCGAGCGCTCGATCGTGTTCGGCTCGAGGAGCTTTACCTTTGCGGCGACGCCGAGCATCGCGTGCAGCGCTTCCTCAAGCTCCTTTTCCTTTTGGGCGATGCCCTTGACGGTGTCCGAGAAGATGCCGCTATTGATCTCCACCTGCACCTCGATCGTGTCGAAGTGCGCGGAGCGGTCCACAACGATGCGGTAGTTTGCGGTGTAGCCGTTCTCAAGCAGCACGGTCTCGATCTGCGACGGGAACACGTTGACGCCGCGCACGATCAGCATGTCGTCCGTGCGGCCGCGGGGCTTTGTCATCTTGACGAGTGTTCGCCCGCACGAGCAGGGTTTCCTCGTGATGACGCCGATGTCGCGCGTGCGGTAGCGCAAAATCGGGAACGCCTCCTTCGTGATGCACGAGAACACCAGCTCGCCCTGCGTACCCTCGGGCAGCACCTCGCCGGTGTCCGGGTCGATGACCTCGACGAGGAAGTGGTCCTCGTTGACGTGCATGCCCGTCTGCTCGGAGCACTCGAACGCCACGCCCGGCCCGATGATCTCGGTCAGGCCGTAGATGTCGTAGGCGCGTATGCCGAGCTGCTCCTCGATCTGTTTGCGCATCTCGTTCGTCCACGGCTCCGCGCCGAATATGCCGGCCTTGAGCGAAATGTCGTCCTTCGTCGCGCCGCTCTCCCTGAGCACCTCGGCGATGTGCAGCGCGTACGACGGCGTACAGCAGAGGATCGTCGAGCCGAAATCACGGAGAATCGTCACCTGCCGCTGCGTGTTGCCGCTCGACACCGGCACCGTGGTCGCGCCGATCTTGAGCGCCGCGCCGTCAAGGCCCAGCCCGCCCGTGAACAGGCCGTAGCCGTAGGAGACGTGCACGACGTCGTCCGCGCCGCCGCCCGCGGCGACGATCGCGCGCGCACAGCAGTCCGCCCAGAGCGAGAGGTCGTTTTGCGTGTACCCGACGACGATCTGCTTGCCGGTCGTGCCGGACGAGGCGTGGATGCGGGAAACTTCAGCAAGCGGCACGGCGAACATGCCGTAGGGGTAGGTGTCGCGCAGGTCCTGCTTGTAAGTAAACGGGAGCTTTTTTAGGTCGTCCACCGAGCGGATGTCGTCCGGCGAGACGCCGTGCTCCTGCATACGGCCGCGGTAATGCGGCACGCGCTCGTAGACGCGCTTAACGGTCGCGGCGAGCCGCTCGCTTTGCAGCGCGCGGATCGTCTCCCGCGGGGCCGTCTCGATCTCGGGCTGGTAGTAGTTTGCCATGACAAAACCTCTCCTTCTATGCGCCGGCGCCCCGCCCCAGCAGGAACGCGCGGGTATTTAAGTCGGCATAGGCCGCGGGCACGCCGTCCCGGATGGCGGCAAGCCATTCCGCCTCGGCGTACGGCAGCATCCGCGACAGCCGCCCGAGCAGCACGACATTGACCGCCTTGGCCGAGCCCGCCTGCACGGCGAGCGCGAGCGCGTCGAACGCGTCGACGGCAACGCCCGCGGCCATCATCTTTTCAACGAGGTTGTCCGGGTAGGCCGCCGCGCCGGTCACGACCGGCATGGGGTTGATTCGCTGCGTGTTGGCGATCAGTTTCCCGCCGGGCTTGAGGTACCCGATCCAGCGCGCGGCCTCAAGCAGCTCGAACGCGACGACGGCGTCCGCCTCGCCGACCTCGACGACCGGCGAGTACACCCTTTCGCCCCAGCGCACGTAGGTCACGACGCTGCCGCCGCGCTGGCTCATGCCGTGCACCTCGGATACCTTGACGTCGAAGCCGTTCGTCAGGAGCAGCCTCCCGAGGAGCTTGCTGGCAAGCAGGCTGCCCTGCCCGCCGACGCCGACGATCATGACGCTTGTTGTTTCCATTTTTCACGCCTCCTTTTGCCCGAGCGCGCCGAAGCGGCAGAGCTGGGCGCACACGCCGCAGCCGGTGCACAGCGTTTCGTCGACCGCGGCCTTGCCGTCCTCCCCGCGGCTGATCGCGGGACAGCCGAGGCGCAGGCACAGCCCGCAGCTTTTGCACTTAATCGCGTCGACCGCGTACGGCGGCGCGTGCCTGACGGACTTGAGCAGCGCGCAGGGCCTTCTTGCGATGATGACCGACGCCTCTCCGCGGGAAAGCTCCTCGCCGAGCGCTGCGTCGCAGGCGGCCAGGTCGTACGGGTCGACCACGCGCACGCGGGGGATACCGACCGCGCGGCACAGCGCCTCGAGGTCCACCTTCGCGGCGGGCTCGCCGTGCAGGTTATAGCCCGTGGCGGGGTTCTGCTGGTGGCCGGTCATGCCGGTGATGGAGTTGTCGAGTATGATCACGACGCCCTTCGAGCCGTTGTACGCGATGTTGACGAGGCCCGTGACGCCGGAGTGCAGAAACGTCGAGTCGCCGATCACCGCCACGGCCTTTCCGGCGGCACCGGCATCCCCCTTGAGGAAGCCGTGCAGGCCGGAAACCGACGCGCCCATGCACAAGCAGGTGTCCATGGCCGAGAGCGGCGCCACCGCGCCGAGCGTGTAGCAGCCGATGTCGCCCATCACGGTCAGGTTGCGCTTTTTCAGCGCGTAGAACAGCCCGCGGTGCGGACAGCCCGCGCACATGACGGGCGGCCGCGGCGGCAGCGGTTCGGCAAGCCGCACGCCGGTTTTGACCGGATAGCCGAGCTGTTCGGCCACGATGCGCTGCGACAGTTCGCCGACCGGCGGGAACAGCTCCTTGCCGGTCACCGGAATGCCGAGCGCGCGGCAGTGCGTCTCGATCACGCCGTCGAGCTCCTCGACGACGATCACCCGGTCCACGGAGGCGGCAAAGCCGCGCAAAAGCTTGTCCGGCAGCGGATGGACGAGGCCGAGCTTGAGCACGCCGTACCGATCGCCGCAGACCTCCTTAACGTACTGATGGGCCGCGCCGGACGTGACGATGCCGATGCTCCGGTCGCTCCCGCGCGTCCAGACGTTGGCGGGGCAGGTTTCCGCGTAGTCGGCGAGCGCGCGCATGCGCGCCTCGACGACGGGATGCCGCTTCTTCGCGTTGCCGGGCATCATGATGTATTTTGCCGGGTCCTTCGCGTACGTCCGCGCGGGCGGCTCTGTCCGCTCCGCCGTTTCAACGACGCTCTGCGAATGCGACACGCGCGTGCACATGCGCAGCATGACCGGCGTGTCGAACTGCTCGGAGAGGTCAAAGGCGAGCTTCGTAAACGACAGCGCCTCGGCGGAGTCGGCGGGCTCGAGCATCGGGAGCTTGGCCGCGATCGCGTAGTGGCGCGAGTCCTGCTCGTTCTGCGAGCTGTGCATGCCCGGATCGTCGGCCACGCCGACAATAAGCCCCGCGTTGACACCCGTGTACGAGAGCGTGAACAGCGGGTCCGCGGCCACGTTCAGGCCGACGTGCTTCATGCCGCAGAAGCTGCGCCTGCCCGCGAGCATCGCGCCGAACGCGGTCTCGAGCGCCACCTTCTCGTTCGGCGCCCACTCCGCGTAGAGTTCGGAATATTTTGCGGCGTACTCCGTAATCTCCGTGCTGGGCGTGCCGGGATAGCTCGAAACGACCGCGCAGCCGGCCTCGTACAGCCCGCGCGCGACCGCCTCGTTTCCGAGCATCAGCGTCCTCATCCGTCCTGCTTCCTCCTGCCCTGTATTCTGAACCAACAAAAAAAACCGTCCCCTGCCAAATCCAGCAGAGGACGGTTGTCGCCGTGGTACCACCTCTATTTGCCGCCCGTTTTAAGTGAAGCGGCCTCATCGGGATACGATCATATCCCCCGCGCTGTATCGGGCGCGCCCGTCGTTGCCTACTAGCAGGTTCAGCAAGCCGCTCAGGAAGGAATTCGCCGTCACCGCTTCCGCCGCCTTGCACCGACCGGCGGCTCTCTTTTCTTTGAAGCGTTGGAACGGGTACTGGTTTCCGTCACCGCGTTTTATATATTATGGCGTCCACTTTACCATGTCCGCACGGGAAAGTCAACAAGCGGGTTTTATTTTTTGCTGGAAAAATTCTTGGTCCGCCCCGCCCGCAAAGCGCTGCAGACGGGGCGGACTCCAGCCGTAAGCGGAAACGCTTTTTTATATGATGCGCTCGGTCCAGCCGTGCGTATCGGGCAGCGCGCCGGTCTGGATGCCGGTCAAAGTGTCGTACAATTTCTGCGACAGTTCGCCCACCTGGTTATTGTTGATCGTGTAATCCTTGCCCTGGCTGCACAATGTGCCGATGGGCGAGATCACCGCGGCGGTGCCCGTGGCGAACACCTCGCTGAGCGTGCCGTTGTCCGCGGCCTCGAACAGCTCGGTCAGCGCGATCCTGCGCTCCGTGACCGGCACGCCCCATTCGGTAAGCAATGTAATGACCGAGTCGCGCGTGATGCCGGGCAGTATCGTGCCGCCGAGCGGCGCGGTGAGCACCTCGCCGCCGATCATAAAGAACGCGTTGGACGTGCCGATCTCCTCGACGTACTTATGGTCGTGCGCGTCGAGCCACAGCACGTCCTTGCAGTGGTAGGCGAGCGCCTTCTGCGACGCCTTCATGCCGCCCGCGTAGTTGCCGCCGACCTTGGCAAAGCCCGTGCCGCCCTGCGCGGAGCGGATGAACTCGTCCTCGACGTAGATGCGCGTGGGGGTCAGCTTCCCCATATTCGCCGCGTAGTAAGGGCCGGACGGGCAGAGGATGATCATGAAGCGGTAGTGCTTGGCGGGCAGCACGCTGAACGACACCTCGTCCGAGAGGATGAACGGCCGCACGTACAGCGACGTAAACGGCTTGCTCGGCACCCAGTCCAGGTCCGCGATCACGAGCGCCTTGATCGCCGAAATGAACAGCTCCTCGTCCATGGGCGGGATGCACATGCGCTCGTTCGTGCGGTTCATGCGCTTTGCGTTCATGCGCGGCCGGAACAGCTGCACGTGCCCGTCGGCGGTTTTGTACGCCTTAAGCCCCTCGAACATCATCTGCGCGTAGTGCAGCACGCACGAGGCTGGCTCGAGCTCGATCTTGCCGTACGGGATGATGCGCCCGTCGTGCCAGCCCCGGCCCTCGTCGTAGTCCATCGCGAACATGTGGTCGGAGAAGTGCTGCCCGAACACCAGGTTCTCCTGGTCGGGCTTGGCTTTTGGGTGCGCGGTCCTTGTGATCGGGAATTCGTAGTTCATGCGGTCCACCTCTGATCTTTTTATCTTGTCGAAATAATGCTTGTCACCGGTTACAGTCGTACAGCTCCGGCCGCCGGTCGAAAAACACGGGGATCGAGCCGCGGATTTTATCCAAAACGGACAGGTCGGCGCAGGCGGCGATCACTTCCTCCGCGCCCTCCGCCTGCGCGAGCGGTTTGCCCCACGGGTCGATGATGGCGGAGCGGCCGCCGAAGCGCGTGCCGAACGCTTCGCCGCAGGAGTTGCACAGCGCGACGAACATCTGGTTCTCGATCGCGCGCGCCTCGGCGAGCACCGCGAGGTGCCTCGCCCTTGCCTGCGGCCACTGGGAGACGACGAACAATACGTCGAGGCCCGGCAGCGCGAGCGTGCGGACAAGCTCCGGAAAGCGCAGGTCGTAGCAGACGATCACCGCGCATTTTGCGCCGTCGAGCGCAAAGCGCGCAAGCGAATTGCCCTTCGCAAACGCTTTCTCCTCGCCCATCGGCGTGAACAGATGCGTCTTGTCGTAGGCCGCGGCGCAACTGCCCGCGCGGTCGAAGACGTAGGCCGTGTTGTACAGCTTCCCCGCTCGGCGGTTGGCCACGCTGCCCGCGACGATGTTCAGGTTCAGCTCCTTTGCAAGCGCGGCGAACACGCGCTTTGTGCGCGCGCCGTCGTCATCGGCCAGAAGCTCGTCGATTTTGCCCGGCGCAAAGCCGGTGTTCCACGTCTCCGGCAGCACGACGGCGTCCGGGCGCTCCGCCGCGGCGGCCCGCCGGATCAGCTCCTCCGCGTGCTGAAAGTTACGGTCCGGCTCGCCGGGCAGCATATCCATCTGGACGCAGGCGATCCGCATGCGCTCAGCCCTCCAGCGCGCGGCCCGTCGCAAGCGCGCGGCGGTTTGCGTCCAGCAGGTCCGCCTTCCGGGCCGGCACCGTCTTATGGAGCGCCGCCTCCGCGAGTTCTTCGGACGCGTTCATGCACTCGCGCAGAAACTTGCCCATCAGTATCATGTTGGAAAGTCCGGTAAGCCCCTCGTCCGCCGCCAATTGCGTGGCGGGCACGGCGAACACCTGTACGTCGGCGCGCGCGGGCTGTTCCGCAATCAGCGTCGAGTCGAGTATGATCGTGCCGCCCTTGGCGACCAGTGGCTGGTACTTCTGGAACGACGGCAGGTTCATCGCGATGAGGCAGTCCGGCTCGGACACGATCGGCGAGCCGACCGGCTCGTCGCTGACGATCACGCTGCAGTTGGCCGTGCCGCCGCGCATCTCCGGGCCGTAGGAGGGCAGCCAGCTCACCTGCCGCCCGTCGAGCAGGCCGAGATAGGCCAGGTATTTGCCGGAAAACAGCACGCCCTGCCCGCCGAAGCCCGCGATCAAAAGACGCATGGTATCCATATTCTTACGCCTCCTTCGCGCTGCGGTCCTTGTACACGCCGAGCGGGTAGTACGGGATCATGCGCTCGTCGATCCAGGAGAGGGCCTTCTGCGGCGTCATGCCCCAGTTGGTCGGGCAGGCGGAGAGTACCTCGACGAGCGAGAAGCCCTTGCCCTCGAGCTGGTTGCGGAACGCTTTCTCGATGGCCCTGCCCGCGGCGCGCACGTTCTTGACGCTGTTGACCGCAACGCGGGTTAGAAACTCCGGTCCGTCGAGCTGCGACAGCATCTCGCAGACCTTGATCGGGAAGCCGCACTGGGTCACGTCGCGGCCGTACGGCGAGGTCTGCGTGACCTGTCCCGGCAGCGAGGTCGGCGCCATCTGGCCGCCGGTCATGCCGTAGATCGCGTTGTTGACGAAGATGACCGTGATGTTCTCGTTGCGCGCGGCGGCGTGCACGATCTCGGCCGTGCCGATCGACGCCAGGTCGCCGTCGCCCTGATACGTGAACACCACACCCTCGGGGTTTGCGCGCTTTAAGCCCGTCGCCACCGCCGGCGCGCGGCCGTGCGCGGCCTCGATCATATCGCAGGCAAAGTAGTCGTAGGCCAGCACCGCGCAGCCCACGGGGGCCACGCCGACGGTGCGGCCCTCGACCGCAAGCTTGTCGATGGCCTCGGCCACGAGCCTGTGGATGATGCCGTGCGTGCAACCCGGGCAATAATGCGTCGGGACGGGCAAAAGCGCGTGGGGTCTTGTCGAAACAATCATTGTTTTTCGCCTCCCGCAGTCCGTTCAATTTCCGAAAGCACCTGTTCCGGCGTGGGGATCATGCCGCCGACGCGGTTGACCAGCGTGACCGGCCGCGCGCAGCGGATGGAGAGCTCGATGTCCTCGATCATCTGTCCCATCGACAGCTCGACCGAGAGGAACGCGTTTACGCGCTTGGCCGCGTCCGCCAGGGCCGCTTTCGGGAACGGCCAGAGCGTGATCGGCCGGATCAGGCCGGCCTTAACGCCCTTAGCCCGCGCGGCGTTGACGGCGTTTTTCGACACGCGCGCCGCGATGCCGTACGCCACGACGCAGACCTCCGCGTCCTCCATGCGGTACAGCTCGCACCGCGGCTCGTCCTGTTCGATCGCGCGGTACCGCTCGTACCTGGCAAAATTCATGCGCTCGAGCTCCTCGGGTTTCAGGCACAGCGAGTTGACGACGTTGTGCTTGCGGGCAAGATTCGTGCCCGTCAGCGCCCAGGGTTTGTCGTACTGCTGTTGCTCGCCGATATTCAGCTCGACCGGCTCCATCATCTGGCCGATCGTGCCGTCGGCCAGTATCATGGCCGGCATGCGGTACTTATCCGCCAGGTCGAAGCCGAGCACGGTCAGGCTCGCCATCTCCTGCACGGACGCGGGCGCGAGCACGAGCATGTGGTAGTCGCCGTGGCCGCCGCCGCGCGTGGCCTGGAAATAGTCGGCCTGCGACGGCTGGATACCGCCGAGGCCCGGCCCGCCGCGCTGCACGTTGACGATGAACGCCGGCAGGTCGCTGCCCGCCAGATACGAGAGGCCCTCGCTCTTGAGCGAGATGCCGGGGCTCGACGAGGACGTCATCGCGCGCTTGCCCGCGGCGGACACGCCGTAGACCATGTTGATCGCCGCGATCTCGCTCTCCGCCTGCAAAAATACGCCGCCCTCCTTCGGCATGCGCTTGGCCATGTAGGCCGCAATCTCCGTCTGCGGCGTGATCGGGTAGCCGAAATAATGGCGGCAGCCGGCCCGGATCGCCGCCTCCGCGATGGCCTCGTTGCCCTTCATCAAAACTTTTTCCGCCATGCTTTTTCGCCTACCTTTCCACCGTGATCACGCAGTCCGGGCACATCACGGCGCAGGACGCGCAGCCCGTGCATTTCGTCTCGTCCGTGACGGACGCGGGCGAATGCCCCTTGCGGTTGATCTGTTCCCGGTCGATTTTGAGGATCTGCGCCGGGCAGGCGTCCACGCACAGGCCGCAGCCCTTGCACAGATCCGTTTCAAACGTCAGCTTTGCCATGTCCCTTTTATCCTTCCTTTATCGGTTCCGTTCCGGTTAAGTCCATACAAAACAGGTCCTCGATTTTGCCGTCCAGATCCGCGCGGAGCCGCCCGTCCGCCGCCGTCGCCAGCACCGGCAGGCCGGAGAGCCGTGACAGCGCGTCCATGCGCTCCGTGGTGTCCAATAGATCTCGCGCGGCCGTCGCGCGGCCGAGGTTTGAGTTATTGACAAGCCCCGTGCAGCGCATGCCGCAAGCCGCCTCGATCTCGGTAAGCACCGCGAGCGCCGCTTCCGGCGTTTTCGTCAGCGGCCGGAAGAAGTTGGCTACGAACAGCATGTCGTAATCGTTCCCGGCCAATATCGACGGCGCGTACCGCCCCAGAGCGACCGCGCCGCGGTCGTCGCCGCCCACGTCCAGCACGGCATAGGCCGAGCGGTCCTCAATCGCCGCGTACAGCTCCGCGGGCAGCGCGGGCAGGTCGACGTTGCTGCCCGCAAACTGCGAGCTGATCAGCCCGACGCCGCCTTTTTCCAGCCGCGCGCGGTGGTCGGCGGTGCGAAAATACGGGTTGACGATGTCGAGGTCGCAGATTGTGACCCGTTTTCCACAGGCGGCAAGACAGAGCGCAAGGTTGACCGCGATGCTCGTCTTCCCGCTGCCGTAGTGGCCGGTCAAAATGGTCACGCGCCTTGTCTGCAACGTTCGTCCGTTCCTCCCTTACAGCAATCTTCGGATGATCTTTCCGCTCGTCGTCTTGGGCAGCTCCGTCCGGAACTCCACGATGCGCGGATATTTATACGGCGCGGTATGCGTCTTAACGTACTCCTGAATCTCTTTTTTGAGCGCCTCGGTGCCCTTCTTGCCCGCGGTGAGCACGATGCTGGCCTTGATCACCGTGCCGCGCAATTCATCCGGGGCGCCGGTGACGCCGCACTCGAGCACGTACGGCAGCTCCATGATCACGTTCTCGATCTCGAACGGCCCGATGCGGTAGCCCGACGACTTGATCAGGTCGTCCTTGCGGCCCACGTACCAATAGTAGCCGTCCTCGTCGCGGTACGCAAGGTCGCCCGTGTGGTACAGGCCGTCGTGCTTGGCCTCGCGCGTGGCCTCCTCGTCGTTATAATACTCGGCGAACAGCCCGCAGGGGTCGCCGCTTGCCGTGCGGATCACGATCTCGCCGTTTGCGCCGGTCTCGACGGGGTTATCGTCCTGGTCGACGAGGTCCACGTCGTACAGAGGCACGGGCTTACCCATGGAGCCGACCTTGTGCGTGCCGCCGCGCAGGTTGCCGATGACGAGCGTCGTCTCGGACTGGCCGAAGCCCTCCATCAGCTGCAGCCCCGTGGACTTCTCCATCTGCCGGAACACCTCGGGGTTTAACGCCTCGCCCGCGATCGTCGCGTGCTGAATCGACGACAGGTCGTAGCGCGAGAGGTCCTCTTTAATCAGCATGCGGTACATCGTCGGCGGCGCGCAGAACGACGTGATGTTGTACTTGGAAAACATCGGCAGGATGTCCGCGGCCTCGAAGCGGTCGAAGTCGTAGACGAACACCGCCGCCTCGCACAGCCATTGGCCGTATAGCTTCCCCCACATGGCCTTGGCCCAGCCCGTGTCGGAGATCGTCAGGTGCAGCCCGTCCGGGTGCGCGCACTGCCAGTATTTGGCGGTGATGAAGTGCCCGAGCGGGTATTTATAGTTGTGCGCCGCAAGCTTGGGCTGGCCCGTGGTGCCGGACGTGAAGAACATCAGCATCAGGTCCGGGCCGCACGGCGCGTCCTGTTCGCGGGCAAACCTGCCGGAAAAGCGCGGAAACTCCTCGTCGAAGTCGTGCCAGCCGTCGCGCTTGCCGCCCACGAGGATTTTGGTCACGAGGCCCGGGCAGCTCTTTTCGGCAAGCTCGATGTTCTGCGCCGCGTCGCCGTCCGCAACGCACAGGATGGCCGACACATTAGCCTTGCCGAAGCGGTAGACGTAGTCGTGCTCCGAGAGCAGGTAGGTGGCGGGGATGCCGATCGCGCCGATCTTGTGCAGGCCCAGCAGCGCAAACCAGAACTGGTAGCGCCTCTTGAGCACGAGCATCACGCGGTCGCCCCGCTTGATTCCGAGCGAGCGGAAATAGTTGGCGCACTGCGCGGACGCGCGCTTCATGTCCGCAAACGTAAACCGCCGCTCGGCCCCGTTCCGGTCGATGTGCAGCATGGCGAGCTTGTCCGGGTACTCCGCGGCCAACCCGTCCACGATGTCGAACGCGAAGTTGAAGTTTTCCTCGTTTTCAAAGTTCAGCGCGGTCAGGGCGCCGCTTTCGTCCTTGACCGGGTGGATGAAGCGGTGGTAGATCCTTTTTTTGCCCGCCTCGGGCGCAATCTCCGGCTCGCCGGGGTTCTTCTGCTCGGCCTCGCCCGTCTCGCCCTTGTAGGCCGAGGGGTTGAGCACAATCGCGTAAAACCGGCAGGTCTTGCCGCCGATGGCGATCATGCCGTGCGGGATTGAGCTGTCGTAGTAGGCGCAGTCGCCCTCGTGCAAAATCTCGGTATGCGCGCCGATCTTGAGCTTCATCGTGCCGCTGATGACGAGGTCGCACTCCTGCCCCTCATGTGTCGTCAGCTCGATGTCGCCGCGCTCCGCCTCCTCGGTGTACGCGCACTCGACGTACAGCGGCTCCGAGATGCGGTTTTTAAACGGCGCGGCGAGGTTGTAGTACACCATGCCGTGCGCCTGCTCGATGCGCGCGCCCTCGCCCGCCCGTGTTACGGTGTAGCCGCGCAGCGTCGGGCTCGTGCCCTCGATGATGTCCGTGACGTTGACGTTGAACGCCATCGCGCAGCGGTAGATGAACGCGAAACTGAGGTCGTGCGCGCCGCGCTCGCAGGCGATGTACTCCGCCTCCGATACGCCGGTGCGCAGCGCCATTTCTTTGCTCGACAGCCCCATCACGCCGCGCAGCTCGCGGATGCGCAGCGCCATCTCCTGCAGCTGGTAGTCCAGCCCGGTCGTGCTCTCCATCTTGTTTTGCCTCCCTAACGAGGGACAAAAAAATCGTCCCTCAGATGATCGAATGAAAACAATCATCTTTGAGACGAGCAGACAGATCGCTGTCACCCGCGGTACCACTCAAATTGCACCGGCGTCGCCGCCGATACCGCTCATCGGGCTCCATCAAGCCCCCTGCCGTCACGCCGCAGCCGCGGGAGGGTTCTAATCGCCCGCGATACGCGGGTTTTCTTCCCTCCGGCTCGGGAGCTACAAACGCCTGCCGCCGCTCTCCCGGCTTCCACCAGCCGCCGGGTCTCTAAAAAAGCTGCCTGGCCGCGCCCTCTCCGTCGTCGCCTTTGAAAATTTTCATTCAGACTATCATATATAATATGTGGTTGTCAAGCTGCTTTTTGATGAATTTTGCCGCCAATTTTCAGCTGCATACCGGCCGCGCCCGCTTTCGCGCCGTCCGGGGCGGACCCCCGGGCGGCGCGAAGCGCGGTTTTTTACAGTTCCCGGCGGATGATCTTGCCGCTGATCGTCTTGGGCAGCTCCTTCCTAAACTCCACGATGCGCGGATATTTATACGGCGCGGTATGCGTTTTGACGTACTCCTGGATCTCCTTTTTCAGCGCGTCGGTGCCCTCGGTGCCCGCGGTCAGCACGATGCTGGCCTTGATCACCTGGCCGCGCAGCTCGTCGGGCGCGCCGGACACGCCGCACTCAAGCACGTACGGCAGCTCCATGATCACGTTCTCGATCTCGAACGGCCCGATGCGGTAGCCCGACGACTTGATCACGTCGTCCTTGCGGCCCACATACCAGTAGAAGCCGTCCTCGTCGCGCCAGGCCAGGTCGCCCGTGTGGTACATGCCGTCCTCGCAGGCGACGCGGCTCTGCTCGTCGTCGCGGTAATAGCCCTGGAACAGGCCGCACGGCGTGCCGCCGTCCAGCCGCAGCACGATCTCGCCCGGCTTGCCGACCTCGGCGGGCTTGCCGTCCTCGCCGAGCAGGTCGACGTCGTACGTCGGGACGGGCTTCCCCATCGAGCCGGGCTTTGGCACCATGCCGGCGATGCTCGCCACGGTCAGCGTCGTCTCGGTCTGGCCGAAGCCCTCCATGATGCGCAGCCCCGTCGCGTGCTCGAACTGGTAGAACACCTCGGG
>CAZIRB010000060.1:0-13808 GCA_964541695.1 uncultured Oscillospiraceae bacterium
CCACCCTAAGGGTGGCTTTTTTTGTTGGTCCACAGTCCGGGAGCCTTGAAGCCGCGTAGTACAATTACCCGGCAGAGCGGTTGCAGCGGCCGGTTTTCAAGCTGCCGGACGTCGCTGTATGAAGCGCAAGCAAGTCTTTATGCAAGCTGCCGCTTGGCGGCCGTTTCTTTGTATGGTATACTAAAACTGGTGGTGAATATGCCAAGGTTTGCGCATGGGGAATCCAAGGACAAACTGACGATTCTGTTTTACTCCGAGGCCTCCGGGCTGGAGCTGCAGCGCGAGCAGCTGTACCGCGCGATGGTCGAGACGGAGTGCATGTCGTACTTTGCGTTTCAGGCCGCGATGAACGAGCTGGAGGAGGACGGGTACATCGCGGCGATTCCGCGCGCGTTCGGGCAGGGATACCGCGTCACCGTGCGCGGGCAGGAGATCCTCACGCTGTTTGGCGAGAGCCTGCCGCATTCGCTCCGCGAGAAGCTGACGCAGTACGCGGACGCGCATAGGGATGAGATGCGGCTGGAGACCGAGCTCGTGTCCTCGATGGCCGAGCTGCACGGCGGCGGGTACCGCGTCGAGCTGACCGCGCAGAACCGCGACGCCGTCGAGCTTTCGATTGCGCTCAACCTGGCCTCGCGCGACATGGCCAACCGCGCGCGCAAAAACTGGCCGGCCGAGGCGGAGCGCATCTACCGCACGCTTCTGGACTGTCTGCTCAAGGGGGAGGACCCTTCGCCGGAAACGGATGGGGAATAACCAAATGAAAACTAATAAAGGCCGGGGGAGCGCCCGGTCTTTTTGTATCCGCAGATTCGCAAAGCTTGCACAACCTGGTTTAGTTTACTTGACGCGGTTCGCAGCATACCGCCCGCCTGCACCGCGCGCGATACGCGGTCGGTCGCCGCAGCCCCGCCTTAATTGCGCCGTCTGACCTTGCTTTCCCCGCAGGCCCTTCCAGCGAACGGTCGCGCATGTCGCATAACCGCCGCCGTACCTTCACTCACCCCGCAGCTGCCGTACCATGTCGGCGGGATCGCTTGCCGAGAGGATGCTGTTGCCCGCCACGAGCACCGTCGCGCCCGCGTCGGCGCAGAGCCTGGCCGTCTGCGGGTTGATGCCGCCGTCGACTTCGATCTCGCAGTCGAGGCCGCGCTCGTCGATCATCCGTCTAAGCCTGCGGATCTTCTCCACGACGGCCGAAATGAATTTCTGGCCGCCAAACCCCGGGTTGACGCTCATCAGGAGCACGAGGTCGCAGTTTTCGAGCACGTGCTCGCAGCTTGTGACCGGCGTGGCGGGATTGAGCACGACGCCCGCACGCATGCCCGCGGCGTGGATGCGCTCGAGCGTGCGGTGGATGTGCGTTTCCGCCTCGACGTGGAACGTCAAAATGTCGGCGCCCGCGTCGCGGAACGGCTCGATCCAGTCCGCGGGGGTTTCAACCATCAGGTGCGCGTCGAACGGCAGGTCGCAGCGCTTGCGCAGCGCGGCGCACATCGCGGGGCCGAACGTGAGGTTCGGCACGAAGCGGCCGTCCATCACGTCGAGGTGCAGCCAGTCGGTCCGCCAGAGCTTGAGCTGTTCGACGGCGGCGCCAAGGTTGGCAAAGTCCGCCGTCAATATTGAAGGCGCGATCTTAATCAAAGCGATGCTTCCTCCTCTGTTGAAAATCCGTGCAGATCGCAACGTACCGCTCGTACCGCGCGCGCGACATGCGGCCGCTTTCCACGACCTCCGTCTTCACCGCGCAGCCCGGCTCGGAGATGTGCGAGCAGGCGGGGAAGCGGCAGTCCTTCGGCGCGTCCCCAAACTCGGGATAGCATATGTCGAGCGCGTCCTGTGTCAGCGTCTCCGGCTCGAACAGCGAGAAGCCGGGCGTGTCGAGGATCGCGCCGCCGAAGCAGGGGATCAGCTCGGCGTGCCGCGTCGTGTGCCTGCCGCGCTCCGTCTTTCTGGACAGGTCGCCGACGGGCAGGCCGAGCGCGGGCAGCAGCGCGTTGAGCAGCGAGGACTTGCCGACGGCGGACTGTCCGGCCAGGCACGAAACGCGGTTGGCGAGGTACGGCTTGAGCGCGTCCAGCCCTTCGCCGGTCCGGCAGGAGATCGTCAAAAGCGGGAAGCTGCCGCCGTAATCACGCACGCACGCGTCGTAGACCGGCGAGGAGCGCTCGTCGAGCTTGTTGAGTACGATCAGCGGCCGGATACATAGCGTCAGCGCGGAGATGAGCAGCTTGTCGGCAAGCAAAAAATCCGGCTCCGGATGCGAGGCCGCCAGCACGACGATGAGCTGATCCACGTTCGCCACGGCGGGACGGACGAGCGCGTTTTTCCGTTCCAGCACGCGGTCGACGGCGTTGCCCACGATCTCCACATAATCGCCGACCATCGGCGTGACGCCCTCGACGCGGAACCGGCCGCGCGCGCGGCATTCCACGATCTCCGCGCCGGTCTGCACATAGTAGAATCCGCCGACGCCGCGGATGATGCGCCCTGTCGCCGTCATGCGGCGGGCGCCTTGGCCGCGAAGCTCGCGTCCTGATGGCGCACGATTACGTTGTTGATGTAGAGGATCACGTCCATCGTGCCGCTGGTGTCGGCGCTTGCGGTGAACGAGACGGGTACCTTCTGGCCCTTCTCGAGCGTGGTCTCATACAGCACGCGCTCGTAGGCCACGCCGTTTGCCGCCTCCGCGATGGCGACGAGCACCGGCGTGCCGCTGGCCTCGATGTCCAGATTGAACGCGATATCCGCAAAATACCGCTCCTCGTGCGTGACGTTCACGGTCAGTTCGATGGGCGTCTTGGGCCACACGGTCTCGCCGGCCGCGGGCGTCTGCGTGAGGACGAAGCCGTCGGCGAGCGCCGGCTCGTTCATCTCGCGCACGCGGATGGACGTGAACATTCCCTCGCCGAGCAGCGCAAGCGCGTCGGCAAACGTTTCGCCGGTCAGCTGCGGCATGGCGAGGCTCTCGTCGGAGTCGGAGCTGATCCAGATGTCGACGACGCTGCCGGGCTGCGTCTCCGAGCCCGCAATCGGCGACTGTTCGCAGACATAGCCGAGCGCGACGTCCGAAACGCGGTATCCCGTGGAGCCGAGCTTGAGGCCGTCCGCGGTCAAAGCGGCGAGCGCCTCATCGGGCGTCATGCCGACGAGGTTCGGGATGGTCGGAATGTCCGGACCCAGGCTTATGACGCCGTAGATCACGCTGCCGGCCTTGGCGTTTAAGCCGGACTCCGGCGTCTGGCGGATGATGTTGCCGTACTGGACGGTGTCGCTGACCTCGTAATCCTGCACTTCAAACAGGAAGCCGTAGTCCTCGGCCTTTGCGGCAGCTTCCTCGATGCTGCGGTCGGTCAGCGCGGGCACGATCTGCATCGGCACGGCCTCCGCCTGGTACGCTTTGCGGCTGAGCGCGAACAGCGTGCCGAACGCGACAAGCAGGCCGGCCACGCCGACGGAGATCCAGAACGTGCCGGTGACGCGCAGCCGCCTTCTGCGCTTCTCGGGCTGCTTCCCCTTGCCGGACTGCGAGCCGCCGGATTTGACGGGCAGGCGCGCAAAGTCGCCGTACGGCTCGTACTGCGCGCGCAGCAGGTCGGAGCGCATCGCCGCGGCGGACTGATAGCGGTCGGACGCGTTTTTCGAGAGCGCCTTCATGACCACGTCGCTGAGCGCGGGCGAGATCATCGGGTTCCGTTCGATCAGCGCCTCGGGTTTCTCGCTGATGTGCTTGAGCGCGATGGCCACGGAGGAATCGCCGGAGAACGGCACCTCGCCGCAGAGCATCTCGTAGAGCATCACGCCCGTGGAATACAGGTCGCTCTCCGCGGTCACGGGTTTGCCCTTGGCCTGCTCGGGCGAGAGGTAATGCACGCTGCCGAGCACCGTCGGCCCGGCGTAGGTCACGGTGTTCGACGCGGCCTCGCGCGCGATGCCGAAGTCCGTCAGCTTGGCCTTGCCGCCGCGCGTGACGATCACGTTCTGGGGCTTGATGTCCCTATGGATAATGCCCGCCTCGTGCGCTGCCGACAGCGCGTCGAGCACCTGGTAACAAAGCTCGATGGCTTCCTTGGGCGGCAGCGGCCCCTCGTCCTGTATGATCTGCTTGAGCGTCCTGCCCTCGACGTACTCGAGCACGATGAACGGCAGCCCGTCCTCCTGCCCGACGCCGTAGGCGCGGACGATGTTGTCGTGCGAAAGGTGCAGCACCGCGCGGGCCTCGCGCTCGAAGCGGCGCAGAAACTCCGGGTTGTCCTTGTACTCCTCCTTGAGGACCTTGATCGCGACGGACTTGCGCGTGCCAAGGTTGACCGCGCGGTACACGTGCGCCATGCCGCCGGTGCCGATGAGGTTTGTGACGCGGTAGCGGTGGTTTAATATCCGACCGATCATGCGCACGCCCCTTCTTCGTTCTGGACGAGAACGACCGTGATGTTGTCGGTCGCGCCGTGCTCGAGCGCGGACGCTACGAGCATGTCGCAGAGCTCCTGCAGCGGCCCGTCGGAGGCGAGGACCGACTGCATCTCCTCGTGCGGCACGCTGCCGGACAGGCCGTCCGAGCAGAGCAGCAGGATGTCGCCGGGGTTCCAGACGCGGTCGAACACGTCGGCCTCGACGCGCGCGGACAGTCCCATCGCGCGCGTGATGATGTTCCGGTTCGGGTGCACGCGCGCCTCCTCGGGCGTGATGTGGCCGCTCTGGACCAGCACCTCCACGAGCGAGTGGTCGACCGTGACCTGGTCGAGCTTTTCGCCGTCGAAGTGGTAGAGGCGGCTGTCGCCGACATTGGCCGCGATGAACCGCGTCGGGAACAGCAGCGCGCACACGAGCGTGGAGCCCATGCCGGCAAGGTCCGCCGAGTCCTGCCCGGTGCGGTAGACGTCCATGTTGACCGCGGAGATCGCGCGCAGCAGCACGCCGACGGGATCGTCGCCGCGGATGGAGCGCAGCTCCTCGTTCATGCCCGTGATGACGAGCCGGCTTGCGACGGAGCCGCCCGCGTGCCCGCCCATCCCGTCCGCGACGGCGACGAAGGGCACGGACTCCTCCTGTTTGGGAACGCGGAACAGGTCCTCGTTCCTGGCCCGGCGGCCGATGCTGGACTTAGATGCGTAGATCATGCTTCACCCTTCTTCGCAATTGGCCGCAGGCGCCCTCGATGTCGGCGCCCATTTCGCGGCGGACGGTCGCAGAGATGTGCTTCGACGTGAGCACGTCGTTGAACGCCCGGGCGCGGCTGCGCCCGCTGCCGGTGAGCCTGCGCTCCGGCACGGAGTTGAGCGGGATGAGGTTGACGTGGCAGTTGATGCCGCGCAAAAGCTTTGACAGCGCGACGGCGTCGTCGTCCGCGTCGTTGACGCCCGCAATCAGCGCGTACTCGAACACGACGCGGCGGCCCGTTTTCTCCGCGTACGCTTTGGCCGCCGCGACGACGTCCGCGATCGGGTAGATGCGGTTGACCGGCATGATGCGCGAGCGCGTCTCGTCGTCGTGCGCGTGCAGCGAGATCGAGAGCGTCACGTGCGGCGCCTCGGCCATGAAGCGGTAGATCATCGGCGCGAGGCCGCAGGTCGAGACGGAGATGTTGCGGGGGCTGATGCCCATGCCGTCCGGGTGCGAGACGAGCCTGAGGAAGCGCACGACGTTGTCGAAGTTGTCGAGCGGCTCGCCGCTGCCCATCAGCACGACGTTTGTCACGGTGCGCTCCTGCGCGCTCTTGGGCGGCTCGTCGAGCTCGATGGCTGAGATCTGCCCGAGCATCTCGCCGGCGGTGAGGTCGCGCACGCGGCCCTCGAGCGTCGACGCGCAGAACGCGCAGCCCATGCGGCAGCCGACCTGCGTGCTGATGCACGCGGTGTTCCCGTAATGATAGCGCATCAGCACGCCCTCGACGAGGTTATCGTCGTCGAGCGAAAACAGGTACTTTGCGGTGCCGTCGAGCGCGGACACGCGCTTTTGAAACACGGAAACATAGCCCTGCGGCATGCGCGAAAGCTCAAAGCGCAGGGGCTTTGGGAGGTTTGTCATATCCATCGGATGCACGCCGCGCGACAGCCACGAGAAGATCTGCCGGGCGCGGTACGTCGGCTCTCCGAGTCCCTCCAGCAGCTTTTCAAGCTCCTCGATTGTCATGTCCGTCAGTTGCATCGCACCATCCTTGCCATATAGAACCCCTCCGTGCCGTGCACGTGCGGGAACAGCTGCAGTTCGCCGCCGTTTTCGATCGGCAGCGGCATGGGGGAGAGAGAAAATAAGCTGTTTCGTGCCAAAAACGCTGCGATCTGCGCCTCGTTCTCGGGTTTGCTGATCGTGCAGGTCGCGTACACAAGCACGCCGCCGGGGCTTACATAGCGCGCGCAGGCGTCGAGTATGCCGCGCTGCACGGCAACAAGCGACTTGACGTCCTCGGGCGTCTTCTGGTAGCGCACGTCGGGCTTGCCGTGTACGAGCCCCAGCCCCGAGCACGGCGCGTCGACGAGCACGGCGTCAAACGCATCGCGGAACGCTTCGTCGAACACGGAAGCGTCGCGCTGCAAAACCTCCGCGGAAACGTGCAGCCGCTCGAGCGTTTTTTGCGTCAGCTCCGCGCGGTGCGCATGCAGCTCAAAACAGGTAATCGACACGTCATTTTGGGCAAACGACGCGACGCAGGCGCTCTTGCCGCCGGGCGCGGCGCAAGCGTCGAGCACGCGCTTCTTGCGGCAGTCGCCCAAGGCCCGGCATACGAGCATCGCGCTCTCGCTCTGGATGGCCATGCGGCCGGACAAAAACGCGTCCGAGTCCGCGGCGTCGAAGCCCGCCGGTACATGGAGGCAGTCGCGCTCCCACCGGCCGCGCGACGTGCCCGCCGGAAGCTCGAAAATAAGCTCGTCCGCTGTGCAGGGATGCTGCGGCCGCACGGTCAGTCCGGACGGCTCGGCGGCAAGCAGCGCTTCGGCGAACGTCTCGCCGTAGTCCGCGACCCATTTTTCAACGAGCCAGCGCGGGAAGCTGTACTGCACGGACAGCCGCCCTGTTGCGTCGGCCGGGAGCGGGGGAAGCGCATTGCCCGCGATCCGGCGCTGCAGCGCGCGCAGCACGCCGTTGACATAGCCGGACAGCGCGGCCTTGCCGATCTCGCGGCACAGGGCGACGCTCTCGTTTACCGCGGCGTGCGCCGGCGTGCGCATGTACAGGAGCTGGCACGCGCCGAGCCGGAGAACGTTGCGCACGAGCGCGTTCTTGTTGGCCGCGGTGAGCGCGGACAGATAATGGTCGATCGTCAGCAGGTGGTCGAGCGTCCCGTACACGAGCGCCGATACCCGGCCCGCGTCCGCTTTCGGCAGCGCCGCGGCCGCGCTTTTGAGCGCGAGGTTTGCGTACGCGCCTTCCTCCGTGACGGCGGTGAGCGCCGCGAGGGCTGCGCGCCGCACGCTCACGCGAGCACCCGGCCCGCGATGTTGCAGCCGCGTAAAAACGTTTTGCCGTCGAGCCGCTTCCCGCCCGCCGTCTGCAGCTCGAGAATCTCGAGCATACGGTCGGCGCAGCGCACGAACAGCCCGGTCCTGTCGCTGCCGAAAAGCTCGCCGCAAACGCGGTCGTCCCGGCCGCAATCGTCGGTTGTCCGCGTGCGCCAGATTTTCAGCGGCTCGCCGGAAAGCAGCGCGAACGCACCCGGCCATGGGTTCATGCCGCGCACGTGATCGTGCACGCGCTGCGCGGGCAGGGAAAAGTCCAGCTTTCCGTCCTCTTTTTTGAGGGTGCGGCACTTGGTCGCGAGCGCCTCGTCCTGCGGCTTGCGCTGTAAAAACCCGGCGGAGTGCAGGATCAGCGTGTCCATCAGCACGTCCGCGCCAAGCTCGGCAAGCCGCGCCGCCAATTCGCCCGCGGTCTCGTCCGGCCCGATATCCGTCTCGCGCTGCAGCAGGATGTCGCCCGTGTCGAGGCCCACGTCGGTCAGCATCGTCGTGATGCCGGTCGTGGTCTCGCCGTCGACGATCGCCCACGCGACCGGCGCCGCGCCGCGGTACTTCGGCAGCAGCGATCCGTGCACGTTGATGCAGCCGAACCGGGGCACGTCCAGATTCTCTTTCGACAGAATCTGCCCGAACGCGGCCGTGACCATAAAGTCCGGGTTGAACGCGCGTAGCACGGCGACACCCTCCGGGCTGCGAATTTTCTCAAACTGATATACGGGCAGCCCGTGCTCCGCCGCGAACACCTTGGCCGGCGGCGGCGTCAATGTGCCGTGCCTGCCGACCGGGCGGTCCGGCTGCGTAAACACCGCGAGCGTATGCCCGTCGCCAAGCAGCATGGCAAGCGACGGAACGGCAAATTCGGGCGTGCCCAGAAACGCGATTCTCATGCGGGCTCATCCTCGTCTTCCTGCTCGAGATACCCCTCCGGCGGATCGGTAACCAGGCGCAAAAACACCTCGCCGTTGAGGTGGTCGATCTCGTGCTGCACGGCGCGCGCCTTCAGGCCCTCGGTCCGATACTCATGCGGTACGCCGTGACGGTCGTAGCCGCGCACGACGACCTCGTTCGCGCGCTCGACATAGCCGGACTGGCCGGGGAAGGACAGGCAGCCCTCCATGCCGCCCTGCGTGCCGGCCATGGATACGATCTCGGGGTTGACAAGCTCCATCGGATCGTCGCCGCCCGCGTCGATGACGACGACGCGCTTCAATATCCCGACCTGCGGGGCCGCAAGGCCCGCGCCGTCCGCGGCGTACATCGTGTCGAACATGTCGTCGATCAGCTCGGACAGGCGCTCGTTGAACGCGTCGACCTCGCGGCATCTCTTATACAGGCAGGGGTCGTCCTCCAAGCGGATGGTGCGTAGTGCCATGACAAAAAAGCCTCCATTTCTACCAACATACAGTATAACCCAATTCTTGCAACCTTGTAAAGGAAACCAGTGATTGAGTCCGGTTCAACCGGCGGTTGAGCCGGCTTTTCGGACTGTACAAACCGGTTATGGATTGACGGCCCGGTTTATGAGATAATAGCGTTGTCAAGAAGGGGGAGAAATAGTTATATGGAAGAAATGAGCATCGGCAAGCGCATTATGACGCTGCGCAAACAGAAGGGGCTGACGCAGGAGCAGCTAGCGGAGCGCGTCAGCGTGTCGCCGCAGGCGGTCAGCAAGTGGGAGAACGACGTGTCGTGCCCCGACATCGCGATCATCCCGAAGCTCGCGGAGGTGCTGGGCGTGACGACCGACGAGCTGCTCGGCGTAAAGCCCTTCGAATCGCGCCCCGCCGCCGCGCAGTACGAGAGCGGCGACCAACGGCAGGAGCAGGGAACGACGGTTACGTGCCGCGGCAATATTTCGGGCGGCGTGTTCTTCGCGCTGGCGGTCATATTGGTGGGCGTCGTGCTGCTGCTTGGCAGGCTGAACGTGCTTCCGTTCTCCGGCGTGTGGCTCTGGGGCATTGTATGGCCGGCGCTGCTGCTCGGCCTTGGCGTGTCCTGGCTGATCGACCGCCGCTCGCCGCTCGGGCTCGGCGTCGCGCTGCTTGGGTTGTACTATCTGCTGTTTAACCTCGGCGCAACCACGTTCGAGCTGTCCTGGAACATGGTATGGCCCGCGCTTTTGATCCTGTTCGGTTTAACGCTGTTGTTTGACCGCATCTGGCCGCACCGCGGCTGGCGGCACAACCGGTATGCCTGCAACGCCAAGGAGGGCAGGCGCAACGGCTATTCCGAGGAGGGCGGCTACATCAAGAGCGACTGCTCGTTCTGCGAGGATAAGCGCATATTTGCGCAGGCCACGTTCACGGGCGGCGACATCGACGTCTCGTTCGGACACGGCGTGCTCGATTTAACGCGCGTGCAGGACATGGCCGCGGGCGCGGTGCTGTCCGTGGACGTGTCGTTCGCGGCCTGCGAGGTCTTCCTGCCGCGCACCGTCCGCACCGAGATTACGGCCGATAAGTCGTTCGGCTCGATTCAGGTGACGGGCACCGCCGCCGACGGCGCGCCGATGCTGCTGCGCGTCAACGGCGACGTGTCGTTCGGCGCGCTCGAGATCAAGTATGTGTAAGGGACGAACAGGGAACGGAATAGGGACATAGAAAGAAAACCGAGCGCCCGCGTGGAAAACGGGGCGCTCGGTTTTTGTTTTGGCATGCGTAAAAACGTGTAAAGAAGAAGGTTTTAACCGCGCGGCGGAGCTGAGCGCCGCCTGTGGCGGATGAAGCGAAGCGCAGGCCCAGTGAGCAAGGAAGCACAGGCCCAAAGGGGCGTGTGCGACCATTGCGAACTGTGGGCTGCAAAGCGGAGCCCTCAACGTACCTCCAACGTATCCCCAACGTTCCCCTCACGCCACGCCCGCCAGCTCCAGTATCACGCGCAGAAACAGCAGCGCGAGCACAATAAGCACGATCGGCCGCACGACCTTCGCGCCGTTGGACAGCACGAGTCCCGCGCCGATGTACTGCCCGGCCAGCGCCGCGGCGCCGGCCATCAGCCCGAGCGGCAGGATGGCCTGGCCCTTGATCAGGAATACCGCGAGCGAACCGAGGTTCGACGAGAGGTTCATGACCTTGACGTTGCCGCTGGCCGTACGCACGGTCAGATGCGCCATCTGCGTCAGCACGAGCAGCATGAACGTTCCGGTGCCGGGGCCGTAGAAGCCGTCGTACATGCCGATGGAGAGCGACGCAATAGACACGATCGCAAACTGCTTAGAGCGCGGCAGCGGCTCGCCTTCGAGCGCGGAGAAATCGCGCTTTTTGAGCACAAGCAGCGCCACGAGCGGCAGCACGGCGATCAGAAAATACCGCATGACCGACTCCGGTACGAACAGGATCAGCCGCGCGCCCGCGGCCGCGCCGAGGATGGCGAGCACCGCGCTCGGCACGGCGAGCGGCCAGTCGACGCAGCCGTTCTTGATGTACCGCGCGGTCGAGATCGTCGTGCCGATCGAGCTCGAGAGCTTGTTCGTCGCGACGGCCTGATGCGGCGGAACGCCCGCCAGGAGATAGGCGGGCAGCGAGATGAGACCCCCGCCGCCCGCAATCGCGTCCATCAGCCCCGACAGGAATACGAGCGGGACGATGACGGCGAGCCGTTGCCATGGAACGCCAAACAGCATGCGCATATCCGTCAGCGGGAAACCTGCAGGGTCTCCATGACGGCCTCCTCGTTGAATTGGTGCGTGTACAGGTCGTAGTAGTAGCCGCGCAGGGCAAGGAGCTCCTCGTGCTTGCCGGACTCGACGACCCTGCCGCCGCGGATGACGAGTATGCGGTCGGCGTTCCGGATGGTCGAGAGCCTGTGCGCGACGACGAAGCTCGTGCGCCCCTCGAGTACGCACGTGACAGCGTCCTGGATAAGCTGCTCGGTCTCGGTGTCGATCGAGCTGGTCGCCTCGTCGAGCACGAAGAGCTTCGGGTTTGCCAGGATCACGCGCGCAAACGAGATCAGCTGCTTCTGTCCCGTGGACAGCCGCGCGCCGCCCTCGCCGACCTCGGTGTCGTAGCCCTTGTCCATCTTCTCGATGAACTCGTCCGCGCGCACCATTTTCGCGGCGCTCTTGACGTCCTCGAGCGTGGCGTTCGGCCGCCCGAATGCGATGTTGTTCCGGATGGAGCCGGAGAACAGGTGCGGCGTCTGCAGCACGTACCCAAGGTGCGACTGCAGCCAGAGCTGCGAGCGGTCGCGGTAATCGCGGCCGTCGATCAGAATCCGGCCGCTTGTCGGCTCGTAAAAGCGGCAGATCAGGTTTACGATCGTGCTCTTGCCCGCGCCGGTCTCGCCGACGAGCGCGGTCGTCTGTCCGGCTTTCACCTCCAGCGAGAAATCCGACAGCACGGTCTCGCCTTCCTTATAGGAGAACGAGACGTGCTCGAACGTCACGTCGCCGATCAATTCCTCCCAGTTCTCCTTCTTCGGGTGCAGCGTGTCGCCGTATTTTTCGATCACGTCCGAGCGGTCGACGACGCTCGGCTCGGTGTCGATCAGCGTCAGCACGCGCTCCGCGGACGCCTGCGCGCCCTGCAGCTCGGCGAAGATGTTTGCGAGCTGCTGGATCGGGTCGAACAGCTGCGTTGTGTACGACACGAACGCCACGAGCGTACCGACCGAGATCGCGCCGATCACCGCGCGCGCGCCGTTCAGCACGCCGCTGCCGCCGTAGTACAGCGCCAGGCCCGTGCCGATCGCGCCGAGCGAGATCACGAGCGGGAAGAACGCCGCGTTGAGCAGCGCGGAACGGATCGACGTTCTGCGCATATTCTCGGTCAGCTCGTTGAACTCGTCCGCGTTGGCCTGCTCGCGCACGAGCGTCTTGGTCGTCATCGCGCCCATGATGCCCTCGTTGAACGAGCTCGTGATGCGCGAGTTAAGCTTCTTGGCTTTGCGCTGGTACTTGAGGATCCTCTTTTGCAGGAACATGCTCGTGAGGAACAGGGGGGGCAGCACGGTCAGCACGATCAGCGCGAGTTTCCAGGACAGCGCGAACATCGTGGCGATGCAGCCGACCGCGTAGAATGTCGACCACAGCACGTCGACAAGGCCCCACGCGACCATCTCCGAGAGCCGGGCCACGTCGGACACCATGCGCGCCATCAGATATCCCACGGCGGTGCGGTCGTAGAACGAGAACGACAGGTTTTGGAGCTTGTTGAACGCCTCCTGCCGGATGTCGTACGACACCGTCATCTCGAGCCGGCCGCAGCGCATGATAAACAGCACGACGCTGAGGCACTGTACGGTCACAAGCGCCAAGTACACGGCGGCAAACGGCACGATGCCGTTTGTCGTGCGCGGCACGATGAACGCGTCGATCGCGTACCGGCTCAGCACGGGGTAGGCCACGTCGATTCCCGCGACGAGAAACAGCGCGACAACGGTCGTCCAGACGATCTTTTTATAGCGGAACGCGTACCGGAACATGCGTTTCCATAGCTTCGCGTCGACTTTTTGTTCCGAAAAATCCTGTTCTTCGATATAATCCGTCATTTATTGTTCGCCTCCTTCCGGGGCGGTAACGAGCTCGCGCGCCATGTCCTGAATCTCGGCGATGCGCCGGTACATTCCGTCCTGCCGCATGAGCTCGTTATGGGTGCCCTGCTGCACGAGCTTTCCGTTCTCGAGCACGAGGATCACGTCCGCCTCGCACAGCGTCGTGATGCGGTGCGAGATAATGAACGTGATGCCGTCGTGCCGCAGCGACTGCAGGGATTTTCGTATCTCCGCGTCCGTCTCCGTGTCCACGGCGCTCATCGAGTCGTCGAAGATCAGGATCGGCGCTTTCTGCATCAGCGTCCGCGCGATGGCGACGCGCTGCTGCTGGCCGCCGGACAGCGTGACGCCGCGCTCGCCGACGAGCGTCTCGTAGCCCTTGTCGAACTCCATGATCACGTCGTGCACCGAGGCGATGCGCGCCACGTCGTACACTTCCTCGAGCGAAGCCGCGGGGTTGACGATGCGGATGTTCTCAAGCAGCGTGCGCGAGTACAAAAACGGCTCCTGCAGCACGATGCCGATGTTGCGCCTAAGGTGCCCGTGCTCGATGTCGTTGATGTCCGTGCCGTTGATCGTGATCCGGCCCGACGTGCACTGGTAGAGCCGTTGCAGCAGCTGCACGAGGCTCGACTTGCCCGAGCCGGTCGAGCCGAGGATCGCGACGGTCTGGCCGCGCCTGGCCGTAAAGCTCACGTCGTCGAGCACGTCGTTGAACCGGTCGTACCCGAAGCACACGTGGTCGAACACGATGTCGCCGCTCATGTCCGCGACGATCGCCCTGCCGGGCTCGTTTTCAAGCGGCGCCTCGAATATCTCGTCCAGACGGCCGAGCGAGACGGACGCCTTGCCGAGGTC
>CAZIRB010000061.1:0-13798 GCA_964541695.1 uncultured Oscillospiraceae bacterium
CCAGATTTCCCAAATAAATTTCAGCCCACCGGCAGCTTTGCCGATGGGCTGAACGGCCCGCGCTTCGGCGCGGGCCGTTCGTTGCCGGGATTCCCGGCAGTTGTTTGAAATTACGCGCGAACCTTCTTGACGGTCACGGCGGCGGCGGCGACGAGCGCGAGCGCGATCATCACGAAGCCGACCACGGTGGTGGCGTCACCGGTCTGCGGGGGCTCGACGGCCGGAGGAGCAACTACCACGGCGCCCGAGGGGTACACGATCTTCACGGAGGTCTCGAGAATCTTGCCGAAGTAGGTGGTGAAGTGCGCCTGGGTCATGTACTTCGCATCCGCATAGGGGAAGCCGAGGGCGGTGAAGTACGCGTCGAACGCGGCCTTGATCGCGGCATAGCCGGTAGCGGCCGGGGTGATGATGTCGCCGCCGGCAGCGGGACGGAAGGTGATGTCGGCGGTGGTCGCGCGATTCACGAAGTAATGAACATCGTTAATCGTCAGCTCTATCTCCTTGGTGACGTCGATCTTCTCATTCTTCACCGGGAACATGATGTAATCCTGGGTGCCGGTGGTCAGATCGGAGTAGATGTAGAACTGCGTGATGTTCTCGGCGGCATCGGTGCCGTTCGCATGGATATAGAACTCGTTGACGCCATCCTGGTCATTGTCCCAGGCAAACTGCTGCCAGGGAGCCCAGCCGGAGATGTCTTTCCAGGTGTTGTAGAAGCCGATGGTCGCGGCGGCAACGCCGTCCTTACCCGCGGCAACGCCCGCGGCCCAATACTCGAAACCATACACAACCTTGGTATCCGGAACGGTTACGCCGCCCACGCCGAAGGTCTTGGTATCGGTTTTGGCATCGAGGCCCAGAGTGTGCGTCGCATCGAGGGTGCCGTTTACAAAATAGTTCACGCTGTTGCCGGCGGAGGTGTTCTCGCCCTTAACCGTCACGAGGTTGGTGAGAGAGAGCTTGTAAACAAGGCCCTTGTTGGCGAGCAGCGCTACGGTTTCCTTGCTCCTCTCGGCGAGCTTCGGGATGGTGATCTCGACGTAGAAGTGCACGAGCGTGCCCTTCACGACGGGATACATCACGGCGACCTTTTCATAGAGGCTGCCCAGAACGGAGGTGTTCTCCTCGGTCTCCAGCGCGGTGATCGAGATGACGATGTCGCTGAAGGTCGGCGCGGTGGTCGGGAGCGCTGTTCGATGAAGGCCGGCAGCCTTTTGCGCGCCTTTTGAAGTTTGCGCAAAAATATGGTATAATTTATAACATCATATGTTGGAGGCATCCTGTGAAAAGGACTGTAACTCTGCTTGTTTGCATTTTGCTCTCGCTGCAGATCTGTGCCTGTGATCAGACCAGGGGCGTGCCTGAGGGTACCGATAGCGGCTTTGAAGAAACTCCAACCGCAACAACAGATCCGGTTGGAGAGCCGGCCGCAACGATAGAACCTACGGATAACCTCGAGGTCTTGCGGGCTTTGGAATACGGATGGGTTCCCGATGATCTCAAAAGCGATTGGGATGCGCCGATTCAGTTTTCGGAGTTCTGCGGGCTTTTGCAGAATATTATTACAGATATTGACGCGTCGAAGCTATCCGAATGGAACAGCTTTTCCTTGATGGCAAATCATAGCCAAAAAGAAATGCTCATCGGCGACGCGATGGCACCCGCATATTACGCTGCAAGCCTGCTGGGTTATGGTTCCGAACCGCAAGGCGATTGGCTTAGGCTATCGGATTACGGTTCCAGTACGGACTGGAGCTGGGACGGCGTCATATCGGTTTGGGAGCTTTTGCCGCGATCCGCCAATCCGTCTCCGTTCAAGGATCACTCTGACGATACGGAACCGGCGGGATGCGACTATAATACCGCGGGATATTTTTGGTGCAGGGCGCAGTATTCCCGCGTAGACGGAGAGCCCGTGCTCAGAGCGGACGATGCAACCTTGAAAACGGCGCTAACCAGGGAGGGCGGCATCGCCCTTGCCGCCAGGCTGTATGAAAGCATGCTGCCGGTTGCGGAAACAGAAACCTGTTCCGAGGCGCTGGAGATTCTGGCGAACGCGGATGCGTGGAAAACCTCGTTTTTCAATAACGCTCGGGAAACACAATATACGGGAACGGCATATTACGTGTCAAATTCGGGAAACGATGCCAATGACGGGCGCTCGCCTGAAACAGCCTGGGCTACGATTGAGAAAGCGGTCGGCAAAAAGTTGAAGGCCGGCGATGCGATTCTGCTGGAACGGGGCGGTACATGGTATGTTCATATTTCCGAGGAGTGGGGGTTAACGTCGGCTGCGCTCAGAGTAAAGCAGGGCGTTACCGTAGGCTCTTACGGGCAGGGAGCGCGCCCCGTCGTACGCGGAGACGCTCCGGATTCTTCCGATCCGGCGAGTTGGTCTCTGTGGCATGAAAACGACGGAGTCCGCATTTGGACATTCGCGCGTGATCTGCGGGATTGCAATGTTATCGTGTTCAATTCCGGCGAAAAGTGGGCGGACAAGATCATGCCCTACTGGAATGGAACGGATTATGTCAATAAGGATGGATCGATCTTTGACGTGCCCGCGGCGCTGGATCGCGACCTGACTTTCTGTTCGCTTCTTGATATTTCGGGGGAGCCGGTGGATGTGGATATCGCGAACGGCGTCTATACCGGCGCGCTCTATTTGCGCTGCGATGCGGGGAATCCCGCCGAAGTGTTTTCCGAGGTCGCCGTTCCCCAGGTACCGACGGGATTCTATCAATTCAGCGATTCAACGATAGACGGGCTCGACCTTCGCTATTTTACGTGCATCGCGGCCACGCTTGACGCTTACGACGGCTATTCGGGAATGACGCTGAAAAACAGCGAAGTGAGCTGGTGCGGCGGATTGCTCCACAATTACGGGGAAAACGGAGCTCTTCCGGAAGGCGTTCGCAAGCCGTACGGAGCCGGCGGCGCGATCCAGTCTTCCGGCATCGACATCACCGTATCGGGCAGCTATATCCACGATTGCGGCCCGATGACCATTATTGTAACCGTGCACGGGGATCAGCCCCGGATGTATCGATTTGAGAATCAACTGATAACCGGGAACCTGATGGAGCGTTGCGGCGCGGGCCTGCACTGGGCCGATCTCGCGAGGATGGACAATGCGCAGGCGGAAGGATTTATCTCCAATCTTGAATTTTCCAACAACATGGTTATGTACAGCGGTACGGGCTGGGTGAACGGAATGATCGCGCAGATCGACGGCACAAAATCCCTGTTCGTCTCCGCGATCGAGGATCTGATGGGGGCCAGCAACAACGACGGTATTTATATCAGGAACAACGTCTTTTATTTGAGCGGGCAGGCGTTGTTGAAATACACCGACCTGATGGGTGACTCGGACCAGGCTGCAAACGCGCGCCCGGTGTTCTCCGGCAATACATACGCGCAATACGAAAACGGATGGCTGGCCGAATGGAACGGCGATCTCAAACCGATTACGGAGGCCGTTATCCGAGACATTCTGGGTGATACGACCGGAACGGTTGTTGTCGTTAACTAAAAGGAACTTGAATCAGGACGCGCAGCGTGCGCCCCGTTCATGCGCGACGCCGCTTCCCAAGTTGCCCGTTGCGCAAGAATTCCCGGATATCCGGCCAATTTTCTCACCCGCACAGCAAAACCCGCCTTTCTTGAAGACGGGTTTGTTGGATCAACCGGTGTTGATGATAGGACTGAAGGCTTGTCCGTCTGCCGCATAGGATTGCAGAGAACGCCGCAAGCCAAGAGATCTGCGCGGATGGATTTCAGATCCGCCCGCGCATATTTATTTTCCCATGCCTTCGTTAATCTCTATCCACGCTTTATAATAGTCGTTCCGGTTCCCCTGCTCAAAAGCGGTACAGACGTAGCGCGCGACGATCATCCCGGTCGATCGACCGAAGGAACGGTAAAACGCACGCAGATCCTGAACGTTGTTCTTGCGTCTGTCCGCGACGTTGACCCACATGGCGCACAGCGCGAAAGTATGCTGTCCGGGCTGATAGCTCCAGACGCTTTGCTCGTCCGGCTCGGGCCGCGAGGGTACCCAGCCCCAGATTTCCCGGTGCTCGTCGCCGCCGTCGGGCAGGAACACCGTGCCGAACTGATACTGCCCTGCGAAATACTTGCGCCATGCCACGGGGTCGTTGAGCTTTTTATGGGGGATGATCTGCATGACATCCGGCTCCGAAAGGATGATCTCCCGGGCGTTGCATATCTCGTTGAACTCGCGCATGAGTTCCCGCGTGGCCCTCACCTTGCCCAAAACCTCCTCGAGCTTTCGTATCTGCTCCGCGATGGCGTCGCTGCGCCCCGCGTAAAGCGTGCCGAAGCCCGCGAGGCTCATGCGCGGGGATTCGCGCATGCTCTCGAGCGACATGCCCATGCTCTTCATCAGGACGAGGTCCGAAATATCCAGCAGGGCCTGATAGTCGAAATCGCGGTAGTTGTTGCCGCGGTTTCGGCCTGGCCGGAGCAGACCTTCCTTCTCCCAGAAGCGGAGCGTGGAGGCGTTTATGCCGAAAAGCTTCGCCATACTGCCGATGGACAGCCTTTGGTTTTTATCCCACGACTTGAAATCCACAATGTACTCCTCTCCCGTGCGGTTTCGCGCTGAAATCATATATTATGCATAAAAATGAATAAAGATTCTATTGACATTCAACCTGCTTTAACGTTTATGATATAGTATAACATCAAGTCAGCTTCACAACAACGGCCAAAAAATTGACAGGGAGGAAAACATGAAGAAGTATCTGAGCCTGATTCTCGTCATCCTCATGCTCGCCTTGCTTTTCGCGGGATGCGGCGGCGGCACGGGGATGGGCAACGCCAGCGTGCTGTATCACGCAATCAGCTCCGAGCCGTTCATCACGCTCGACCCAAGCGCGGAGAACTCCAACGGCATCTACATCCTTCAGAACGTGTACGAAACGCTCACGCGCTACAACAGTGAGACGAACCAGGTCGAGCCATGGCTCGCGACCGAGTGGACCAAGAATGAGGACGGCACAGTCTGGGATTTCAAGCTCCGCGAGGGTGTCACCTTCCACGACGGTACCCCGCTTACGGCTGAAAGCGTGAAGAGGTCCATCGAGCGCACGGTCAACATGGGCCTCGGCGCGTCGTATATCTGGTCTTCCGTTTCGTCCGTCGAGGCTGTGGACGAGCAGACTGTGCGCTTTACGTGCACGCAGCCCGCCGCGGTAGACCTGATTGCCTCAGCCGCGTACGCCGCCTACATCATTTCCGACGCTGCCTGTCAGGAGAACAGCGACTGGTTCAATTCACCCGACGGCAACGACGGCGGAACCGGCCCTTACACGATCAAGAGCCTCGCCGCGGGCGACCAGGTCGTGCTCACCGGGTACGACGGATATTGGCGCGAGTGGGAGGAAGGCTCCTACAAGAACGTTTTGATCAAGAAGAGCATGGAGTCCAGCGCGCGCCGCCAGCTGCTCGAGTCGGGCGAGGCGCAGATCGCCGACCGCCTCTCGACCACGGACCTCAAGGCCGTCGCGCAGAGCGACAAGCTGAGCGTGCTCTACGAGACCACCTACGACAATATCATCATCTTCCTCAATACCGAGAAGGCGCCCATGGACAACGCGGACTTCCGCCGCGCGCTCGCCTATGCCTTCCCGTATCAGGAGGTTGTGGAGAACGTGCTCGAAAACCGCGGCGCGCAGTCGCGCGGCCTGATTCCCCCAGGTCTGTGGGCGCACAGCGAAGACCTGCCGCAGTATGCCTTCGATCTCGACAAGGCTAAGGAATACCTCGATAAATCCGGCGTGGATACGGCGAACCTGACGCTCGAGTTTGCAATCCAGTCCGGCACCGCGGAATATCGCGACCTCGCGCAGCTCTGGCAAGTGTATCTCAAGCAGATCGGCGTCAACATCGCGATCCGCGAGCGTAACTGGGATTCCCACTGGGAGTACGCCAAGAATCCCAACCCCGCGGAGAGGCAGGACATGTTCATCATGATTTGGTGGCCGGATTACGCGAGCCCCATTTCGTGGTTCCAGAGCCTTGTGCATTCCGAGGAGGACATTTTCTTCAACCTTTCCTATATTAAAGACCCCGCGCTCGACGCCAAGATCGAGGAGGCGGACCGCCTCACCGCGACGGACCGCGCCGCCGCCGAGCAGCTCTACATCGAGGTGCAGCAGAAAGTGCTCGACCAGGCGTACATGATCTTCCCGTATGACCGCGTCGAGGCCGCCGTCGTTTCCAATTCGATCGAAGGGTTCGACCGCAGCCCCGCTTACCCGACCGCCGTGCAATATTTCGACATCGTCAAGGCAAAATAGGGACGGATTCCGACGGCCGCGGCCTGGTGTCCGAGGGCGTTTTCCGCCCGGGGGCCATTGTCCTCCCGGCATCCGGCCGAGGCCGTCAAAACTCAACCAAGTTTCCCCTCGAACTGCGGGGCGGACGCAAGCCCGTTGCGCCGCCCCGCGTCCAGTCTGGAGGTGACGAAGGCGAATGCTCAAATATATCCTCAAGCGATTCTTCAACGGCCTGATCGTGCTACTGGGCGTGGTCACAATCACGTTCTTCATCGCGCGTGTGATCCCGTCCGACCCGGCCGCCAAGTGGGTCGGCGCGCGTGCCACGCCGGAGCAGAAGGCCGCCGCGGTCATCGAGCTGGGGCTCGACAAACCGCTTTACGTCCAATACTTCGTATATCTCGGGGATCTCCTTCAGGGAGACCTCGGGCGCTCGCTCAATTCCAAACAGCAGATTACGACGGAGCTTGCCACCTACTTTCCGGCGACGTTCGAGCTGGTGCTCATCGCGTTCGTCTTCGCGGTCATCATCGGCATCCCGCTGGGCATCTATTCCGCCAAGAAGAACGGCAAGCTTCTGGATCACATATCGCGCTTCTTCTCCATCGGCGCGGTTTCTCTGCCCACATTCTGGGTGGGCCTCATCCTTCAGCTCGTGTTCTACAGGATACTGGGCTGGCTGCCCCTGGGCGGCAGGATCAGCGTCGAGGCGTCGATCTTCAACGAAATCCCCAATATCACAGGCCTGCTGCTGGTCGATTGCATCCTCAAGGGCCAATGGGCGCTCTTCTTCGACGCGCTCAGCCATATCGTTTTGCCCGCGATCACGATTTCGCTCTATCCCATCGGCCTCGTCGCGCGCATGACGCGCTCGGCCCTGCTGGAAATACTCAACGAGGACTACATCGTCGCCTCCCGCTCCTATGGGATACGCGAGGGCCGCGTGCTCTGGGGGTACGCGCTTAAAAACTCGCTGGGCGCCACGGCCACGGTCGTCGCTCTATCAATGGGCTACACGCTCGTCAACACGTTTTTGACCGAAACCATCTTCAGCTGGCCGGGCCTTGGCAGCTACGTGGGCAAGTCCGTGGTCACGCTCGATTATCCGGCCATTGTCGGCATCGCGCTCGTATCCGCGATCTTCTACGTGGTGTTGAACCTGCTCGCGGATATCATCATCGCGATGGACCCGCGCGTGCGGCTGTAGGGAAGGAGGGGAGCGCATGGATTTGAAACACGGGTGGACCAATTTCAGGGAGACCCTCCGGCCTAAAATAAAAAGTTTCCGGGAGTCGCTCTTCCTGCTCTTCAAGAACAGGCTCACCGCGGCGGCCATCGTGGTGCTGATCGCCATCATACTCGTCGCGCTGCTCGCGCCGATCATCATTCCGTACCCGGAGCATATTTCGGACGAAGTCAACATGGATGAAAAGTTCCTCGCACCGGGAAACGGGCATTTCTTCGGCACGGATGAGCTCGGGCGGGATATCTTTAGCCGCGTGCTGTACGGCTCGCGCATCTCGCTGACGACCGCCATCATCGCCGTGGCGCTCTCGCTGGTCATCGGCGTGCCTTTGGGCGCCATCGCCGGCACGCTCGGCGGCGCGGTGGATGAGATCATCATGCGCGTGACCGACGTGTTTTTGAGCTTCCCGCCGCTTCTGTTGGCCATTGTGTTCGTGTCTACGCTGGGGCCCAGCCTCAACAACGCCATCGCGGCCATCGCCCTGTCGTGGTGGCCGTGGTACACGCGGCTCGTGCGCGGGCAGGCGATCTCCCTCAAGGAGCGCAAATTCGTGCAGGCGGCCGAGACCATCGGCACGTCGCCGATGAAGATCATTATGCGGCACATCGTGCCCAACACAATTTCGCCCGTCATCGTGCAGGCTTCCATGGATATGGGCGGCGTGATCCTTACGGTCGCCTCGCTCTCCTTCCTTGGCCTCGGCGCGCAGGCGCCGCAGCCGGAGTGGGGGCTGATGATCAACGTATCGAAGAACTATTTCCCCGATATCTGGTGGTATTCCGTCTTCCCGGGCCTTGCGATCTTCATCACGGTGCTCGTTTTCAACCTCATCGGCGACGGCATCCGCGAGATACTCGACCCCAAGACGCGCAAGAAGTGAGGGGAGGGCGGCTATGGCTTATTTTGAAGTGAAAAACCTTAAGGTCAACCACAGGACCTTCGAAGGCGTGCGCACCGTGCTGGACATCGAGCACATCGGCATCGAGAAGGGCACGACCTTCGGCATCGTGGGCGAGAGCGGGCAGGGCAAAACCGTGCTCGCGCTCACGGCGCTGCGCCTGTTGCAATGCCCGCCCGGGCAGATAGAATCCGGCGAAATACTGCTCGACGGCGTGGACCTGCTCAAGGAGCCCGAGCGCCGCATGCAGAACCAGATCCGCGGCAAAAAGGTTGCTATGATCTTTCAGGACCCGATGAGCTGCCTGAACCCGGTCTTCACGGTGGGCGACCAGATGAAGGATGTCATCGAGAAGAACCGCGGCCTTCGCGGCAAGGCGGCCTACGATTACGCCGTCGAGGTGCTGGGCCTCGTGCGCCTCGCGGACGCGGAGAACACGCTCACCAAATACCCGCACCAGCTCTCCGGCGGGCAGAGGCAGCGCGTCATCATCGCGCTGGCGCTCTGCTGCGGTGCGGAGTTTCTCATTGCGGATGAACCCACGCGCAACCTCGACGTCACGATCCAGGCGAGCATACTCAAGCTGCTTAAAGAAATCCAGTCGAAGCTCAACATGACGGTGCTCTTCATCGCCAACTCCATGAGCCTCGTTTCCGCCTTTTGCGACAGGATCGCCATCCTGCACGAGGGCAAGATCGTCGAGCAGGGCGTCACGGCGGACGTCGTGATGCGCCCGCAGCACGCGTACACCAGAATGCTCGTCGAGGCGGCGAGCCTCGCCAACAAGAGCGCGCCCGCCTGTGCGGGGGACGAGGTGCTTTTGAGGGTGGAGCATCTCAAGAAGTATTTCCAGGTCACCAAGGGCGTTTCGGGCAAAAAGCAGCAGCTCAAGGCCGTGGACGACGTGAGCTTCGAGATCAGGAAGGGCGAGGTGCTCGGCATCGTAGGCGAATCCGGCTGCGGTAAGAGCACGCTCGTCAACACCATTTTGAACCTGTTTGAGCCGACCGAAGGCGACGTTTGGTTCGAGGGGAAGAACGTCTTCAAGGGCAAGGCGAAAAACAGCAACGCCTTTAAAAAGAACGTGCAGATCGTCTTCCAGGATCCGTACTGGTCATTGAACCCGCGCTGGCTCGTCAAGGACATCGTGGCCGAGCCCATCGACGCTTACGGCGGCTTGCGCGGCCAGGAGAGGCTCGCGCGCGTTGGGGAGCTTCTCGAAATGGTGGGGCTTACGAAGGACGACGCGTTCAAGTACCCGCACGAATTTTCGGGCGGCCAGAGGCAGCGCATCGCCATCGCGCGCTCGCTCGCATCCAATCCCAAGCTCGTCGTGCTCGACGAGCCAACGAGCTCCATCGACGTTTTCTCGCAGGCGCAGATATTAAAGCTTCTGCGCGAGCTCAAGGAGGAATTCGGCCTGACCAACATCCTTATCAGCCACGATTTGGGCGTCGTCAACCAGATGGCGAACAAGATCGCCGTCATGTATCTCGGCAAAATCGTGGAGTTCGGCCCCGCCGAGAAAGTGTTCAACGACCCGAAGCACCCGTATACAAAGGCGCTGTTCAACTCGATCCCCAAGCTCGAGAAAATGGGCATCGAAAACCTCGCGACGCTCGAGGGCACCATCCCGAGCCCCATCAACCCGCCTTCGGGCTGCTCGTTCCATACGCGCTGCCAAGAGGCGTGCGAGGCCTGTGCGAGCTGGCAGCCGCGCCCCATCTACGCGGACGGCGGCCATTACGTATCATGCATCCATTACGAAGCAAAGGGCGGGGAGGAGTAAGAAATGAAAGCTTCGATCATCTGCATGGGGCAGAGCCATGAGAAGAAATACGAGGATATTTTTCAAGCCGTGCCCGGTGTAAAACTGGAGATACGCGGCATTCTCGACGGCATGACGCAGGCGGGCCTCGAGCGCGACGTCTTTCCCAAAGGCGACGAGCCCTTCATCGTGAGCAACCTCGCCGACGGAACCGAGGTGCGCATCGCTGAGCGGGCGGCCATAAGCCTGACAAACGGGCGCATCGCGGCGCTTGAAGCGGAGGGCTTCGCCGCGGCGCTGATCCTCTGCACCGGCCATTTCGAGCCGCCCGAAACGGATGTGAGCGTGCTCGTGCCGGAGCGCGTAATTCCGGCGCTCCTTCGCGCGCTCGGCGTGAAGCGCCTGGGCGCCATCGTGCCCGAGCCGGAGCAGATCGCGGATTCGCTCAGGCAGTATGCGGAGTTCGGCCCCATCATACGCGCGGCCTCGCCCTACGGCAGCGAGGAGGCGCTCGCCGAAACCGCGGCGCAGTTCAGGGACGAGCGCGTGGATTTGATCCTTGCGGACTGCATGGGCTTCACGCGCGCGCTCGGGGAGATTATAGCCCGGCATTCCGGCAAGCGCGTCTTCGTGCCAAGGGTCGTTTTGCCCGCGCTGCTCGGGGCGCTGATGACAGGGAACACCAACTGACATAAAAACGGAGGAATTTAGCATGCGTAAACTGAACCATCAGGAACTCATCGACATTCTCGTCGGCGCGACCATACTCGGTACCGGCGGCGGAGGAAGCCTCGAGCGCGGCATCGAAAAGATCGAGCGCGCGCTCGCGCAGGGCAAGGAATTTAACCTTGTTTCCATCGACGAGCTCGCGCCTGAGGATATCGTGGGCACGCCGTATTCCTGCGGCGCGATCTCGCCGCTGACCGACGAGGAAATCAGGAAATACGCACGCCTCCCGCAGTATGAGATGGAATACCACATCATGAGCATCGCCAACATGGAGAAGTTCCTCGGCAAGCCCATGAAAGCGGTGGTTTCCACGGAGCTGGGCGGCGGCAACACGGCATCCGCCTTCTACGCCGGGGCGATGGCCGGCAAGGCCATCCTCGACGCGGACCCCGCGGGGCGTTCCGTGCCCGCGCTGCAGCATTCGACCTATTGCCTCAAGGGCGTACCCATCTGCCCGATGTCGCTGTGCAACAAGTTCGGCGAGAGCATGATCGTCACGCACGTGCACGACGACGAGCGCGCCGAGGACCTCGTGCGCGCGCTCGCGGTCGCGAGCCAGAACACCATGGCCGTGTGCGACCATGTGCACCCCGTCTCTATGCTCAAGGACGCGCTGATCCTCGACGCCATCTCCTATGCGCAACGCGTGGGCAAGGCGTTCCGCCTCGCCAAGGAAGAGGGCGCGTGCTGCGCCAAAGCCGTGGCGGACGTCACGGGCGGCAAACTCGTCGCGGACGGCGTGGTCGCAAGCAACGAGTGGTATACCGAGGGCGGCTATACGTTCGGGACCATGGAAATCAAGTCCGGCGAGGACGTCTATCGCATCTGGTATCAGAACGAGAACATCATCATGTGGAAGAACGGCAGCTACTTCGTGACCGTTCCCGACCTCATTTGCGTCATCAACAACGAGGAGAAGATGCCCCAGCTCAACCCGTTCGCGAAGGTTGGCTGCCCGGTATCCATCGTGGTGCTGCCCGCGGCCAAGGAATGGACGACCCCGCGCGGGCTCGAGGTGTTCGGCCCCAGGAGCTTCGGGCACGACGTGGATTATCTGCCCTACTGCGAGTAAAAAGTATGAGGCTTCGCATCATCAGCGCGGTTCCGCGCGAAAGGGAGCGCCGGGAGGAATATTTCCCCTATCTGAGACGGACGCTGCGCGCCGATACGCTGCTCGAGTCCGACGGCGTGACGTACGGCTTTCCCTCAATCGAGTGCGACCTGCACGGCCTAATCAACGGCGCGGAGGTGCTCGACTGCGTCGTCCGGGCCGAGAAGGAGGGGGCGGACGGCGCGTTCGTCAACTGCTTCGACGACCCGGGCGTGTACGCGGCGCGCGAGCTGGCGCACATTCCCGTTTTCGGCGCGTACCAGCCCGCAATCCTCGTCGCGATGAGCCTCGCGGACCGCGTGGGCGTCATCACCACCGATGCGGCGGGGGTGTTGAGCGAGCAGCGCAAGGCGCGGCTCAACGGTTTTTCGGAGCGCGTCGCCTCCATACGCGCCGTAGATATGGGCGTGCTGGGCATGGATGCGAACATCGGTATTTTGGCCGAAAGAATCACCGAGACGTGCGTAAACATGTACGAACAGGACCGCGTGGGCGCGCTGACGCTCGGCTGCACGGGCATGCACAACGCCATAGGCCCCGTCCGGGAAAACCTGAAAAAGCTTGGATGTCCCGTCACGGTGATCGAGCCGCTGCAGAACGGCGTGAACTTCCTCGAGAGCGCCGTGCTTCAGGGCTACACCAACGCGCTGGGCGTAATCAAGGACATCGATTCATGGAAACGGCGATAGCGCCAAAAGTTTCATCCTGCAAAGGAGCGCAATATGGAGCCCGACCCTGCCGCACGCGATTTGTTCGCCATGCTTGAGAAGCGCGCCACCTGCCGCAGCTTTCTCCCCGAGCCCATCCCCGAAGAGGTGATGAAAAAACTCATCGCCGTTGCCTGCACGTCGGCCTCCGCGGGAGGCTTCCAGCGCGTGAGCGTCGTGGTCGTGCGAAGCCCGGAAAAGAAAAAGTGCCTCGCGGAGCTTAGCCGGAACCAGAGCTTCGTCGCGCAGGCGCCCGCGAACTTCGTGTTTTGTGTCGACCACAGGCGCATGCGCCGCATCGCGGAGTATGAAGCTTCCCCCTGCGATGCGGCGGATTCCATCGCCTCGCTGTGGATGGGCATCGTCGACGCAACGATCGCGGCGCAGAGCATGGCGCTCGCGGCGGAGGCGTTGGGCCTCGGGAGCTGCTACAACGGCAATGTCATCGACATGCCGCGGCAACTGACGGAGCTTCTTTCCCTGCCGCACGGCGTCGTGCCGGCGATCATGCTCACGCTCGGCTATCCCGCCAAGGCCGCGAAGCCCTCGCGAAAATACGCGCCGCGCGCGATGGTGCACGAGGAGGTCTATCGCGACCTTCCCATGGAGGAGCTTTACGAGGAGCATAAAAAGAAGTTTCCCGGCAGCTACAGCCTCACCGACGCGCGGCGGGAAAATCTTCGCCGTGCGGCTCTCGCGCACGGCGCGGAGGCGTTCGCGCAGCGCTGCCTCGCGGCTGCGGACGCCGCGGGAAAGCTCACAGCATACCAGTTCTGGTTCGGCTGCTTCTACTACGACGAAAGCCGGCCCGAGGCGGACGCCGCGGAGTATCTCAGCTATCTCGCGGAGCAAGGCTTTGATGTTGCGGGTGGAAAGGATCGATAAGCATTCGCTTAGTGTGAAGGATATACCATGAACTACGCGTGCGTTTTACAGCCGCGGAGGCGATTGAACCGGGAAAGGCGGGGCGCTTCGCGCCCCGCCGCAGCCCATCGGCAAACCGTATAAATTACGGCAAGCAAGGGCAGGCAGGA
>CAZIRB010000062.1:0-13780 GCA_964541695.1 uncultured Oscillospiraceae bacterium
AATGAACAAGAAACTCAGCAAAGTCCTTTCGATCCTGCTGGCGCTTCTGATGTGCGTCGGCGCGCTGGCGGGCTGCCAGCCGGCGGCGACGACAACCGAAACGCCCGCCGAAACCGCCGCCCCGGCCGAACCGGCCGCGACGCCGGAACCGGTCCCGCTCGTTGTGGCGCAGGGCGAGTTCTCCGAGAAGTTCTCGCCGTTCTTCGCCGACACCGTGTACGACGTCGACGCCATGGAGATGACGCAGCTGGAGATGCTGACGACCGACCGTGTGGGCGGCATCATCTACAACGCCATCGCGGGCGAGACCGTCAAGTACAACGGCACCGATTACACGTATACCGGCCCGTGCGACGTTGCCGTCAAGTATGACGAGGCCGCCGACATCACGACCTATACGATCAAGCTCAGCGACAAAGTCACGTTCTCCGACGGCCAGCCCGCCGACGCGGACGACATCATATTCACGTTCTACGTCTATGCCGACCCGGCCTACGTCGGCTCGACGACGCTGGGGTCCTACAACATCATCGGCCTCAAGAACTATCAGACGCAGACCTCCGACGACGTGTACACCAAGTACATGGATATGGCCACGGCCATCAAGGCCGCGGGCGCCGACCACAAGTGGTCCGAGAAGGACGGCTGGACCGAGGCGCAGCAGACCGCCTACTGGGCCGCCGAGAAGACGGCCTGGGTCGAGGACGTGCAGGACATCGTCAACTACGTCGTCGCCAACTACGCCTCCTACGCGGCCGACCTCGGCAAGACCGAGGAGGATGTAGCCGCAAACGAGGGCGTGCAGGTCGCGCTGGCCATGTACGTCTGGGGCTTTGCCGCGCCGGACGAGGCCAACCCCGCGGTGCTTGTCGGCGGCACGACCGGCACGAGCTGGGACCTTGCCACGACGCTGCCCACGCTCGAGGACCTCTACGCCGAAACCTACGCCAAGTATGAAGGCGACTGCGAGGCGTTCTACAGCGTGGAAGCCGCGGACAGCGCCGCGACCTCGACGCTCGCCGCCGCGCAGGGCAGCTTCATTTCCGAGCAGGCCAAGACGGACCCGGCGATGACGGGCGGCATCCCGAACATCGCGGGCATCAAGAAGATCGACCAGTACACCGTAGAGGTTCAGACCAAGGGCTACGAGGCGCCCGCCGTCTACACGATCTGCGGCCTGTACATCACGCCTCTGCATTACTACGGCGACGAGTCGCAGTATGACTACGACAACAACAAGTTCGGCCACCCGTTCGGCGACCTGTCGATCGTGGAGGCCAAGACGACGCAGCCGATGGGCTGCGGGCCGTATAAGTTCGTCAAGTACGAAAACCGCATCTGCTACTTCGAGGCGAACGAATACTTCTTCAAGGGCGAGCCCAAGACGCAGTACGTGCAGTTTAAGGAGACCATCGACTCCGAGCTTGCCGCCGCGGTGGCAGCGGGCACGGTCGACGCCGGCAACCTCAACGGCTCCAAGGCGGTCTTTGAGGAGATCGCGGGCTATAACAGTAACGGCGAGGTAACGGGCGACAAGATCAGCACGACGAAGGTCGACTACCTCGGCTACGGCTACATCGGCATCAACGCCAGCAACGTCAAGGTCGGCGACGACCCGCAGAGCGAGCAGTCCAAGTATCTGCGCAAGGCCATCGCCACGGTGCTGGCCGTGTACCGCGACGCCGCGTACGACAGCTACTACGGCGAGGCCGCGTCCGTGATCAACTACCCGATCTCGAACACCTCCTGGGCGGCGCCGCAGCCGGCCGACGAGGGCTACAAGGTGGCCTTCTCCGTGGGCGCGGACGGCAGCGACCTCTACACCTCATCGATGACGGCGGACGAGAAGTATGCCGCGGCGCTCAAAGCGGCGGCCGAATACCTCAAGGCCGCGGGCTTTACGTTCGACGAGGCGACCGGCAAGCTGACCGCGGCCCCGGCGGGCGCGAAGCTTTCCTACGAGGCCGTCATCGGCGGCGACGGCATCGGCGACCACCCCTCGTTTGCCGTGCTGACCGCCGCGTCCGAAGCGCTCGCGACCATCGGACTCGAGCTCAAGATCAACGACCTGACCGACAGCTCGGTCATGTGGGACATGCTCGACGCCGGCTCGCAGGAGCTCTGGTGCGCGGCCTGGCAGGCCGTGATCGACCCGGATATGTACCAGCTCTACCACAGCTCCGGCATCGTGGGCAGAGGCGGCTCCGACTCGAACCACTATCACCTCGACGACGCGACGCTCGACCAGCTGATCCTCGACGCGCGCAAGAGCGACGACCAGGCCTACCGCAAGACGGTCTACAAGCAGTGCCTGGACATCATCGCCGACTGGGCGGTCGAGATCCCGGCCTATCAGCGCCAGAACTGCACGGTCTTCTCGCCCGAGCGCATCAAGATGGACACGGTGACCCCGGACATCACGACGTTCTGGGATTGGTACAAGGAGATCGAAAAGGTCGAGATGCAGTAACATCCCGCCATAGAAAACCGCTTGGACTTTGCGCCCGCCGCCTGGCGGCGGGCGCAAAGTCCGCGTCGTAAAGAGGGGTAGTATGACAAAATTCATTGTTCGAAGGTTGATTCTCGGCGCGTTCATTGTGTTTTTCGGCGCGCTCGTGGCGTACGTGGTCATTCGCTGCCTGCCCACGTCGTTCGTCGAGCGCATGGCGCGCCAGCTCAGCACCCTGCCGGGCTCCAAGAGCTACAGCGAGCTATTGGAGCAGCTCAACCGCATGTACGGCCTGGACGGCTCGATCCTGGGCGGCTTCTTCCGCTGGGTCGGGTACGCCGTCCGCGGCGATTTTGGGTATTCGTGGAAATTCAACCAGCCGGTCGTAGCCAAGTTCAACGCCGTGGTCTGGTACTCGGTTGTGATCAATTGCCTCACGTTCGTTCTGCAGGCGGTCGTCTGCATCCCGCTCGGCATCCTCGCGGCGCGCAAGCAGTATTCGGCTACGGACTACACCGTGAGCGTCGTGGCGCTGATGGGCATTTCGCTGCCCACGTTCTTCCTCGCGACGCTGCTGAAATACATCTTCTCCATCAAGCTCGGCTGGTTCGACCTGTACGGCCTCGTGGGCCGGTTGCACGAGCAGATGGACGCCTGGCACCAGTTTTTGGATATCTCGTACCATCTCGTGCTGCCGATCGTCACGCTGATGATACTGTCGATCGGAGGCCTCATGCGCTACACGCGCACGAACATGCTCGAGGTGCTCAACGCCGACTATATCCGCACCGCGCGCGCCAAGGGCCTGCCGGAAAGCGTCGTCATCAACAAGCACGCGTTCCGGAATACCTTAATCCCGCTGATCTCGTACGCCAGCTATCTTTTGCCCAATATGTTCGGCGGCGCGCTGATCACCGAGACGCTGTTCCAGATCCCCGGCATCGGCTACGTCTCCTACCAGGCCATCACGCAGGGCGACATCCCGTTTACGATGTTTTATATCGTCTTTATCGAAGTACTGACGCAGGTCAGCCTGATTATCGCGGACATTCTGTACGCGGTGGCGGACCCGCGCGTGCGGGCGAACTGAAAGGAGGCGCGGCATGGACGAAAAGAACGTTTCCTTCGGAACCCAGAAGCTGGACGACGAGCGCCGCGTCAGGGTCCTTTCCCCGGGGATGCTCGTGCTCAAGCGCTTTGTGCGCAACAGGCTCGCCATCACCGGCTTTGTCATACTCGTTGTGATGTTCGCGTTCTCGTTCTTGGGCGGGCTGTTTACGCCGTACGGGCAGGCGCAGGTGTTCAAGCACGACGAGGAAATCATGAAGGAGTACGCTTCCGGCATGTGGAGCGAGGAGCTGCGGTATACGCTGCGCGAGGGGATCGCGTTCCCGGACGCGGCGCGCGCGCAGTCCGCGCTCGCCATCACGAAGGGCGCGTCGTCGTTTGAGTACGACGGCAGGACCTATTCGCTCGCCAAGGAGGGCGAGGACTTCTATACAATCGGCGACGCTATTAAGGTCGCCGAGGTGCGAACACTGGCCAACCGCTTCACGGTCAACGCCACGGAGGGGTCGGACCTGGCTGTCACGCCGGAATTCATCGACGCGGCCAGGGCGGCGGTGGACGCGCGCGCGGCGTCGTTTGAGCATGCGGGCACGACGTACGTGCTGCAGAGCGCGGGCAAGACGTACGGCGTGTTCGTCGTCGAGCCGATCGCGCTGGCGTCTAAGCGCGTGTTCGACGCGTTCGACGAGGGCGGCAAAGCGGCGATCGCCGTCTTTGCGTTCCGCTATCAGGCGGAGCTGGCGCTGTCCCAGGGCCGGAACGAATTCTCGGCGGACGGCGCGGATTATAAGATCGAGGACGAAAACGGCGACAAGCTCATCTCCGCCGTTTCGGACAATGCTCCCGTCTGCACGGTGTCGGACATATTGGTCTCCACAAAGGCCAACGACATATTCCTGTCCGCGCCGTTTAAAGCCGCCATCCGCGGCGCGATCCGCCAGAAGCTCGACCGCTTCACGTTCGCGGACGAAACGGGCGATTTGGTGGAGTATCGCATCAACCGCGTAAACCTCACCTACAACGTGCTGACGTTGACGGAAGCGCGCGTGATCACGATGTACGACTTCCCGTCGAAGACGCACCTGCTCGGCACGGACAGCAACGGCATGGACGTGATGACGCGGCTCATGTACGGCGGCCGGATCTCGCTGATGGTCGGCTTCGTCGTCGTGTTCTTCGAGACGTTCATCGGCGTCGTGATCGGCGGCATCTCCGGCTATTTCGGCAAATGGGTGGATACGGCGCTCATGCGCCTCGTCGACCTGTTCAACTGCCTGCCGTTTTACCCGATCGTCATGATCATCGGCACGGTGATGGACAAGATGGAGATCGACCCGATCCGGCGCATATTTATCCTGATGGCCGTGCTGGGGCTTCTGGGCTGGACGAGCATCGCGCGCATCGTGCGCGGACAGATACTCTCGCTGCGCGAGCAGGACTTCATGGTCGCCACGGAGGCGGCCGGCATCCGCGTCTCACGACGGATATTTCGCCACCTCGTGCCGAACGTCATGCCGCTTCTGATCGTGCAGGCGACGATGAACCTGGGCGCGATCATCATCACGGAGGCGACGCTGTCGTTTTTAGGCCTCGGGGTCAAGTACCCGCTGGCCTCGTGGGGCAGCATCATCAACGCCGCGACGAACGTGTACGTGATGACGAACTACTGGTTTATCTGGATCCCGGCCGGCATACTGATCGTGCTGACGGTGCTCGGGTTCAACTTCGTGGGCGACGGACTGCGCGACGCGTTCGACCCCAAGATGAAAAGGTAGGTGGGCGGTATGGCGATATTGAAGAAAAAATCCGGAAATCCGGACTATATCTCGGCGCGGGAGTCGCGCAGGATCTCGCGCGAGAACCGGCGCGTCACCGACCGTATCGAGCGCATGCGCAACCGTACGAACGTTCCGCCCGAGGAGTACATCACCACGATGCGCGACCCGAATAACGTCGCGGAGTTCGACAACCTGCACACGTATTTCTTCACGGACATCGGCGTGGTCAAGGCCGTCGACGGCGTGACGTTCGACGTGCCGAAGGGCAAGACCGTCGGCGTGGTCGGCGAGTCCGGCTGCGGCAAGTCGGTCACGAGCCTGGCGCTGATGCAGCTTGTGCAGCGGCCGCAGGGGCAGATCGTGGAGGGCACGGTCCGCTTCAACGCGGGCGACGTGGCCTACGACATCGCAAAAACGCCCGCGGAGGCCATGCAGCGCATCCGCGGCAACCACGTTTCGATGATATTCCAGGAGCCCATGACGAGCCTGAACCCCGTGTTCCGCGCGGGCGCGCAGATCGACGAGGTGGTCAAGCTCCATAACCCCGACATGACGGACGATAAGGTCAGGGCGCGCACGCTCGAGATGCTCGACATGGTCAACATCGCCGACAGCGCGGGCGTGTACAGCATGTACCCGCACGAACTGTCGGGCGGCATGCGGCAGCGCGTCATGATCGCCATGGCGCTCTCGTGCGATCCGCGGCTGATCATCGCGGACGAGCCGACGACCGCGCTCGACGTCACGATCCAGGCGCAGATCCTCGACCTGCTGCGGAGCCTCAAGAACAAGGTGAACTCGTCGATCATGCTGATCACGCACGACCTCGGCGTCGTGGCGGAGATGGCGGACCTCGTCGTGGTCATGTACGCGGGGCGTATCGTCGAGAAGGGGACCACCGAGGACGTGTTTTTGCATCCGGCGCACCCGTACACCGTGGGATTGATGGAGTCCAAGCCCGTCGTCGGCCGCGCCCGCGACCGGCTGTACAGCATCCCCGGCGCGGTGCCGAACCCGATCAATATGCCGGACTACTGCTATTTCCGCGACCGCTGCGAACAATGCGTCGCCGCGTGCGCGGGCAAGTATCCGCCGGAGATCCGGCTTTCGGATACGCACGCGGTGAGCTGCTATCTCTACGCGGGAAAGGAGGCGTAAGGCCATGGGCGGAGAAAATGTGGTCGAGGTCCGGGACCTCAAGAAATATTTCCCGATCAAGGCCGGGCTGTTCGGCCGCGTCGTGGGACAGGTGCGCGCCGTCGACGGTGTGAGCTTCTCGATCGCGCGCGGCACGACGATGGGCCTCGTCGGCGAGTCGGGCTGCGGCAAAACCACGGTCGGCAAGACGATCCTGCGCCTCAACGACAAGACGGCGGGCGAGGTGCGCTTCGGCGGCAAGGAGCTGTTTTCGCTGAACAAGTCCGAGCTGCGCGCGATGCGCCCGCATCTGCAGATTATATTCCAGGACCCGTACTCGAGCCTGTCGCCGCGCATGCCGGTCGGCGAGATCATCGGCGAGGCCGTGCGCGAGCACAAGCTCGTGCCCGAGGCGGAGTTTGACGACTACATCACGAAGATCATGCGCTCGTGCGGCCTGCAGCCGTACCACAAGGACCGCTACCCGCACGAGTTCTCCGGCGGGCAGCGGCAGCGCATCTGCATCGCGCGGGCGCTCGCGCTCAACCCGGATTTCATCGTCTGCGACGAGCCGGTGTCCGCGCTCGACGTGTCCATCCAGGCGCAGATCATCAACCTGCTCGAGGACCTGCAAAGGGAGTACGGGTTGACGTATCTGTTCATCTCGCACGACCTGTCCGTCGTGGAGCATATCTCCGACACGGTCGGTGTGATGTACCTTGGCGACATGGTGGAGTTCGGCAGCAAGAAGGACATATTCGCAAACCCCTTGCATCCGTACACGAAGGCACTGTTCTCCGCCATTCCCGTGCCGGACCCGACTGTGCGCATGAACCGGATCATACTCGAGGGCAGCATTCCGTCGCCGGCAAACCCGCCTTCGGGCTGCAAGTTCCACACGCGCTGCCGCTCGTGCATGGAGGTCTGCAAGCAAAAAGCGCCCGCGCGGACCGACGCGGGCGACGGGCATTACGTGGTCTGCCATCTGTACGGGGAGGGAAGGAATGGAAAAGCGCGCGAGCCCGAAACGGTATGACGATGACGACGGGCGCACGATCGTCGACATGAGCGCCGTCGGCGAGCCCGCTTACCGGCGGCTTTTCGACCGGCCGGACCACGCGCGCGCCTGCGAGCCGGAGCCGCCGCCGCGGCCAAGGGAACTGCTGACGCGCCGCGAGACGCTGCTCGTCATGCTCGCGGGCATGAAATGGGCGTTTCTGTACTCGATGGGCTTTGTGCTGCTATTGGTGCTGTTCGTCCTGTTCTGCGTCAAGGTCTGGTTCGCGTAGGGCGGGGAAAGTGAGGTACGGCAGGGGCGCGGCGGTTTCGCCGCGCCCCTGTTTTTGGAAGGCGAGGGCTTTGCCCCCGCGGTTTTTAAATTATGAGGGCTCTGCCCTCATGGTTTTGATTTATGAGGGCTCCGCCCTCATACTCCCGCCAAAGGGGGAAACCCCCTTTGGAAACCCTGTCTGCGGCTATTCTGAAAGGAGCGCTCACTCAAGGGGTGTACACTTTCGAAGCCTAGCCTAAAGGCCGCCTGTTCAGGCGGCCTTGCTTTGGGTTTTCAAAGGGCCCTCGTTCCTTTGGCGGGGGGCCGAAGCTGAGCGCCGCCTGTGGCGGATGAAGCGAAGCGTAGGCCCAGTGAGCAAGGGAGCGCAGGCCCCAAAGGGCGTGTGCGACCCATTGCGAACTATGGAAAGGGGCAGTGCCCCTGCAAACGGTGGTTTGGAGGCGGAGCCTCCAACGTTCCCCTCGTTACGTTCCCGATCGCGCTCATCCAACCTTGATTACCTCGTCGCAGCGCGCGCGGATGCCGAACGCGTCGTGGTAGCGGTTCTCCATGGGAATCCACACGTCGCGGAAGCGCTCCCAGGCGGCGTCGCCGTTGCGCGCGCGGATGCGCCGCTCCTGCTCGGAGGCGGAGACGGCGAAGAACGCCGAGGCCGCGTAGGGATTGCCGAGCGCGGGGTGCAGGCTGTATGCGCCCTCGACGAGAATGAGCTGCGACGCGGGAATGTCGCGGGTTTGTGTGTACGCGGCGCGGCCGCAGTCGAAAACGCGGTAGGAGAACGCCGCGCCGGAGCCGAGGTACGGCAATACTTCGGCGATGAAGCGTTCGTAATGCACGTTGCCGCCAGGTTCGGCGAGGCGCTGCCGCGTGCGGATATCCGGCGGCAAATAGAAATCGTCCATGTGCACGACGGGTGCGCGGAACAGCTCGGAAAGGTGGGCGGCCGAGCTGGTCTTGCCCGCGGCGGCCTGCCCGTCGATCGCGACGGCGGCGGGCCGCCCGCGTTCTTGCAGCGCGGCCAGCCGCAGGATCAGCGGGAAAAGCTCCGCGTACCCTGCGTCGACCACGCGGTAGGCCGGCCGGTACGCGCGCCGGTAGGTCTCGCTGTGGCTGACCGGCGGACAGCCCGCGGCGCGGTAGGCCGCAAGATATTCGTCCAGCGCGGAGACGGGGAAGGCGAACAAGCCCTCCGCGGCGGCCGCGCGCAGTGTGCCGAGCGCCACAGAGAACGCTTCGTGGTCGCCGGTCGGTCGTTGCGCCGACAGGTAGAATATGCGAAACAGCAGTTCGTCCGGCAGCGGCGAAAGCGCCGCCGCGGCCAGCTCCAGCCGGGCGTAACCGCCGCCGATCGGCGTAAATGCAGCGGGGGAGGGGGGGATAGTTGCCGCGCCGCGTCGGGGCTCGTTCGCCGCATCGGTTTGGGGCCCAGCCGTATCGCAGCCCGTCGTCGTACCGGCGCGTCCCGTCGCCGTACTGCGGTTGGCCTCGTCCGCCGCGCCGTTTTGAGACTCCGCCTTCGTCGTCGTACCGTCGTGCCCCGCCGTCGTACTGGCCGGCATCTCGTTCGCTGTGCCGTAATTGGCTTCGTTCGCCGCGTCGGTTTGAGGCTTCGCCGCGTCCGCCGCGTCGGTTTGAGGCTTCGCCGCGTCCGCCGCGCTCACCCTCTGCGCCGCGCCCGCACCCGCATTCGCGCGTTCCTCCGTCAGCCGCCGCAGCCCCTCAGCCGTGTCCGAGACCAGGTGTCCGCCGCCGAACACGCTCTGGTAGGCGAGCTTGACTGCGTCGGCGGGTTCCATCGCCGGATAAAGCGCCGCGTGCAGCCGCAGCACGTTATAAAAATCGTCCCGCTGATCTACTTTGTCTGCCATCATGTATCGATTCCACTCGGGCTAAATTGGGCCTTGCGCCCGCGCCCGGTCCACATATACCACATCGCGCGGCGCTTGTAAACAGCGCGGGGAAAAGCGCGCGGCCGGCAAAAAGCTGCTGCGGCAATATCCCGGTTCCGGCTGCTGCAGTTGCAGCCGCCGCTGCGCCGACTTGCACCCCCGCTGCCACCGCGTCGGTTTGCGCCCTGCTGACACCACGTTCCCGCCGCCGTACCGCAGCTTTGCTCCGACGATTTCGTCCATCCCCACCCCCTTGACAACCCCTTCACCAAGCGATATATTGTGCATATACGATATACACAGTTGGGAGGCTGACGGTTGGATATTCTTTCGGTACAAAACCTGACCAAGCGGTACGAAAAGTTTACGCTCGACGGCGTGAGCTTTTCGCTGTCCGCGGGCTACATCATGGGCTTTGTCGGCGTCAACGGCGCGGGCAAGACCACGACGCTCAAGGCGATGATGAACCTCGTGCACGCCGACGGCGGCAGCGTCGAGATGTTCGGGCGCGATTTTTTCGGCGACGAGATCGCGTGCAAGCAGCGGCTCGGCGTCGTGTTCGGCGGCGTGGACTACTACCCCAAAAAGCGGCTTTCCGCGATCGCGGACGTGACGAAGCGGTTCTACGAGGCCTGGGACGACGCGGCGTTTGCGTCATACCTGAAGCGCTTTTCCCTCAATCCGGATAAGCGCATCGACGAGCTGTCGAGCGGCATGCGCGTCAAGTTCGCGCTCGCGCTCGCGCTTTCGCACGACGCGAAGCTATTCTTGCTCGACGAGCCGACGAGCGGGCTGGACCCCGTCTCGCGCGACGAGCTGCTCGAGATATTCCAGACACTGATCGAGGACGGCGAGCGCAGCATCCTGTTCTCGACGCACATCACGTCCGACCTCGACAAATGCGCGGACTTCATCACGTACATCCGCAATGGCAGGATCGTGTCCAGCGCCGACCGCGACAGCTTCCTCGACGCGTACCGCCTCGTGCAGGGCGGGCAGGCGCCGCTGACGGAGGCGCAGGGCCGCGCGCTGATCGGCGTTCGGCGCCACGCGTTCGGCTTCCAGGCGCTGGTGAAGAAGGAGGACCTGCGCGTTTGCGAGGGGCTTATGATCGCGCCGGCGGACCTCGAGTCCATCATGATCCACATCGAAAGGGGTGACGCGGCATGAAAGCGATGTTATATAAGGAGCTTCGGCTCGCGCTGCATCCGACGAACCTGCTGTTTCTTTTGCTCGGCGCGATGCTGCTCATCCCCGCGTATCCATATTACGCCGCGTTCATATACACGTGTCTGTCGGTCTTCTTCCTGTTCCTTTCGGCTCGGGAGAACCAGGACACGCGGTTTACGGCGCTGCTGCCGGTGAAAAAGAGCGACGTGGTCAAGGGGCGCTGCATCACGGTGGCCGCGGTCGAGCTTATGCAGCTGCTCGCAGGCGTGCCGTTCGCGTTTTTGACCGCGCGCGTCAACCCGAACCCCGCGGGCAACCCCGTCGGCATCGAGGCCAACGCCGCGTTTTTCGGCCTCGTGCTGCTCCTATTCGGCCTGTTCAACGTCACGTTCCTGCCCGCGTTTTACCGCACCGCGTACAAGGTCGGCCGCGCGCTGCTTTTCGGCGGCGCGGCCGTCACCGTGTACGTCGTGGCCGCGGAATTAACCGTACAGGCCGTGCCCGCCATAAAAGCTGCGCTCGATACGCGCGATCCAACGTTTTTGCCCGCCCGGCTTGCCGTTCTTGGCGCGGGAGCGCTTGCATTTATCGTGCTGACGCTGGTATCCTATAGGGTAGCGGCAAGGCGCTTTGAATTGGTCGACCTGTAAGGGGCGCACGTGGACATCAACCTCTCTACAACATCGTCCGAGCCGATCTACCGGCAGATATTCGAGCAGCTGCGCGCCCAGATCATACAGGGCAAGCTGCCCGGCGGGACCTGCCTGCCGCCGATCCGCACCGTCGCGCGCGAGCTGCGCATCAGCGTGATCACGGTCCGGAAGGCCTGGGAGGAGCTCGAGCACGCGAGCCTGATCGATACGATGGCGGGCAAGGGCTGCTTTGTGCGGCAGTTTCAGGAGCCCGAGCGCGACGATCGGCGGCTGCGGCTTGCCGAGGCGCAGATGGCGCAGGACCTAGGGCGCTACAAATCGCTGGGATTATCGCGCGGGGAGGTGCTCGCGCTCGTGGAAAAACTGTATTGAAGCGGCAGGAGGAACGGCGTTGGACTTGACGGAAGAAAAGGTATCGTCCGAGGAGATTTTTTCGGGCAGGGTCGTGCATCTTGTGCGCGATACCGTGCGGTTGCCGAACGGGGCGCTGACGACGCGCGAGGTCGTGCACCATCCCGGCGCGGTCTGCGTCGTGCCGCTGACGGACGACGGCGAGGTCGTGATGGTGCGCCAGTTCCGGTATCCGTTCGGCCGCGTGCTGCTCGAGGCGCCGGCGGGCAAGCTCGACCCGGGCGAGAGCCCGCTCGACTGCGCGCGGCGCGAGCTGTCCGAGGAGACCGGCGCGGAGGCGGAGATATTCGAGGACCTCGGGGAGTTCTATTCCTCGGTCGCGATATTCGACGAGTCGATCCGGCTGTTCCTCGCGCGCGGGCTGAAGTTTAAAAGCGCGCACGCCGACGACGACGAGTTTTTGCAGGTGGAGCGCATCCCGCTGAAAACGCTCGTTTCGGATATCCTGTCCGGCAAGATTTGCGACGGCAAGACGCAGGCCGCGCTCCTCAAGGTCTGGTGCCTCGAGCAGGAAAAGCGCAGACGCGCGGATTGACGGCACGGTGCATCCGCGTATAATGGAACTGCGGGGAACCGCAACTGTAACGATGGGAGAAAACGAGACATTGAGCCAAAATTGCACGCATGACTGCGCCTCCTGCAAGGAGAACTGTTCCGAGCGCACGAGCTTTTTGGAAAAGCCGCACGAGATGAGCCGGGTCAAAAAGGTGATCGGCATCGTCAGCGGCAAGGGCGGCGTGGGGAAATCGCTCGTTACGTCGCTGCTAGCCGTACAGGCCAAGCGCTGCAACCTGAACGTGGGCATACTGGACGCGGACGTGACGGGCCCGTCGGTCCCGCGCGCGTTCGGTCTGGCCGAAAAGGCCGTGGTGACGGAGCAGGGGCTGTTCCCCGTCCGCACGAAGACGGGCATCGAGGTCATGAGCTTAAACCTCCTGCTCGAGAGCGACACGGACCCCGTGGTCTGGCGCGGGCCGATGATCGCGGGCGTGGTCAAGCAGTTCTGGACGGACGTGATCTGGAAGGACATCGACGTGCTGTTCATCGACATGCCGCCGGGCACGGGCGACGTGCCGCTGACGGTGTTCCAGTCGATCCCGATCGACGGGGTCGTGGTCGTGACCACGCCGCAGCAATTGGTCGGCATGATCGTCGAGAAGGCCATACACATGGCGTCGATGATGCATGTGCCGGTGCTGGGCATCGTCGAGAACATGAGCTATATCGCGTGCCCGGACTGCGGGCGAAGGATCGAGCCGTTCGGCGAGAGCCGCGCGGATGAGATCGCGGCAAAATACGATATCCCGCTCGTTGCGCGCATCCCGATCAACGGCAAGCTGTCCGCCGCGAGCGACGCGGGACTGATCGAGCTGTTCGAGGGCGACTGGCTGGACGCGTTCGAAAAGCTGTTCGACGCGGACGGGCCGAAGCGGGCGTAGCGGCGGCATCGCCGGGGCTGTTTTGAGCTCCAGCCCGCGGGGAAACCGCTTTGACCGAACATTTTGGATATACCGGTAAGACCGCATCCGCCCCCGCTGCGCTTTCTCGCGCGGCGGGGCTTTTTTTCGCCCGAAGTTCAAAAAGGTTCCAAACGGAGCGCGCCAGAAACCATTTCATCGCTATAATGCTGCCACATTACGCCAATAGAATGGGTGCCAAGAATATAAGGCAAGGGAGAGGCGTATGAAAATTCGTTCGGTATTATCCATCCTATGCGCGGCGGCGCTCGCGCTCGGCGCGCTGTCGGGCTGCGCCGCGGGAACCGCGGAATCCGGCGCGCAAAGCGACGCAACCAAGGCGGGCGGCGTTACGGAGGCCGCGGCTTCGCAGAACGGGGCGCTCATCGTGCGCGTTGAGAGCGTCGACGGCTCCACGATCACGGCGGCGGCCGGCACGGTCGCGCAGGGCGGTCCGGGCGGCGCGGGGCAGGGCGA
>CAZIRB010000063.1:0-4163 GCA_964541695.1 uncultured Oscillospiraceae bacterium
TCGTAGCCGAACACGGCGAGGTTGGCCGTGTCGGAGCCCGGCGTCATGCCGTCCGGAATCGTATTGGCCAGTCCGAACAGCCCGTCCGACGCCAGCCGGTCCATCGCGGGGTGGTTGGCAAATGCAAGCGGCGTTTTGCCGCCCAGCGCCGGAACCGGCCAATCGGCCATCCCGTCGCCCAGGAACACCACAAACTTCATCCGTCCCGTTTCTCCCCAAAGTACTGATACAGCGTGCAGGGCATGCCGCCGTTGCTCAGCTTCCGCCGCTTGTCGGCGCGCCGCCCGTAAAACTTCTCAAACTCGCCGCTCGCCGCGAGAATATTGACCGACCAGTCCGAAAGCGGCGCGAACACCCGCCGCATATCGCGGTACAGCGTCTCCGTCGAGCGCCTGTCCATCAGCCGCTCGCCGTACGGCGGGTTGACGACCAGCACGCCGCCATGTTTATCCGTACTAAGCTCCGACAGCGGCCGCACGGCCCAGTTCACCATGACGCCCGCCTTTTTGGCGTGCTGCTTGGACACGTCGATGCTTCGCGCGTCGATGTCGCTGCCGAGGATGTCGACCGGCGCGTTCGTGGCGGCGGAGCGTGCCTCGTCGCGCGCGTCGCGCCAGGTTTCCTGCGGCACAAACGGCCACTCCTCCGCGGCGAACGCCCTAAAAAGGCCCGGCGCGCGGTTCTGCGCGATCATTGCGGCCTCGATCGGCATCGTGCCGGAGCCGCACATCGGATCGATCAGCGGCCGCTCCGCTCGGTAGCGCGACAGCAGCACGATCGCCGCGCCGAGCGTCTCGGAAAGCGGCGCGGACACGTTGTACGTGCGGTACCCGCGCCGGGACAGCCCCGCGCCGCAGCAGTCCAGCGCGAGCGTCGCGGTGTCGCGCAATAAGCCCACCTCGACGATCACCTCGCGGCCCGTCTCGGGCAGCGCGGACACACGGTACGCGCGGGCAAGGTCGTCCACGATCGCCTTCTTGACGATGCTCTGGCAGTCCGACACCGAAAACAGCCTGCTCTTGGCCGATTTGCCGTTGACGTGGATGCGCGCGTCGCGGCTAAGGTAATCCGTCCAGCGCACGGCCTTCGTACCTTCGTACAGCGCCTCGAACGTTTCGGCCGGGAACGACGCGACCTCGAGCAGCAGCCGCTCGGCCGTGCGCAGCCAGACAAGCGCGCGGCACATATCCGAAAAACCGCCGGTAAAGAACACGCGCGCGTCCTCCGCCGAAACGTCCCGCATGCCGAGCGTTTTAAGCTGGAACGCGACCGTGGACTCGAGCCCGAGCTTGCACGTGGCAAAGAAGCGCATTACGCTTCCTCCGGCGGCGCGGTCAGCTTGTTGACCGCGTTGTGCAGCCGCAGCGGCGAGATGCGGTACTTTTTGCAGATCTCCTCCTCGGAAACCTCCGCGCCCGCGGCCCGGCAGCCGAGGTACTCCAGCCCGGCGGCCAGCGAGATCTCCTGCATGCGCGAGATGCGCGGCACGCGGTCGGTCCAGCGGTCCAGGTAGGCCTTCAGGATCGCGACCGCCTCGGAGACGCAGTTCTCGTTCTTGAGGCCCGCGGTGTTCATGATAAGCTGCTCGATCACGGACTCGTAGGCCGCGGGCATGCGGTCCGGGTACTCGATCATGTTGATGCGGCTCGAGATCCAGTCGCCGTTCAGATACGCCAGATACGGCTCCTTGGCGTGCATGCGCTTGAGCATGCCGAACACGACGCGCTTGGCCTCGTCGGGCTGGTCCGTGCGCAAAAGAAAGTCGCGCAGCACGCGCTCCGCCTCGCGGTCGCCATACGAGAACACGAGCGCAAGCATCGCGTTCTTGGCGCGGTTCTCGGAGAGCCCCAGCGCCCACAGGATGAGGTTTTTAAAGTGCGCATCCGTCTCCCACAGCTTCTTCTGCGCGTCGTGGCTCTCCGAAAGGTAGCGGTTGATCTGGTTCAGCCGCCGGAACGCCTCCGCAAACGGCACCTGGTACGGGATGCACCAACGCGAGGCAAGCCCCGCCTTGCGCGAATCGTTGCGCTTGCAGACGCTGAAATAATACTTGGCGACGGTGTCGTCCGGATCGATACGCAGAAGCTTTTTGTAGCATTCCAGCGCGCCGTCCGCGTCGTTCTGCATAAAGCGGCAGTAGCCGAGCTTGTGCAGCACGTTCTCGTCGTACGGCATCGCGCGCAGAAGCTCCGTCAGCGTCTTGAGCGCGTCGGAATAGAGCTTAAACTCGAGCTGCAGCACGGCCAGGTTATGCAGCACGTCCGGTGCGGACGCGTCCGGCAACTGCTGGATCGTCCTGAGCACGGTGAGCGCGCGCTCGCTGTCGCCGATGCTGTTGAGAAACAGCGCCGAATTGCACAGCGCCTGCGCGTTGTTGCCGTCGGACTCGAGCACGCGGTTGACGAGCGCGATCGCCTTCTTGCGCTCGCCGTTGCAGTAATAGGCCAGCGAAAGCTGGTTCTTCGCCTTCGTGGCCGCGGGATAGCGCTTGACGTGGTCCTCGAGGATGTCGATCGCGCCCTGGATGTCCATCGAGTCCATCAGATGCCGTGCCTCGATCACGGCCGCGTCGGTGTCGTAGTCCTCGTCCGTGTACAGGCCGGTCGACTCCGCCATGGCGTCGTCGTCGTCGATGAAGTCGAGAAACTCCTCGGCCTCGAGCGCGTAGTAGCCGTCCGGCTCCTCGTCGAGATAGCGCTCGAGGTTCTCGGCCGCGTACTCGAACTCGTGCATGCCGAAATAGTTACACGCGATGCCGAAGTACGTCTCCGGCACCGGCTCGCCCATCGACAGCTGCACCATCAGGATGCGGTTGCTCTCCTCGAAGCGCTGCATCTGGCTCAATATCTCCGCCACCGCAAGGCAGGTTTCGGGGTCGAGCGGATTGTCCAGGTACGCGCGCCGGTACTGGTACAGCGCGCTGACCAGGTCGTTTCTGCCCATCTCCTTGGCGCCGCGCTTTAAATAAAACGCGGCCTCCTGCCGGAACGGTATGATCTTCCCTTTTTCGCGTTTCTTCTCCATGCGTTACCTTTCCGAATCCTGGACCAGCCGCAAAAGCTCCTCCGCGGTGAACCGGTAGACCGCGTTGCAGAAATGACAGGTCACCTCCGCGCCGCCGTCCTCGCGGACCATGTCGTCGATTTCCTCGCGCCCCGTCGCGATCAGCGCCTGTTCGATGCGCCCCCGCGAGCAGTCGCAGCGGTAGACGGGCGTAAACGAGCCGGCGAATTGCACGTCCAGTGTGCCGAGCGCGGCCTTGACGGCCTCCTCGAGATTAGAGCCATCGCCCAGGCGCTTCGTTAGCTCGCCGATCTGCCCCGCGCGCGACTGCATCGATTCGATCACGCCGTCCGGGCAGTCCGGCAGCGGCTGCGCGAGAAGCCCGCCCGCCGACAGCACGCGGCCGGTGCCGGCTTCGAGCCGCACGCCGAGGTACAGAAGCGACGGCTGCTGGCAAGAGGCCGCGTAGTAGTTGGCAAAGTCCTCCGCAATCTCGCCGGAGACGAGGTTGCACGTGCCCACGTACGGCTCGCGCATGGACATGTCGCGCACGACCGTCAGCTTGCCCTTTGTGCCGACAAGGCCCGCGACGTCCAACTTGCCCTGCTTTGTGGGCGGCAGCTCGATCTGCCCGTTTACGATATAGCCCTTGACCGCACAGTCCGCGCTGCCGGTGCAGACCATACTGCCGCCGGGGCCGTCCCCCCTAATGATCGTGGACACGCGCTCCGATTCGTGCTTGAGCTCCGACGCCATCATGGCGGTCATGAGCAATTGCCGCCCGAGCGCCGCGGTCGCAACGCGCGAGAGCGCGTGGACGCGCTGCGCCTCCGCGACAAGCCCCGCGCCCGAGACCGCCACGACGCGCACATTGCCTTCGGCCGCGAGCGCGCGCAGCAGACTGTCCCTTCTATCTTCCATCGGTCGATTCCGTTCTCCTTGCGACAAATTGGATGCGCTCCGCGTTTTGCCGCGGCGCGCGCTCCGTAAACGACTCGTACGCGGCCAGCAGCGTAAAGCCGCACGTTTTCAGCGCGGACGCGATCTCGCGCCGCGTGTGCGCGCGCTGCACGTGCGTCTCGGTAAAGCGCGTATAGGCGCTCCCCTCGCGCACAAAGAAGCTTAAGCGCATCTCGAGCAGCCGCGACTCGGGATCGAAG
>CAZIRB010000063.1:4263-13526 GCA_964541695.1 uncultured Oscillospiraceae bacterium
AGCGCGGCAAGCCGCAGCGTGATCTCGCCCGTGCCGCACGCGCACTCGAGCACGGACGCGCCCGCGCAGGCACCAAATCCGCGCAGCAACCGGTCGAGATAGTCTGCCCAGCCGTCGTAATCGACGCCGCGCATGAGCGCGTCATAGACGAGGCTGAACCGTTCGTACAAAGCCCTTTTCCCCGCCCTTCCGCTTCAATCGCTCTATTGTACAACAGTTTCCAGTTTGGCGCAAATCTTTCGTTTACCGGGTAGCGCCAAATTGACAAACGTACGGTCAACATGTACAATAAATCAGATAATCGCATAAAAATTCAGCAAACAAGGAGTGAGAAACGTGAAGCAGTATCGTATCGCGGTGGTCGGCGCGACCGGTATGGTCGGCCGCAAATTCCTGCAGGTGCTCGAGGAGCGCAAGCTCCCCGTCAGCGAGTATGTGTTGTTCGCCTCGGCGCGCAGCGCAGGGAAAACGCTGACGTTCATGGGCCGGGAATACACGGTGAACGAACTGACTACCACCGCTTTCACCGACCTTAATATCGACATAGCCCTATTCTCCGCGGGCGGCGACACAAGCCGCGAGTTTGCGCCCATCGTCGCCGCAAGCGGCGCGGTCGTGATCGACAACTCGAGCTCGTGGCGCATGGACCCCGACGTGCCGCTCGTGGTGCCCGAGGTCAACCCGGATGCCATCCCGCTCTACAGGAACAAGGGCATTATCGCCAACCCGAACTGCTCGACAATACAGGCGGTCGTGGCATTGAAGCCCCTCGCCGACGCATACGGCTTAAAGCGCGTGGTCTACTCCACCTACCAGGCCGTGTCCGGCGCGGGCCAGAAGGGTTACCAGGACCTTGTCGACGGCCTGGCCGGCAAGCCGCCGCAGAAGTTTCCGCACGATATCGCGGGCAACTGCCTGCCGCACATCGACTCGTTCCTCGACAACGGCTACACCAAAGAGGAGATGAAGATGGTCAACGAGACGCGCAAGATCCTCTCGCTGCCGGATTTGCCCGTCACCGCGACGACCGTGCGCGTGCCGGTCTTCCACGGCCACAGCGAGAGCATCAACATAGAGCTCCTTCGTCCGTTCGACATCGCCGAGCTGCGCGCCGTGCTCGAAAAGGCGCCCGGCCTCGTCGTCGTGGACGACGTAAAGAACAACAAATACCCGCTCGCGCGCGACGCCGAGGACACCGACCCAGTCTACGTCGGCCGCATCCGCCGCGACTTCTCCGTCGAAAACGGCGTCAATCTCTGGTGCGTCGCGGACAATATCAGAAAGGGCGCGGCGACGAACGCCGTGCAGATCGCCGAAGAACTGATCCGACAGTGGGAGGCTTGAGAAAGATGCCAGTGTTCCGGGGCTGCGGCGTTTCCATCATAACGCCATTCCATCGGGGCGCGGTGGACTTCACCGCGTTCACGCGGCTGATCGAGCTGCAGATTGCCAGCAGCACGGACGCCATCATCGTGTGCGATTCCGCGGGCGAGCCCGAGACCATGAGCGTCGACGAGAAGCTCTCGATCATTCAGTTCGTCGTGGAGCGCGTCAACGGCCGCGTCCCCGTGATCGCCGGCACCGGCGGCAACAACACGCAGTCCGTCATCGAGGACAGCAAGGCCGCCGAGGCCATCGGCGTCGACGCGCTGCTCGTCGTGTCTCCGTACTACAACAAGACCTCGCAGTACGGCGTGGTCGCGCACTTCTACGCCGTCGCGGACAGCGTGGGGCTGCCGATCCTCGTCTACAACGTGCCGGACCGCACGGGATTAAACGTCGCGCCCGAGACGATGAACGAGCTGATGAAGCACGAGAACATCGTCGGCATCAAGGAATCGAGCGGCAACATCGCGCAGATCGTCAACCTCGCCGCGCTCTGCCCCGACTGCGACATCTACGCGGGCAACGACGACCATGTCGTGCCCGTGCTGAGCATCGGCGGCAAGGGCGCGATCTCGACGATCGCCAACATCATGCCCGAGACCATGCACGCCATGTGCGAGGCGTTCTTTAACGGCAAGCTCGACCTCGCGCGCGAATTCCAGATGCAGATGATCCCGCTGTGCCGCGCGGCGTTCTGCGAGGCAAACCCGATCCCGATCAAGACCATGATGGGCCTGATGAAGCTCTGCGACCCGGACGTAAGGCTGCCGCTCGTGCCGCTCGCCGGTTCGAACATGCAGCTTGTGCGCGACACGCTCAAGGCGTATCAGCTGATTTAACTCCTCACGCCAGGAAACCAACCCGACGTACCGACACGACAAATCACTGAGCCGGCCGACCCTATCGTTTTTTAGAGGGCTCAACCATGAAGCAGCAGATCCTGTCCGAAATTAAGGAGGGCTTTGCGGCGCTGGGCGTGCAGGCCCGATACGGAACCGCGGCGGACGTGGCCGTAAACATTGAATTGCTGGACGCAAAATGGAGTGCGGGAAGCAAAAAGATCGCATATACCGCGTCGATCCTTTTAAACGAACACGAACGCACCGTTTATATGTATGAAAAAACAACTGAAACGGGGGGCGGGCTTTCCTTTGGCTCTGCCGGCGGATCGTCGTTTCAAAGCGGAAGCGCGCTGTTTCGCAAAGTAAAGAGCGTCCAGTACGGCCCCGACGGGAAGAGCTATGAATACACGTTCGATTTGGGCGCGATCCCCAAGATCGTCAAGGAGGCCGCAAAGCGCGGCGGCTGGAAGTTTAAAACGGTGCTGAACCGGAATAAGGCCATGTTTCCGGTTTAATCCTCCGGCGTCCAGACGCCCGTATCGCCCGGCACGGCATGGTCCGTGCCGTTTTTGATTGCGGCGTTGATTGCCTCGGCCACGTACGGCACGGAGGCGAGCGCCTGCGGCAGCGTGTTGGCGTTGTGCCCGAACTCGATCAGCATGCAGCAGCCCGGCACGTGCTGGTTGTAGCGGCCGCTCTTGACGCGCACCTCGCGCGCAAGCTTCGGGTTGATCGACTGCAGGTACGAGGTCACGGTCTGCGCGAACGCGAGCGTGTTTTCGTAGTCCGGCATTTCGCCGAATCCTGTGCCGGTTGCGCCCTTGCCCGTGCCCACGACGAACATCACGCGCGCGCACTCCTCGCCGCCGAGCTTGACGAAGTCCGTCTTCCCCGAGGCGCTCTTGCCGTAGGCGTCGCGGTGCACGTCGATGAAATAACGGATGGTCGGGTACCGGTCCAGATACGCGAGCATGGTCTTTTCGGAGCGCGAGTACGCCGTGGCAAGCCGCGGCGGCTCGTGATTGGTCGTGTCGTGCACAACGGCAAAGCCGTACACGTTCTCGAGCGTGTTTGCCAAAGCCTCGCCGACCGCGACCACGCTCTTGTCCTGCTCCTTCGTGCGGTAGTTATCGCTCGGCTCATAGGTATAGCCGTCGCACTGGCGGTAGGCCTCCGTCGCGTGCGTGTGGTAGATCAATATCTCCGGTCCCTCGGCGGGCGTGGGCTCCGCTGTCGGTTCGGGCGTTTTTACGATCGGCGCGGCGGTCTTTTTCGGCGCGGCGGACGGCGTCCTCGTCGGCGCGGGCGTGGGCGTGCCGGTCGGGCGCAGCAAAAACGCCTCGGCAAGGCCGCTCTCGATCTCGGCCGGCTCGAGCAGAAGCAGCACCGCCGCCGCAAGGAAAATGGCCGCGGAAGACAGCATGACGAGCAGGAGCAGCGCCGCGCGCTGCCTTTTCGTCTGCGGCTGGCCCTGTTTTTTCCGTACGGCCGGATAGAGCGTCCTTCTTCGATTGAAACGCCGCGGAAATCCCATTTGTACATGCCCTCGAATAAGGGTATGCGGGCATCAGGAAAGCAATGTCATGATTTCGGACAGGTATCCGCGGTGCAGCATGCGATTCATGCCTTTTGCGAGCATATCGGCCGCGTCGTCGATCATCTGGTCGATGTCCTTGGGCGTTACGATCATCGTGCCGAACTGCTCGCGCATCGTGCCGTCCACGAGCGAAAACAGCGCGTCGGCGGAGCGGTCCGCCTCGGTCTTGTTGTTGATCGCCGCGAGCGTCTCCATCACGATCGTCGACGCGTACACGACCGTCGGCACGCCGACGGCGATCACCGGCACGCCGAGCGTCGCCTCGTTGAGCCCCTGCTGGCGGTTGTTGACGCCAGCGCCGGGCAGGATGCCGCTGTTGTTGAGCTGCACGACCGTGCTGATGCGCGAGGCCTTGCGCGAGGCCAGCGCGTCGATGCAGATGATGCAGTCCGGCTTGATTTGCTCGACCAGGCCCTGCACGACGTCGATCGTCTCAAGCCCCGTGATGCCGAGCACGCCCGGCGCGATCGCCGCCACCGAGCGCATGCCCGTCGGGGCCAGGTCGTTGGCCTTTTCGCGGATGTGCCTGGTCACGCAGAGCTTCTCGACCGTGCGGGGGCCCAATGCGTCCGGCGTAACGAACCGGTTGCCGAGGCCGACCACGAGCACGGTGTCCGCCTTGGGGAGCTTTTTGATGAGCTCGTCGAGCGCGCCCGCGACGGCGTCGGCCACGCGCTCGAACACGTCCGGATCGCGGTCGGCGATCTTGTCCGCCTCGATCGAGATGTAGTCGCCGACGGGCTTGTCAAGGCGGATGGAGGCCGGTTCCGTCTCGATGGCGATGTGCGTGATATCGACCCCGTCCTTTTTCTCCTTCTTCTCCGTCACACCCTTGAGCGAGCCGTTTAATTCGCGCGCCTCCGCCGCCAGGTCCGTGCGCATCCACATGTCGTTCACCCCGCAAAAAATAAAAAAAGTCACGGCGTTTTGCCGTGACTAGTATCCGCAGGAAATTACAGCATGATGCAGATCAACCCGTTGCAGCCCTCGTTGACGATGCGTTCGAGCGTCTGCTGGAGCTTGCCGCGCACGTCGTCCGGCAGCGCGGTCACCTTGCTCTGCATGCCGTCGCGCACGAGGTCGTAGAGCGACTTGCCGAATATGTTCGTCTGCCAGATCGCGGCAGGGTCGTTTTGGAACTTGTCGAGCAGGTGGTCGACGAACGCCGCAGACTGCTGCTCCGTGCCGACGATCGGGCTGACCTCGCTGTCGATGTCCACGCGGATGACGTGCAGGCCGGACGCTTTGGCGCGCAGCCGCACGCCGAACCGGTTGCCCTGCTGCATGATCTCCGGCTCGAGCAGCTCCATCTCGTCGATGGCGGGCGGCACAAGGCCGTAGCCGGTCTGCTTCGCCTCCACGAGCGCGCCCGCGATGCGGTCGTACTCCGTCTTGCTGCCTAAAAAGTCCTTCAGCGCCGAGAACAGCTCGAAATCGTCCGAGATGTTCGTGTTGCACACTTCGCTCAGCACCTGGTAGAACAATCCCTCCTCGGGCTGTATCGAGAGCGTGACCGTGCCGGTGCCAAGCTCGATCGACTCCATGCGCGCGCCCTGGAACTGCTCGATGTTGGCCATCTCGGAGAGCAGGTAGTTATAGTCGCGCACGCTCACGAGATTCGGAAGCGCGGAGTAGACCGGAAGCAGCAGCCGCTGCATGAGCGGGTGTTCGCAGGGCAGTGCGCGAAGAAAAGCAGGCACGCGCACCTCGATCTGGCGCAGCGGAAACGCGAGCAGGATGTTCTCGATCAGCGTGCCCGCTTCCTCCTGCGACATCTGCATCACGTTCATCGACACGGCCGTCGCGCGGTACCGGTCGGCAAGCTCGTCGCGGAGCCTTCGCGCGCCGTCGCCGTACGGGTCCGTGCTGTTGACCACGATCACGAACGGCTTGCCGGTCGCCATCACCTCGCGGATGACCTGGTCCTCGGCCTCGACGTAGCTCTCGCGCGGAATGTCCGTGATGCTGCCGTCGGTCGTCATGATGACGCCGATCGTCGAGTGCTCCGTGATCACCTTGCGCGTGCCGATCGCCGCGGCCTCCTCGAACGGGATGTCGTGGTCGAACCACGGCGTACGCACCATACGCGGCGCGTCGCCCTCGAGCTGGCCGATCGCGCCCGGGATGAGATACCCCACGCAGTCGACCAGGCGCACGTTGCAGGTCTCGTTGTCGGCAAGCTCGAGGCGGATGGCGTCGTTCGGGACGAACTTGGGCTGCGTGGTCATGATCGTCCGCCCGGCGCCGCTCTGCGGAAGCTCATCCACCACGCGCGTGCGCACATGCTCGTTCTCGATGTTCGGCAGCACGAGAAGGTCGACGAAGCGCTTGATGAACGTCGATTTCCCGGTGCGGACCGGCCCGACCACGCCAATATAGATGTCCCCCTGCGTGCGCATCGCAATATCGTGATAGAGTTTTGCCTTTTCCATACAAGCGCCTCCTCAAATATACAGGTTCAATCCCTAAATGTATATGAGGAGGCCGTGCGAACATGTATCATTTTGTGAGCGCAAACCGCTTCTATGGGACGATCTTTCCCTCCTCGCCGTGCAGGAGCCGTTTGATGTTATCCTTGTGCCGCAAAAACACGATGACGATCAGCGCCGCGGCAAGGCATACGAGCGGGATGTTGGAAAGCCTGAGAACCAGCACGCTGACGAGGAACGCGAGCATGCCCGAGAGCGACATGACCGACATGCGCTTTGTGGCGAGGAACACGGCGATCCACACGGCGGTCGTGACGGCCGCGCCGAGCGGAAACGTCAGCCACGCGATGGCAAACGACGACGCGATGCCCTTGCCGCCGCGGAACTGCGCCAGCGCCGGCCAGCAATGCCCGACGACGACGAACAGCCCGCCGATGTAACCGCCGACGACGCCCATAAGCAGGTTGCCCGTCAGAACGCCGAGCGCGGCCTTTGCAAAATCGCCCACGAACGTGACCGCGCCGGGCTTGAAGCCGAACGAGCGGATCATGTTCGTCGTGCCGGCGTTGCCGCTGCCGTGGTTGCGCACGTCGTCGTGAAACTTATATTTGCTGATGATGATCGCCGTCTGCAGGTTGCCGAGCAGATAGCCGACGGCCGCCGCGATCAGCGCGCCCCACACCGAAAACTCCGGAAACAACCGAATCATGTCACGCCTCCTCCTTCTTCCTGCTCCTGAACCATATGCGGATGGGCGTCCGGTTCAGATCAAAGGATTTCCGCAGGAAGTTCTCCAGATATCTTTGATACGAAAAATGCACGAGCTCCGGGTCGTTGACGAACACGATGAACGTCGGCGGCCGCGTCGAAGCCTGCGTGGCGTAGTAGATCTTGAGCTGGCGACCCTTGTCGGACGGCGGGTCCTGCATCGCGATCGCCTCGCCGAGCACGTCGTTTAGGGTACCCGTCGGCACGCGGCGGCCCGCCTCGTCGTACACCTCGGCCGCGTAGTCGAGCACCTTGTTCACGCGCTGGCCGGTCTTGGCCGACAGAAAGAGCATCGGCACATAGCTCATAAACGCGAGGTCCGCGCCCATCGTTTCCTTGAACCGGTTGACGGTGTACGTGTCCTTCTCGATCAAATCCCATTTGTTGACGAGCAGCACGGACGCCTTGCCCTGCTCGTGCGCGTAGCCCGCGATGCGCACGTCCTGCTCGGACAGTCCCTGCTCCGCGTCGCACACGATCAGCACAACGTCCGCGCGGCGCACCGCCGCAAGCGAGCGGATCACGCTGTAGCGCTCGATGCTCTCGTCCTCGATCGCGCGCTTCCGGCGGATGCCCGCCGTGTCGACGAGCGTGTAGTCGCGCCCGCCGAAGGAAAACGGCGTGTCGATCGAGTCGCGCGTCGTGCCGGGCACGTCGCTGACGATCGAGCGCTCCTCGCCGAGCAGCGCGTTAACCAGGCTCGACTTGCCGACGTTCGGCTTGCCGACCACGGCGATGTTGATGCGCTCGCTCTCCTCGCCTCCGATGTCGCGCGGGAAGTCGCGCACGACCTCGTCGAGCAAATCGCCCAGGCCCAGCCCCTGCTCCGCGGAGATGCCGTACGGCTCGCCGAGGCCCAGCGCGTAAAACTCGTAGACCGCCTCGTCGTATTTCTTGGCGTCGATCTTGTTGACCGCGAGCACGATGGGCTTGCCGCTCTTGCGGAGCATGGTCGCAACCTCGCCGTCCGTGTCCGTCAGCCCCTCGCGCCCGTCGACGAGGAAAACGATCACGTCCGCCGTCTCGACCGCAAGCTCCGCCTGCCGCCGCATCTGCGCGGCGATCTGGTCCTGGTTGGTAGGTTCGATGCCGCCCGTGTCGATCACCGTGAACGAATAGTTCAGCCAGTCCGCGTCGCCGTAGATGCGGTCCCGTGTAACGCCCGGCGTGTCCTCCACGATTGCGACGCGGCGGCCGACAAGCTTATTGAACAATGTGGATTTGCCGACGTTCGGCCTGCCCACGATCGCCACCAGCGGTTTTACCATGCGTTTACTCCATCCATACCGTATTGACCAACTCCGCGCCGTCCGCGACGGGAACGATGCGCACATCGAGCAGCCGCGCGGCTTCATCGAGCGCCATGTCGTCGAGGAATACTTCCTCGCGCTCGCGCAGCATGCAGCCCGGAATCAACAGTATATCCGTTTTCAGCCGCCCCCGCAACTGCGCGACGAGGTCCTGGCCCGTGACGAGCCCCGCGACGTTGACGCCGGGGCCGAAGAAGTCGTTCCGGATCGCGAACGTGTCGAATACGGCCCCGTACGGCTCAAGGTACCCCAGCGCCGCGGTCAGGATCGGCGTGGCGGCCTCACCGCCGGCGAACGAGAACCGCCTGTGCTCCGGCAGCGGCCCGCGGTCGGCAAGCGCGTCCAGCAGCTCGCCCTCGAAGCGGCGCAATAAGCCCACGCCGTTCTCGATCTGCGGAAAATCCTCGTACGCGGTAAACGGCGGCAGCGCGCGGTCAGCCAGCACGTACCATTCGTCGGCCAGGAACGCAAAGCGCGTGCCGTGTTCGGCGAGGCAGCGAGTTTGAACGTTCTCAACGAAATCAATTACGGTTTCGGCCTCCGCGCGCGTAAAGCCGCGCAAATCGGGGAGCCCCGCGCGGTATTTCGTCAGCCCGACCGGCACGACGGCCACGGACCGCGCGGCGGGACGGAGCGAAGTAAGGTCGGCGATCGAGCGCGCGAGCACGTCCCCGTCGTTTAACCCCGGGCAGAGCACGATCTGCGCGTGGAAGCGCAGCCCGGCTCCGGCGAGCGCGGAAAGCCGCTCTAATATGCGCGCGGCCGTGGGGTTTTTCATCATATTCGCGCGCACCGCGCCGTCGGTCGCGTGCACGGAGACGTACAGCGGCTCGACGCGGCGCTTTAGGATGCGGGCAAACTCCGCGTCCGACACGTTCGTGAGCGTAATGTAGTTGCCCATGATGAACGACATGCGCCAGTCGTCGTCCTT
>CAZIRB010000064.1:0-13471 GCA_964541695.1 uncultured Oscillospiraceae bacterium
CGCTCCGGCCTGCGGTATTCCCGCGGCTCGCGCAGGGCGGCGGGCTCGCGCTCGCGCGCGGCGGGCGCGGAGCTTAGCGGGCGCACGGTGCGCTGCGTCCATTCGCGGTCGGTTTGCGGCGGCAGCGGCTCGTCGAGAATCTCTACCCGCGCGTAATGGTGCGAGTTGTCGAACGCGCTCTCGACCTCGTCCCGTTCCTCGAGCGCGACGATGCGCTTGCGTTCCGCGACGCTGAGCAAAATCAGCACCGCAAACGAGATGCACATCAGCACGCCGAGCACGATGAGGATTTTCTCGAGCGTGCCGGTCAAAAACGTGAACAGGCCGCCGCCCTGCTCGGTGCCTTCGGGCGTGGCGACGGGCGCCGCGGTCGCGTCCGAATACGCGACCGGCAGGCTGAAGCTGCCGAGCTCGCGCATGGCCCCCGCGGGGTCGACGCCGCGCATCGAGAACGAGAGGTTGCGCGGCGAGCCGATCGTGAGCGTCTGGTCGAACGCCGTTTCGCCGCGATCCAGCGTCTCGATGAGCTTGACGATACCGAGAGCCTGCTCGCTGACCTGCACGTTGGCAAGGTCGATCTGGCTGGCATTCTCAATCGTGATGCGGACCTGTATCGTGCCCGTGTCCGCCGACCAGGGCTGCAGAATCTCCGCGCGGATGCTGGTCGCGATCTGCGAATCGTCCACATACGGGTACACCTCGGTCACGGTCGGCGGGTCGAGCGAATATGAGCCGCCCTGCGCGTCCTTGCCCGTCACATGAAACGAAACGCGGCGCACCGGCTCGGTCATCGCGGGCTTGACCAGGTGCGTATAGGTGGCCGTGTCCCCCTCGTCGAGCGTGAATGGCTCGGCGTTGACGAAGTTGTCGCGGTCGTCCAGTATCGTGATGTCGCTGATGGTCTGATTGCCGACGTTCTTGACCGCGAGCGTGAACATCACGCCGTCCACGGTCGGCGAGCCCGCCTGCACCTCGACGGCGAGCTTGACCAGAAGGAGCTTGATCGTGAGCGGCTCGATTGCGGAGAACGTCTTCGTCTTTCCGCGCACGGTGTACATCACGACCGGCGCGCTCACGACATCCTCGCCGCCCATCTTATACTTGTGCTGGATCGTGATCGAGTTGCCCGCGCGCAGCATGTCGTTCTGCGAGATCGGCGTGTCGCTGACGTTTTCGTCCACGAGCGAGAGCGCCGACATATCGAACTTCGTGTTGTTCGTCAGCGTGTACTCGATCGTGACGGTGTCGCCCTCCCGCGCGCTCTCGGCGCTTGCGGCGCGCGTAAGCGTGATCACCGGGTCGGCCGCGCGGTTGATCGTAATGGGCACGTCCTGCGATCTAGGCTCGCCGCCCTGCGTCCACGTGACGGTGAACGTAATCGGCAGGCCGATCTGGGAATCGGAAACGGGCACGGTGAGCTTGATGTCGTAAGCGGAGCCGCTGGCCGGGATGACCAGTTCCTTGTCGCTGACGTTGAACGCCACGCCGCCCGACGAGATCGTCACGCCGTGCAGCTCAAAATCGGAATAGTTCGAGATCGTGAAGCTTAATTCAACGTTGCCGGCCTCCGCAAGCTCCGTCGGGTTGGCGACGACCGTGATGCGCACGTCCTCGTCGGCGCGCGCGGCGGAGGAAACGAAAAACAGCAGCAGCACGCCCGCAATCGCCGTCAGGATCCGCTTTGTATTCATAGGCTCATTCCTTCCACAGTTCGTCCTCTGGGGCGGCGGGAAACGGCAGATACGCCGTTCCGCATTTGCTTGGCAGGATCTTCCCCAGCGTCTGCTCGGCCAGCTGCTTTGTAAGCGCCGCGGCCGCCGGCAGAGGCACAGCAAACTGCACGCGCACCGTGTCGAGATACGATACCTCCTGCACGACGGCGTCGCGCCGCAGCGTGCGCTCAAGCGCCGGCCACAGCGGGTACGGCGCGTCGAGCTCGTACAGCGCGCACGCGCGCATATGCACGACGCCGGCCTCCTTTAGGCTCCCCGCCGCCGCGCGCGAATACGCGCGCACGAGGCCGCCTGCGCCGAGCAGCACCCCGCCGAAATACCGCGTCACCACGACCAGCGCGTCCGTTACGTCCGCGCGCGTCAGCACGGAGAGGATCGGCACGCCGGCCGTGCCGGACGGCTCGCCGTCGTCGCTCGAGCGTGCGTGCGCGCCTGTGGTCCCGAGCCGGAACGCGTGGCAGTTGTGCGTCGCGTCCCAGTATTGCTTGCGCAGCCCGGCAAGTATCCGCTCGGCCTCGGTCTCCGACTTTATGGGAAAGCAGCGGCCGGTAAAGCGCGACTTCTGTTCGGCAAACGAATACGCGCCGCAAGCCTTGACGGTGCGGTATTCGCCTACGCGCGGCGAATCCTGCAAAAGCCCTTCTTCCCCTTCTTCAAAATGACGCCGTCGCCGCCGATATCGGCCTCGGCAATCGCGGTATCGAACGAGGTGACCTTGACCTCCCCCACCGCGACCGAGCCGGACTCGATCAGCCTGCGCGCGTCGCTCTTGGAGCCGGCGAGCTTGGAAGCGACGAGCAGGTCGATCACGCGCAGCCCGGTGTCCGCTATGTCCGCGGCGGAAAGCGCAAGAGTGGGCATGCTGGCCAGGTCCCCCGCGCCGCCGAACAGCGCCTCGGCCGCCTGCTGCGCTTTCTGTGCTTCCTCGGTGCCGTGCACCTGCTCCGTCAGTGTGTACGCGAGCACGCGCTTGGCCTCGTTGATCGCGGAATCCCTCAGCGCGCCCAGGCGGCGCACCTCGTCCATCGGGATGAACGTCAACAGAGCTAAGCAGCGTTCCACGTCCGCGTCGTCGACGTTGCGCCAGTACTGGTAGAAGTCGAACACGCTGCATTTGTTCTTGTCGAGCCAGACCGCGCCCTTCTCCGTCTTGCCCATCTTCTTGCCGTCGGAGGTGGTCAGCAGCGCCGTGGTCAGCGCGTACGCGGGCTTCTGCTCCTTCCTGCGGATTAAATCCGCGCCGGAGAGGATGTTGCTCCACTGGTCGTCGCCGCCCATCTGCAGACAGCAGCCGTACTCGCGGTTCAGCACCAAGAAGTCGTAGCTCTGCATGAGCATGTAGCTCATCTCAAAGAACGTCAGCCCGGATTCCATGCGCTGACGGTAGCATTCCGCCGTCAGCATGCGGTTGACGCTGAAATATACGCCGACGTCGCGCATAAAGTCCATAAAGTTCAGCGGCCGCAGCCATTCGGCATTGTTCACCATCAGCGCGCGGCCGTTTTCGAAGTCGATCAGCCGCGACATCTGCCGTTTGTAGCACTCCGCGTTGTGGTCGAGCTCCTCAGTCGTCAGCAGCCGGCGCAGCTCGGTCTTGCCCGACGGGTCCGCGATCATCGCGGTGCCCGCGCCGAGCAGTGCGATGGGCCGATGTCCCGCGCGCTGCATGTGCGCCATCGACATCAGCGCCACATAGTGCCCGATGTGCAGGCTGTCGGCCGTGGGGTCGAAGCCGATATAAAACGTCACCTTCTCGCGTGACAGCAGTTCCTTGAGCTCCTCCGGGTGCGAGCATTGCTTTAAAAACCCGCGTTCCTCCAGTATGTCGTAGGCGTTCATCCGTGTTCTCCTCCCTGTGCCAATGGAACCAATATACCATAAAATATACACGCGCGACAATCCGTTCACGCGTGCGCACCTGTGGGCTTTCAGTTATGTTTTTGTAAACTTTTGACTGCGGATAGGGCGCAATCCGGGCCCCGCGGCTCAGGGTTTACGCCGCGCCGCGGTCCGCGGCGGCCACCGTAAACTCGAGGATCGCCTCGTTTCCGTCGTTGCGCGCCGCGATGCTTTCGCCAAGCCTCGTCAGTATCTCCTGCGTGATCGCAAGCCCCAGGCCCGTGCCGCCCTCGGAATGCGAGACGTCGGCCTTGTAGAAGCGCTCGAACAGGTGCGGCAGGTCCTTGTCCGCGATGCGGCCGGTGTCGCGCACGCGCACGAGGAGCTTGTCCGCGGCCTGCACCGCCTCGACCGTGACGGAGCCGTCGTCGTCGGCGTACTTGATCGCGTTGTCGATGAGTGACACGAGCACCTGTTCGATCCGGTCGCGGTTTGAAAACGCCTTCGGCAGAACAGCGCGGGTATAGCGCAGCGAGATACCGCTGTATGAGGCGGACATACGCATGCGCTCCGTGACCTCGAACAGCAGCGCGTCGAGGTCGAACGCATCCTTCTCGATCGACACCGTGCCGGACTGGAGCCTGGACAGCTCGAGCAGGTCGTTGATCAGCCGGCTTAGCCGCAGCGATTCGCGCAGGATGTAGCCGTAGTAGCGCGCGCGGTCCTCGTCCGTCTTGACGAGGCCGTCGTTGAGCGCCTCCGCGAGGCTGCGGATCGACGAGATCGGCGTGCGCAGCTCGTGGCTGACGTTGGCCACGTAGTCGCGGCGCGTCTGCTCGAGCCGCTCGTATTCTGTAACGTCCTGCAAAAGCACGACCGCGCCCGCCCCGCTGTCGGCGGTCTCCTTGGAGGGCGTTGCGGTGACAAGCAGCGTGCTCTCCCCGCGCGAAAGCTGCGCCGAGGCCTTTTTGCCCGCGATCGCGCTCCGGTAGACCGGCAGCGCCTCGGCAAGGCAGCCGAGCACGTCCCCGCCGTCCGCGGGACAGCCGAGGAGCCTTGCCGCCGCGTCGTTGTAGTACGTCACTCTGCCGGACGAGTCGATGGCGACGACGCCTTCCGCTAGGCCCTGCAGAATCGTGTGCAGCCGGTCCTTGGCGAGGCGCAGGTCCTGAATCGTCGTAAACAGCGCGCCGGAGAGATGGTTCAGCGCGCCGCCGAGCAGCACGAGCTCCTGCGTGTCGAACTCTCCCGCGCGCGACGAGAAGTCGCCGTTGGCCATCGAGATGGCGACGTCGGTCATCTGGCGGACGGGCTTTGCGATGCGGCGCGTGGCGATAAACGCGAGCGGGACAAGCGTGGACACGGCCGCCGCGCAGCTCGCGGTCAGCGAGAAGAACAGGCTGCGCATGGCGGCGCCGACCTCGCTGCGGGGCCTCGTGATGAATATCGCGCCGTTGACGCGGCCGAGGTTATCGAGGATCGGCACGCCGACCACGATGCCCGCACTCGTGCGCCATTTTGTGGAGACGATGCTCTCCCCGTCCGAGAATATCGACGGCAGGAGCGTCTGCAGGTAGGCAAGCGACGCGGTCGCGTCGCGCGTGTCCGAATAGGCGACCGTGTTGCCCTGCCCGTCGAATATGTAGATGCGCGCGCCCTGCTGCTCGCGCACGGCAAAGTCCACAAAAGAGTCGAACGTGATCTGGCCGTTAACGTAGCGCGTGGCCAATCGCGAGATCGCCTCCGCGCGCGGCATCATTTCGTCGGCGATACGGCGCGCGAGCATGCGCACGCCCGTCACGCTGTAGATCACGCCCGACAGCGCCGCCGTCAGTACGCACGCGAGGATAACGACGGACAAAAGCCGCCTGAATATCGTTCTGCGCTTGATCATTCGACAAGGCCGAACTTGTAGCCGACGCCGTAGACCGTGCGGATGCCCCACTTCACGTTTTCGGAGGGCATCTTCTGCCGGATGCGCTTGATCTGCGTGTCGACGGCGCGCGTGTCGCCGAAATAATCGTAGCCCCAGATTTTGGACAGGATCTGCTCGCGGTCGAACACGCGGCCCGGGTGCGAGGCGAGCAGGTACAGGATCTCGACCTCTTTGGGCGTAAAGTCGACCGGCTTGCCCGCGATCTTGACCTCATAATTCGACAGACTGATCTCGAGGTCGTCGAGCCGGATCGTCTGGCTCGCGTTCTCCGGCGCGGCGGTCGAGCGGCGCAGCACGGCCTTGATGCGCGCGATCAGCTCGCGCGCGGAAAACGGCTTGACGATGTAGTCGTCCGCACCGAACTCCAGCCCCAGCACCTTGTCGATCTCCTCCCCCTTGGCGGTCAGCATGATGATCGGCACGCTGCTGGTCTGCCGAATCTCCTTGCAGGCCTCGATGCCGTTCTTGAGCGGCATCATCAGGTCTAAAAGGATGAGGTCGGGCGACTCGCTTTCCGCCATCTGGACCGCCTGCACGCCGTTGTAGGCGGAGGCGTGGGTATATCCCTCGTTCTCGAGGTATACGCCGAGCGTTTCATGAATGATCGGCTGGTCGTCGCAGATCAAGATATGCGGCATCTTTGGCATAAGGATCACGCTCCTTCAAGGAGTATTATAATTTGCCGGGCTTAAACAAAGCAATCGGTTCGGATACCTTGTCAAAATTGTACAAGTTTTGGTCACGATTTGGGCCGTTCAGCCTTGAATTGCCTTGGGATTCTGCGCATTGACCGCGCCGGTGAGATCGTCGGCAAGCGCAAGGTACAGGCGCTTTAGCGAGGCCGACAGCGCGACGCGCGCGATCTCCTCGTTGGCCAGGATGTCGGACATCTGCGAGATGCTGTTGTCGAAGCAGACGAGCAGCGCTTCCGCGACGGGGTCGCCGCCGTCCTGCGCCGCCGCGAGCGCGTCCCTGTTCTGCTTGGCGAGCTCGTAGATCGCCCTAAGCTGCGCAAGCCCCGCCTCGACGGTCGCCTTGTCGCGGTCGAACGAGATCGGCAGCTCGGCGAGCGAGGCGAGCAGCGAAACGAGCGCGTCCGCCGCGGCCTGGCAGGCGGAAACCTCGTCCTCGGTCCCCGTCACGGCGAGGCGGCAGGCCGCGCTTTTGATCGGGTAGGAGGCGCTGTCGAGTCCGTCGGCGGCGAGCTGCTCGCGCACGGACTTCAGGTCCTCCTCGCTCGTATAGCCGGCCGCGAGCACGCGGTACTGGCTGTCCTCCATGCGGATATAGCCCGCCGCGCCGAGGCGCATCAGCTCCGCGGACTGGTTCTCGGCGTTCTCGGGGTTTGAGAACACGCCCATCTGCAGCGCGTAGCAGTTGACGGCGGGAATCGAGATCGACCGCGCGGCTGGATTTTGCTCCTGCAGCGTCTCCGACGCGCCGGGGGTCGTTTTGGCCTGCGCCGCGGAGCTTGGCGCGGCGGTGGAGAACAGCGGCGCGAACACCTTGGTCGACAGCCACGCGCCGAGGCTCGAGAGCGAGATCAGCGCGATCACCGCCACGAACACCGCGCCGATCGCAAGCCGGCGCGCGGCATAGCCGCCCACCGTCGCGCGCCTACCAAATTTCCGGCGGCGTCTCCATTCCATAAAACAATCTCCCCCGTACAGCATATGCCGCGGGGGGAGCGATCAAGAAGGGCGCAAACGGATTTGCGGCCGGGCTATTTCTTCTGCGGTTTGTGCGGTTTATTCCCTTTGGCGCTCTGCTGCTGCCGCGGGAGCACGATATACGGCGCATCCTGCGAGTCCTCGTCGTCCATAGGCGCGGCGGGACGGCGCTGCGGCGTGTCCTCGTCGTAGCGCGCGCTGCCTGTGCTGGGCCCGAGTGCGATGGCGTTGCTGACGTATTTTTTCAGCGTGAAATGGAAGCTCGTCCCCTGCCCAAGCTCGCTCTCGATATAGATGCTTTCGCCGAGCTTGTCGACGATCTGCTTGGCGATGGACAGCCCGAGCCCCGTGCCGCCCTCGCGGCGCGATTTGTCGGTCTTGTAAAAGCGCTCGAAGATGTGCGGCAGGTCCTCGGCGGATATGCCGCAGCCAGTGTCGATCACCGAGATTAGGATGCGCTCGCCGACCGTCGCCTGCAGCGTAATGGAGCCGCCCGGCGGCGTGTAGTGCATCGCGTTGTCGATCAAAATGACGAGCAGCTGCTCGACGCGGTCGCGGTCCGTCATGGCGTACGGGATGTTGTTTGCGTCGAGAATCAGGCGGATGTCCTTCTGCCGGGCCTCGTTGACGTAGTTCTGATGGATTTCCTCGAGCAGGTCCTTTACGTTGACCGCGGCAAGCTCCATATGTTCGCTGCCGGACTGCAGCCGCGACAGCTCCAACGTGTCCGTGATGAGCCGGGACAGGCGCATCACCTCGCGCAGCATGATCTTGTAGTAGCGGTCCACCGTTTCGGGGTCTTTGACCATGCCGTCGGCGAGCGGTTCAAGCAGACCGCGGACGGCCGTGAGCGGCGTGCGCAGCTCGTGGCTGACGTTGGCCACGTAGTCGCGCCGCGTTTTTTCGAGCCGCTCGAGCTCCGTCACGTCCTTAAACAGCCCGACCACGCCGGTGCATTCGCCGTCCTCCGAGACAACGGGTACCACGGAGATCCACAGCGCACGGTCGGACGGCAAGGCATAGTGCAGCGTCTGCGGATTGCGCGACTCGAACACGGCGCGGAACACCTCCCACACCGATTCGTCCGGCACGAGGTCCATGGGCGTTTTGACGTCCACTGCGCCGAACATCTTCATCAGCGCGGGGTTAAAATGCGTCAGGCACCCGATGCTGTCGAGCGCGGCGACGCCGTCCGAGAAGCTGGACAAAATCTGGTTGAGCTGCCGCTTCTCGCTCTGGAGCTGATAGATGGTCTGCGACAGGTTTTCGCACAGCGTGTTGAGCGCGCGCGCGAGGATGCCGGCCTCGCCGACGTTCGTTTCGTCCGCGCGCACGTCGAAGCGTCCCTTGGACATGGCGATGGCGGCGTTTGCCATGTCGGACAGCGGCCTGGATACGCGGTTCGTGCTGATCGCCACGAGCATCATAAACACCGGCAGCACGAGTATGATCGTCAGCGTGAGGGCGTTGTTGAGCTGCTGGAACGCGGACTGGATGCGCTGGATCTGCTTGATGATGAAGATACCGCCGGTGACGTTCCCCTCGGTGTCGTGGATCGGGATGCCGACGGAGACGGCGGTCTCGCCGTTGAGCAGCTCGAGGTTGTCGTTTTCGACCGTCTGGCCGGAGAGCACGTGCTGCAGCTCCGCGCTGAAATACGCGCCGAAATCGCGCACGTCGACCGTGCTGCCGATGCTGCGCACAATCAGGGTCTTGCCGATGGAGTCGGAGATTAAGATCGCGGACTCGCTCGAGATGGTCTGCTTCTCGATCAGGCGCTGGAACGCCTCCTCGGACATCATGCCGTTCTTATACTCTTCGTAGATCTGTTTGGTGACCTCGGCCTCGGGCTCGAGGTTCGCCATCTCGATGGAGATATAGGTGTTTCGCCCCACATACGCATAAGCTGCGAGCGAAACGATGTTCGCCAGCAGCAGCGCGATAATCGATATGATCAGTATGCGCCAGAAAAAGACGCTTCGGACCGGGTTCATTCGGTTTCGAACTTATACCCCACGCCGTAGATCGTCTTGATGCTCCAGCCGAGGCCCGTGGAATCCAGTTTTGCGCGGATGCGTTTAATGTGCGTGTCCACGGTGCGCGTCTCGCCCGCAAAATCATAGCCCCACACGCGCGAGAGCAGCTGCTCCCTGGTAAACACCTGCCCGGGGTTCGACGCGAGCATGTGCAAAATCTCGATCTCCTTGGGCGTGCAGATCACCGGCTCGCCGCGCAGCGTGACGGAGTAGCTCTTTAAGTCGATCGTGAGTCCGTTGTACGAGACGATGGCCGAGTCGGACTTTGGCTGCTCGTTCGTGCGGCGCAGCACCGCCTTGATGCGCGCGACCACCTCGCGCGGGCTGAACGGCTTTACGATATAGTCGTCCGCGCCGAGCTCGAGGCCGACGATGCGGTCGATCTCCTCGCCTTTTGCGGTCAGCATCAGGATGGGCAGCTGCGAGGTCTTGCGGATTTCGCGGCAGACCTCGATGCCGGACAGCTTCGGCATCATGATATCGAGCACGCACAGCACAACCTCGGGCGTGATGTTTTCAAGCGCGGCGGCGCCGTCGAATACGTCGACCGTTTCAAAGCCCTCCGCATTCAGGTAGATGCGCAGAGCCTCGTGTACGATCTGATCGTCGTCCGCGATTAGAATTTTGTTTGCCATTGTGCGCTCCTCGTCAAATTTGTTACCTGAATTATAACATAGTTTCACACCAAGAGCGACAGTTCACAACCCTTTCACCAAATTTTCACGCAGTTTCGACGCATCCTGCCGCATAACGGCGACCAAAGAGCGGTTGTAGATGCCGCTTGCGGGGTGATACAGCGGAAACAGCGTGACGGCGAAGCCGGAGATGACAATTGGCAGCGGTTTTCCGTGCAGCTCGCCGATGGAAACGCGCGGAAGCTGCGCCAGTTTTTGGACGGCGGACAGCGGCGTATTTCCGAGCGTGGCGATGAACGCGGGCTTAAGGAGCAGAATTTCGTTCAGCAAAAGCGGCAGCCCGTCGTCGATCTCGCGCGGTGACGGCGTGCGGTTGCGCACGCTCTTTTCGTTGCGGACCACGGGCCTATATTTAACCACGTTTGTGATATAGATTTCCGCGCGCGAAACGCCCATGAGCGTTAGCAGCTCGTCGAGCTGGCGACCCGCCTTGCCGACGAACGGCTTCTCGTACCGCGTCTCCTCCGCCCCCGGCGCCTCGCCGACAAAAAGCAGCGCGGGCGAAGCGCAGCCCCCGCCGAACACCGGCCGCGCGTATTCGCCGTCCGGCGCGTCCGGCGTTTGTAGCGTTATTAGCCGCGCGCGCTCACGCTCGTACAGGGCCGTAAGCTGCGCCATGTCAGTCCTGTCCCCCGACGGTGGTTTTGACGTTCGTATAGTTCGTGTTGAGCGCGGTCACGAGCGGTTCGATCGTCGCGTAGTCATAGCCGGCCAGCGCCGCGTTCAGCGCGGAGATATCACCCCGCAGCAGCTCGCGCGACGCGTCGTCGACGGAGCCGTGTTCGTCGAGGAAGGTCTCCACCTCGGCAATCAGCGCCTCCGCGCGCGTCTTGAGCTCAAACACGGACAGCGACCCGTCGGAGTGCAGCGGGCACGTGGGCCGCGCCGCGGTATACGCCTCGAGCGACAGGTCCGTGCGCACCGCGTTCGGCATCGCCTTGAGCAGGTATTCGTCGTCGAAAGCGGCAAACTGCGAATCCGGCCGGATCAGGATGAAGCTCGTCTCCTTGACGCTCTCGGCCGGGCAGAACTGCGTCGCCAGCGCGTTGGAGTCCGCGCAGATGGCGAGCGTTGCGTGCATGTCGCAGTATTTTGTCGGGACGTTTGCGGCGTTGAACCACTCCGTGCGCGGCTTGTGGTCCTCGTCGTCCTTGCAGGCGTCCGTGGCGAGCAGGCCGGAGACCGTGCAGATCGTGCGCTGGACGAGGCCCAGCGCGGACGGGTCGGCGTCGATGATCGGCCGGTCCTCCAGGCTTTCATGCAATTTAGCCATATAGGACTGCCACAGCGGCGCGGCGTAGTCGCCGCCCGAGGCGCCCTTTTTGAGCTTATTGGTCGGGTAATCGTGGCCGATCCAGACGACGGACGCGTAATACGGCGTGTAGCCCGCAAAATAGACGCTCGCGTAGTCGGAGTTCGTGCCGGTCTTGCCCGCGACCGTCATGTCCGAAATCTTCGCCTTCGTGCCGGTGCCGGACTTCACTGCGTCCGTCAGCATATCCGTCAAAAGGTACGCCGTGCTCTCCTTGAATACGCGGCGCGTGCTGCGCACCTCGTCCGCGTCGAGTATCACGTTCTGGTCGGCGTCGAGCACCTTCGTAAACGAGAGCGGCTCGAGATACACGCCGCCGCCCGCGATGGCGCCGTAGGCAGCGGCCATCTGGATCGGCGTCAGGCCGGAGGTGCCGAGCGCGAGGCCCGGGCCGTCCTTGTTGACCTTCGATTCCGTCGCGCCGAGGTTGATCAGGTACTGCGCGGCGACGTCCGTCGTCACGTGCTCGAACAGCATCCGCGCGGCGACGACGTTGAGCGACGACATCAGGCCCCGCCGCAGCGTGACCGGACCGTAGTGGGAGTCGAGGCCGCCAGAGGGATAGCCCTTCTCCGTGCCCCAGCCTTCGATCGGGCCGTCCATGTTGGGCACGATGTTGCTCGGCGACATGCCGAGGTCGAGCGCCGGGCCGTAGATGGTCAGCGGTTTGATCGCGGAGCCGATCTCCGTGTAGCTTTGATACGCCCGGTTCATTCCCTTGCGGATCGTCGGCTCGTCCCGGCCGCCGATCACCGCGCGCAATTCGCCCGTGTGGTAATCCAGCACGACGGACGCCGCCTGCGGCTCGACGGTCTCGATCACCGTGCCGTCGGCGTTCGTCTCGACCATCACGGCCTTACTGCTGTCGGCGAGCGTCGGGTAGTGGTCCCAGGCCGACAGCGTGTCCTGGACCGTGTTTTGAATGGCCGGATCGACGGTCGTATAGATGTGGTAGCCGCCGGTGCGCAGCTCGTTCTCGATCTGGCTGCGGTTGGCGGACGTATCGGCGAGGCCGCGCTGCAAGAGCAGGTGCGTCACAACGTCGCGGATCGCGTACTCGACAAAGTACGCCATGTCGTACATCTGCTTCTGCTCGCTTACCTCGATAATGTTTACCTTTTCGGAGAGCGCGGCGTGATACTGGTCGGAGTTAATGTACCCCGCCTGATACATGCGCAGCAGCACCTGGTTTGTGCGCGCGTCGGTGACGTCCATCTTGTTGCGCTGGTACATGTTCTTGCGCGGGTTGTAGGTGTACGGGCTCTGCGTCAGCCCCGCGAGCATCGCGCACTCGCGGATGGTCAGCTCGTTAAGCTCCTTGCCGAAATAATCCTTGGCCGCGGTCTTGACGCCGTAGTTCGAATCGCCGAGCGGGATGTCGTTGAGGTACGCCTCGAGGATGTCGTCCTTGCTGATCATCTTCTCAAGCTGCAGCGCGAGATAGGCCTCCTGAATCTTGCGCTTGTATGTGCGCTGTGTGCCGAGGATCTTGTTTTTAATGAGCTGCTGCGTAACGGTGCTGCCGCCCGAGGCGTTGCTGTTGCCGAGTACCTCGAGCGCCGCGGAAAACAGGCGCTTAAAGTCCACGCCGGAGTGCTTGTAGAAGCGCACGTCCTCGACCGAGATGAACGCGTTCTTCAGCATGTCCGGGATCTGGTCGATATCGGCCCAGTCGCGGTATTCCACGTCCGCGATCGAGGTGATCAGGTTGCCGTTCATGTCGTACAGAAACGACGTGCGGTCGGAAATGGTGAGCTGGGCCACGTCGAGCTTCGGAGTGGTCTCCACATAAGCCTTGGCGATGCCGAACCCGAGGCCGAGCAGTATAAAGCCCACGACGAAGAACGAGAACAGCAGCATCTTGAGGGTTGTAAACAGCACGGCGAGCAGGAACGGCCGCGGCTTGGTGCGCTCGATAAAAAGGTCGGCGTCCTCCTCGTCGGCGCCGCTCTCCGCATCGGTATCCGCCTGCGTGATGATCAGTTTTTTACGCAGCTGCGTCAAAAACCCGTTTCGTTTCGCCATACAAATCTTCCTTACAAGTATTCAACGTATTATAGCACACGCTTATTTTGGTGTCTTGCATTCGCGGAAAAAATTCATAACTTTGTGGCATTCGCAGCTTTTTAAACGCAAATTTCTTCTTTACAAACTTCGCGCCATCCTCTATAATAGCATTTGCGTCTGGGGCTTTGGCGAAGTTGGCTATCGCGCTACACTGGCAGTGTAGAGATCACCGGTTCGAATCCG
>CAZIRB010000065.1:0-13359 GCA_964541695.1 uncultured Oscillospiraceae bacterium
GCTCCGCCTCCAAACCTCCGCCAAAGGGCCGAAGGCCCTTTGGAAACCCAAATTGGTTGCTGGGGTTTCGCCAGGTTTCCAAAGGAGGTTTCCTCCTTTGGTGGGGTGCAGGGGCAAAGCCCCTGCAATCGTCCCCCGTATTCCCCGCCACCTCAAAGCAGAAAAAGCGCGCCCCGTTCCGGGGCGCGCCGCGCATATATTCGATAGCCTTAACGAAAACCCAACTACTTACTGGAAAATCTTAAACGCCTGCTCGATCCGGCGCTTCTCCTCGTCGCCGAGGTGGATGATCGGGCTGCGGCACAATCCGACGTCGCGGCCGAGGAGCTTGAGCGCGTACTTGACGCGGATCGGGAACTGGTTGCCGGCGATGCACTGCCAGGGCTCGTACAGGAGGTTCTGGATCTCATAGGCGCGCGTCCAGTCGCCGCGTTTGACGCAGCCCCACATCTCGACGCAGAGCTCCGGGAACACGGCAAGCACGGCTGAGATCGCGCCGTCGGCGCCGAGCGAGAAGCAGGTCGCCAGCATATCGTCCGTGGCGGCGTAGACCATGCCGTCGTTCTTGGCGACCATGCGCATGGCGTACAGGGCCGGGACCCCGCCCACGGACTGCTTGACGCCGCGCACGTACTGCGTCTCGTCCAACAGCCGCCGGAACAGCCGCGGCTGGATCGTGTTCTGCGGGATCACGTTGTAGATGATGATCGGCAGTTGCACCTCGCGCGAGAGCGTGCTGTAGAAGTCGAACATGCCCTCCTCGTCCGGCACCAGCACGTTGTACGCGGTCGGCGTGACCATGATCGCGTCCGCGCCCGCCTCGCGGGCATTAAGTCCCGCGCGCACCGCGTCGCGCGTGCAGGTGCGCATGATGCCGCACACGACCGGCTGGCCCTTGCTTACATGCTTCTTGGCAAGGCCGATTAAGTCGCGCAGCTCCTCGTCGCGCAGCGTGGGGCCCTCGCCCGTGCTGCCGCCCACGCTCAGGCCCTGCACGCCGGACTTGATGCAAAACTCCATGTCCTTCTCGAGGAGCGTCTCGTTGATCGTGCCGTCCTCGCGAAACGGCGTGACGATGGGCGGTATCAGCCCGGCAATGTGTTCCAGCATACTGCGATCCTCCGTTACTTGCTGCTAAAAGAGCGTATTATCGTATGACATCATACAATTTACATTGTAGCGGACCTTTTCAAAAAGTCAATAGCCCGCTTGGGATATTTCCCGGGGACTGCCTTGCCGGGCCAAAAACGGCGCTTCTTTAACCAACAAACCTAAAACAATTGCGAAGCCCGCGCTGTTTGCCCCGCAGCCTGCGCTCCTTTAACCCGTCTACCCTACGCGCGGTACGGCCGCGCCGTTTTGTGGATGCTCGCCATGTCGCGCGCGGTGATCTCGAGATGCTGCTTCATCTCCTGCACGGCGCGGTCCGGGTCCTTTGCGGCAAAGCTGTCGACGATGCGCCCGTGCGGCTCGACCGCGTTGTGATAGAATTCCTCGTTGGCAAACGAGCTTGAGCGGAACACGCGGAACGCCTCGAGAAGCTGCGCGTTGATGCTGACCAGCAGCGAGTTTTTCGAGATCGCCATGATCTTGGAGTGGAACAGTTCGTCGAGCATGATCAGACGTACGCAATCCTTCTCCTTGTCCGCCTCGACGAACGACGCGTGTATCTCCTTCAGCTCGTCGAGCTCGCCCGGCCGGCAGTGCTCGGCCGCAAGGCGGACGGCCAAAAGCTCGAGCGCCATGCGGACCTCCATAAACGACGTGAAGTTCACGCTGTCCGAGGAAAACCACTTCTCGTTGTCGATCGAGATGCGGTTCTGGGTCACGAAGGTGCCGCGCCCCGGCTGAATCTGCACGTAGCCGAGCGCCTGCAGCACGCGGATGGCCTCGCGCAAACTCGAGCGGCTGACGTTCATCAGTTCGCAGAGCCTTGCCTCCGTCGGCAGCCGGTCGCCGATGGCGTACTCGCCCGACTCGATCATATCGCGGATCGAATCGACGATCGCGTCCGTGATGGAGATCCTCTGGATTTCCTTCATAACACCCTGTTCCTCGTCTTTCCTGCGGGCCCTTTGCGGTGCATAAAATCGGTGCCGGCCGGCAAAAACGCGCGGCCTTTCGGGCTCCGGCATGGGAATAAACTCAAAATAGCACATTTCATTTTATCTGTAAAGGCCGCGCTTTTTCGCGCTCCGGCCTATAAAACCGATCCGAAAAGCGTCCGATCGCGCGCGGTTTTGGAAAAATCCGGCCGGAATCGGCAGGGGCTTGACTTTTGTTTTCGGCTAATATAGTATGATGTCAGACATATGACAATTAGACACGTCGGGAGGGATTATTCGCCGTGCAGCCGGATCCATTGTTCAGCGTCGAGGGCAAGGTCTGTATCGTGACGGGCGGGCTCGGCCAGCTCGGCGCCCAGTTTTCCAGCGCGCTTTTGGAGCGCGGCGCGCGCGTCGCGGTGTTTGCGCGGCATGTCGGCGAGGATAAGATCGCCGCGCGGTTCTCCGATAAGCAGCGCGAAAGCGGAAATTTGCGCTGTTACGCCGTGGACATCACGGTCAAAGCGTCCATTCAGGCCGCGCTCGACGACATAGCGTCGGTCTGGGGACCGCCGGACGTATTGATCAACAACGCGGGCATCGACACGCAGCCGAGCGCGCCGCCCGAGGTGTCCGGGCCGTTCGAGAACTTCCCGGAGGAGGTCTTCCGCGAGGTCGTCGAGGTCAATTTAACCGGCACGTTTTTGTGCTGCCAGGCCGTCGGCGCGCGCATGATCGCCGCGAAAAAAGGCGGCTCGATCATCAACATCGGCTCGATCTACGGCATGGTCTCGCCCGTGCAGGACATCTACGCCTATAAAAAGGAGCTGACCGGCGTGCCGTTTATCAAGCCGGTCGCGTACTCGGCGGCCAAGTCCGGTATCTACAACCTCACGCGGTATCTGGCGACCTATTGGGGCCGCGACAACATCCGCGTCAACACGTTCACGCCGTCGGGCGTGTTCCGCAGCACGCAGGACGCGCGATTTGTGGAAAACTACTGCCGGCGCATCCCGATCGGCAGGATGGCGCGGGAGGACGAGTACAACGGCGCGATCGTGTTCCTGGCATCCGACGCGTCAAAGTACATGACCGGCGCCAACGTCGTTATGGACGGCGGCTGGACCGCCTGGTAAAGAGCCGCGCGACGATATTTTCCCCACTATTAAACGCTTCAAAATAAACGGAAAAGGAAGGAACACAACATGACTTTTGTGGAAAAGTACGGCCGGATTCTGCTGCCCCTGATTACGCCCTACGACGAGCGCGAGGAGCTCGCCCTCGGCCAGTACGAGAAACTGATTAACTACGTGATCGAGAAGGACCTCTGCGACTCGCTCATCGTCACGGGCACCACCGGCGAAGCCTGCCTTCTGACCTTTGACGAGCGCGTCAAGCTGATGGAGACCGCCGTCAGGGCCTCGGCCGGCCGGAAGCCGGTCATCGCCGGTACGGGCTGCGCCTCCACCAAGGAGACCATCGCGCTGACCAAGAAGGCCGGCGAGCTCGGCATCGGCCTGTGCATGGTCGTCTGCCCGTTCTACAACAAGCCCACGCAGGAGGGCCTCTATCAGCACTACAAGACGCTCGCCGAGAACGTGGACGTGGACATTCTGCTCTACAACATCCCGATCTTCGTCGGCATCAATCTGGAGCCGGAGACCGTCGGCCGCCTCGCCAAGTTCAAGAATATTGTGGGCATCAAGGACGAAGCGGGCATCAACCCGACGCAGATCACGGACTTCTTCCTCGCCACCAAGGACGTCGACCCGAACTTCGTCGTCTTCAACGGCGACGACGTCATGCTGTTGCCGACCATCGTGCAGGGTGCGATGGGCATCGTCAGCGGCGGCGCGCATATCTTCGGCCACGACATCCGCGCGATCTTCGACGCGTTCGCCAAGGGCGACAACGCCAAGGCGAAGGAGCTGTTTGTGCCGCTGTACCGCTTCTGCAAGTCCACAGGCCAGAACGGCCGCATCCTGCCCAACTCCATCCTGCGCCCCGCCATCGAGGCCGTCACCGGCATCAAGCTCGGGCCGCCGCGCCTGCCGCTCGCGCCCGCCACGGACGCCGAGATGAAGGTTTCCCTCGGCATCCTCAAGGAGATCGGCAAACTGTAAGCCGCGGGTTTTTCCCGGCGTATCGACCAAGCATCACGCGTCCGGCCCGCAGAAACGCGGGCCGGGCGTGTAGGGTTTTGCGAGGGCGCTGGGGTTTCTGCGAAGGTTCCACCCTCGCGCACCTAGGTTTTTGCGAGAACCTGCCGCTTCACGACCCACAGTTCGCAATGGCCGCGCCGCGTCGCGTGCTTCGCCCGCATCCTTGCGCTCCTTTGCTCACTGGGCTTTCGCCTCGCTTTATCCGCCACAGGCGGCGCTCGGCTTTAGTCCCCCGCGCACCCGCTTCTTTTCTTGAAGAAAAGAAGCAAAAGTCAGGAGAGGCGCTTACCTTTGTGCTTTGCTCCTGCGAGATTCTTAAGGGACTTGTCCCTTAAGCGGAGGTTTGGAGGCGGAGCCTCCAACGTACTTGTTTCTCGAGGGCGGAGCCCTCGAACGCTCCCCTAACCGGAGAAACGCCTTAACTTGGAGGCGGAGCCTCCAACGTACTTTTCATAGACCAGAGGAGGCGCTTATTGGTATGAAAGCGGCCGTAGTCACAAAAACATTCGATCTCGAGGTCTGGGACGTGCCGATGCCGCGGATCGGCGAATACGAAGCGCTGTGCAAAATGGAATACGGCGCGACGTGCGGCGGGACGGACCTGCGCTTGATGGCCGGCGGGCATCCGAACCCGATCGAGTACCCGACGATACTCGGGCACGAGAGCGTCGGCCGCGTCGTGGAGGTCGGGGCCAAGGTCAGAAATTTCAAGGTCGGCGATCTCGTCTCGCGCGTCGGCGCGCCCGCGGGGCTTGCGGACGGTCTCAACGCGAGTTGGGGCGGCTTCGCCGAGTACGGCGTGGCCAGGGACCACTGGCAGATGGCCAGGGACGGCGTGGACCGCAGCCGCTGGTGGAGTGGCCGCGTCAACCAGGTCATACCGGCCGAGGTCGACCCCAAGGCCGCGCCGATGACGATCACCTGGCGCGAGACGCTTTCTTATATCAAGCGCATCGGCGTAAAAGATGGCTCGGCGCTGCTCGTCGTGGGTTCCGGCGCAAACGCGCTGGCGTTCGCCGTGCACGGCGTCAACCTGGGCGCTGCGGTGTACGTTGTCGGGAACCCGCTGCGCGAGGCCAGCTTCGCCCCGTTCCCCATCGCCGGCTATTACAGCTACAAGGACGACCAGCTCGCCGCGACGTTGAAGGGCACGATCCCCGGCGGCGTGGACTATATCATCGACGGCGTCGGCACGTCGGGCGTCGTCAACAGCGCGCTCGGTCTGCTTAGGTCCAACGGAACGGTCGGCATCTACGGCTGGAACGACCGCAGAAGCTGCGGCATCAACCCGTTCGCCGCTTCGGCGAGCTTCTCGGTGTACGCCGGCGGCTACGACGAGGAGGAGACGCACGCCGAGGTGATGTCGCATATCCTGAGCGGCCGGCTGGACGCCGCCGCGTGGTACGACACGGAGAACCCGGTCCCGCTTGCCGAGATCAAGGGCGCCTACGACCGCCTGCGCGAGCACCGCGCTCTGAAGTATCTGATCCGGCTCTGAGGCGCGCGGGGGGGGCGCTGCGTGCGGAATACCCGGACGGGTTACGAAAGTCCGGCGCAAGCGCGGGCGCGCGCAGACCGCCGGGACGAGACTGCGGCGGGCACCGGCCCGCCATGGCTTCACGCGCGGGTGTCCCCTGCCCTCGGCACGAGCGACGATTCCTCCGGAGTCCGGCACGTACCCCCGAGCTTTGCTCCTGCGTGATTCTTAAGGGACTCGTCCCTTTGGCGGAGGAACCGGAGCTGAGCGCCGCCTGCGGCGCCCGGCTTCAGCCCCTCGCACTCCCGCTTCTTTTCTGGAAAAGAAGAAACAAAAGACAGGAGCCGCGCGTCAGCAATGTCCCCTCCCATCGCAGGAGGCAGCTCCCGGAACTCAGCGCCCACGCCCCGCGCCGACCCTCCTCCGCAACAAACCGCAAAACGTGATGGAACCTCCTGCCAAATTACATCGCCTAAGCGCCCGCAGACGGCCCAAACAGGCGGTGAAACCACGAAACCCTGCACGAAACAAAAGTTTTTGGTTGTTGTCATAACGTTTTTATTGACAATTCCCCGCGCGGGGTTTATCATGGGAAATGAATCCGGGGTCTCCCGAAAATTCGGACGGTCCGAACGCGCGTCAAACCGTTTTTATACCCAAGGGAAAAGTTTTTGCATGTGTCGAAACGTTATGACAAACTTTTATCGTGTATACTTCTGCAAACAAGGACGATCGTAATTGGGGAAGTTCTTTGGGGGATCTAAACCCAAATGAACGATATGTCAACGAAACATCCGCTTAAAAAACATAAGGAGGGAACCAATCACCATGAAGAAACTTGCATCAATCGCACTGATTCTCGCGCTTGCGTTCAGCTTTGCTGCCTGCAGCACGCCTGACGCCAGCCAGCCCGCGACGGGTTCCGAACCCGCGGCCGCCGCCCCCGCAGAAACCGCAGCTCCCGCGGCGGACGCCGCCGCCAACGTACCGGACGAGATCACGATCGGCTTCGTAGCGGGCCTCTCCGGCGACAACGCGCAGGCCGGCCAGTTCAAGAAGGACGCCGTCAAGGTCATCGAGTCCGAGCTCGCCGAGACGAACGGCTGCATCACGATCTGCGGCAAGCAGGTCAAGGTGAACATCGTGTTTGAAGACACCGAGAGCAAGGCGGACATCTGCGCCAACGCGTACTCCAAGTGCATCAACGACCTCGGCTGCGTCGCCATCGTCGGACCGGACGAGAGCTCGTTAACGCTCGCCGGCGCGCCGATCGCGCAGGCCGCGGGCATCCCCGTCGTCTCCACGTTCGCCACCAACGTCAAGGTCACGCAGGTCGGCGACTACATCTTCCGCGCGTGCTACATCGACCCGTTCCAGGGCAAGGTCGCCGCGGCCTACGCGTACAACGACCTCTCCGCCAAGACCGCGGGCATCCTCTATTCCAACGCCGACCCGTACTCGACCGGCCTGATGGAAGCCTTCAAGGAGAACTTTGAGGCCCTCGGCGGTCAGGTCGTCGCGGTTGAGACCTATGCCGGCGCGGACGTGAAGGACTTCAACGCGCAGCTGTCCAACATCTACGCCAAGCAGCCCGACATCCTGTGGATGCCGAACCAGATCGGCGAGCTCCCGCTGCAGATCCAGCAGGCCCGCGCGATGGGCATCACCGGCACGTTCCTGGGCGGCGACTCCTGGGACGTCACGACGCTGGCCGAGACCACCGGCATCGACCTGGTCGAAGGCGCTTACTATGTCAGCTGCTTCAGCCCCGAGAGCGACAGCCCGATGGCCAAGGAGTGGGTTGAGAAGTTCACCGCCGTCAACGGCTACGCTCCCGGCGCGCATGCGACGCTGGCCTACGAAGCCATCCACATCGTGCTCAACGGCCTCGAGAGCCTGACGGAGTACAGCACGGCGAACCTGCGCGACGCGATCAACGCGACCGACATCGAGCTCCCGTCCGGCCGCGTCACGTTCGACGAGAACCGCAACCCGAACAAAGCCGCCGTCATCATGCAGTACCAGGGCGGCGTCGGCAAGTACATCTCTTCCGTCCAGCCGTAACAAACGCTATACTGTTGTATAGCCCTACATCGACGCAAACGGTATGGGTGCCAACGGCAGTTGGCACCCATATCTAAAGAAAATGAGTGAGGTGCGTGAATTTTGGGACACATTCTTCAGCTCTTGATCTACGGCCTGCAGCTCGGCAGCCTGTACGCGCTGCTCGCGATGGGATACACGCTGGTATTCGGCATCATCCGCATGATCAATCTCGCGCACGCGGACCTGATGATGCTCGGCGCGTTCTGCGCATACATCCTGTTTTCCGTGATCGGCGGGCGGGGAAATGCCGTTTTTTCCGTACTCTCAATCATGGTCAGCACGGTCCTGTTCGGCGCAATCGTGGGCTTTGTGATCGAGCGCATCGCGTACAGGCCGCTGCGCGGCCGCAGCACGGTCGCCTCCATGGTGGCGGCCATCGGCGTGTCGCTCTTTATTGAGAACCTGATGCGCTGCATCCCCAGCATCGGCGCGCTGCCCAAGCCCTTCCCCAAGCTTTTGCCGACCACCGCCATCATGCTCGGTAAATATCAGATTTCGTCCGCGCAGCTCATCGTCATCGGCATCGCTGTGCTCCTATTGATATTCATGGACTGGCTGTGCTACCGCACGGGCTTTGGCAAGCAGATGCGAGCGGTCTCCGTGGACAAGGACGCCTCCGCGCTCATGGGCATCAACGTGGACTCCGTCATCTCGATCACGTTCTCGCTCGGCGCCGCGCTCGCCGCCATCTGCGGCCTCCTCTACGGCTGCCTCTACCCCACGATATACGTGTACATGGCGGGAACGATCGGCAACAAGGCCTTTATCTCCGCCGTTATCGGCGGCATCGGCGACATCAAGGGCGCCATGCTCGGCGGCTTTCTGATCGGCATCATGGAGGTGTTCCTCCAGTCGTTCGCGGCGGACATCTCGTACGGCGTCTGCTTTGTGATCCTCATTCTGATCCTGATCTATAAGCCCGCCGGATTGCTGGGCAAGGCCGTCCGGGAGAAGGTGTAGGCCGCATATGAAAAACAAGCTGAAAAAAATCTTCCGTCCGGAGTACTTTGGGTTTTTGCTGGTCTACCTGGCCGTCATGCTGTCGCGCCGGTTCGGCGTCATCAACGCGTACGTGTTCCAGGTGCTTACCCTGGCCGGCATCAACATCGTCATGACCATCAGCCTCAACCTCGTCATCGGAATCACGGGGCAGTTCTCGCTCGGGCACGCGGGCTTTATGTCCATCGGCGCGTATTTCGGCGCGATGGTCTCGCGGCTGCTGTTCCTCGCGGTCAAGGCCGGCCCGGTCACGAACGTGCTCGTGCTCGTTGCCGCGATGTTCGCCGGCGGCCTGGTCTCCGCACTGTTTGGCTTCCTCATCTCGATGCCGACGCTCAAGGTCAGGGGCGACTACCTCGCGATCGTGACGCTCGGCTTTGGCGAGATCATTCGCGCGGTCTGGCGCGTAATCCCGTACACGGGCGGCGCGCTCGGCTTTACCGGCATCCCGAAGCTGACGACGTTTACGATCGTGTTCGCCGTGATCCTGTTTGCCATGTACACGACGCGCAACTTCATCGGCTCCTCCGTCGGCCGCAGCTGCCTGGCCATCCGCGAGAACGAGATCGCGGCCGAGGCGGCGGGCGTCGACTGCCGCAAGTACAAGGTCATGGCGTTCGTCTACGCCGCGTTCTTGGCCGGCATGGCGGGCACGCTCTACGCGCATCTGATCATGTTCATCGCGCCGGACAATTTCGCGGCCGCAAAGTCCACGGACTTCATCGTATACCTCTACGCCGGCGGCGTCGGCACGATCAGCGGCTCGATATTGGGCGCGTTCTGCCTCACGCTCCTGCCGGAGCTGCTGCGCTTCCTCTCGGACTGGCGCCTCGTCATCTACTCGATCCTGCTTCTGTACATCATCATCTGGCGGCCGTACGGCCTGTTCGGCGGCAGGGAATTTAAGTTTTTGCGCCTCGCCACGATCGGCGCGACGCAGCCGAAGCTGACGCGCGAGCTCTCGGAACGGGTCCGCAAAACGTTCGGAAAGCAGGTGGAAAAATGAGCGTGCTGGAAGCGAAAAACTTAAGCATCACATTCGGCGGCCTGCAGGCGGTCAAAAAGTTCAACCTGACGCTGAAAGGCAACGAGTTTGTCGCGATCATCGGCCCGAACGGCGCCGGCAAGACCACGATATTCAACATGCTGACCGGCATGTACGTGCCCACGGAGGGCGAGCTTTCGCTCGACGGGCAGTCGCTCATCAACGTCGCGCCGTATAAGATCAACGCTCTGGGCCTCTCGCGCACGTTCCAGAACATCCGCCTGTTCAGCGGCCTGAGCGTGCTTGAGAACGTCAAGATCGCCATGAAGCGCGACGCGCACTACAGCTTCTTCGACGCGCTGTTGCGCACACCGCGCTATACGCGCAGCGAGCGCGAGATCGAGGCGGAGGCGCTTCGGCTGCTGGCCCTCTTTGAGATGGAGGACGTGGCGCGTCTGCAGGCCAAGAACCTCCCCTACGGCGAGCAGCGCCGCCTCGAGATCGTGCGGGCGCTCGCCGGCAAGCCGAAGGTGCTGCTGCTCGACGAGCCGGCCGCCGGCATGAACCCGATGGAGATCAAGAACGTCATGTCGATCATACTCAAGGTGCGCGAGATGTTCGACATCTCGATCCTGTTGATCGAGCACCATATGAGCATGGTCATGGCGATTGCGGAGCGCATCATCGTGCTCGACTTTGGCGAGACGATCGCGGAGGGCACGCCGGAGGTCATCCAGCGCGACCCCAAGGTTATCGAGGCCTATCTGGGACAGGGAGGGGATTCGGACGATGAGTGACCTGATCATAAAAGACCTTCATGTCTCCTACGGGACGGTGAACGCGATCCGCGGCATCGATTTTATCGTGCGCGAGGGTGAGATCGTGACGCTGGTCGGCTCGAACGGCGCCGGCAAGACCACGATTCTGCGCACGATATCGGGCCTCGAGAAAGCCAAGAGCGGCTCGATCACGTACGGCCCGCTGGAATTGACGAGGATGCGCGCCAACGCGATCGTCAAGGCGGGCGTGGCGCACGTGCCCGAGGGACGCAGGATATTCCCGAACCTCACGGTGATGGACAACCTGCAGCTCGGCGCGCACACGCGCAGGGACCGCGAGCATATCAAGGGCGACCTGGACGACTGCTTCAGTATCTTCCCGCGGCTGAAGGAACGCATGAACCAGCTCGGCGGCACGCTCTCGGGCGGCGAGCAGCAGATGCTCGCGCTGGCCCGCGCGCTGATGACGCACGGCAGGCTGATGCTGCTCGACGAGCCGTCGATGGGCCTTGCGCCCCTGGTCATCAACGAGATATTCAGGGTCATCCGGCGCATCAACGAGCGCGGCACGACCGTGCTGCTCGTCGAGCAGAACGCGAATATCGCGCTGCGGAACGCGAACCGCGCGTACGTGCTCGAGACCGGGACCATCGTCAAGGAGGGCGGGGCGCGCGACCTGCTGCACGATCCCGCGATACTGGAAGCGTACCTGGGCTGCTAAGGAATACACACGGAGGAAAAAACCATGCTTTCGATCAATCCCATTGTGGAAGCCACCCCCTACTCCAAGCTGCGCGTCGTGTTCAACAAGGTCGAGAACCGCCCCGAGCTGACCAAGTTCACGCTCGGCGAGCCGAATTTCGATACCGCGCCGCACATCGTCGAAGCCGCCTATAAGGCCATGCGCGACGGGCATACGCACTACGTGCACAACGCCGGCGTGATGGAGCTTAGAGAGGCGATCGCGGACAAGCTCCAGATTGAAAACGGCCTGCGCTACGACCCCAAGACCGAGATCATGATCGGCAACGGCGGCACGGACACGATATACCTAGCCATGCAGGCCATCCTGTGCGACGGCGACGAGGTCATCGTGCCCGGCCCGTACTGGACGCCGTATCCGCTCCTGACCACGCTCTGCCACGCCACGCCCGTGATCGTCCCCATGCTGGAGGAGGACGGGTTTATGTATAACCTGGACAACCTCAAGAAGGCGGTCAACGAGAAGACCAAGATCCTGATTCTGAACTCGCCCTGCAACCCCACCGGCGGCATGGCGGACAAAGCGCTGCTCGAGGGCATCGCGGAGCTTGCCAAACAATACGACTTCTGGGTGATCTCCGACGAGGTCTACGAGAAGCTGGTGTTCGACGGCAACAGACACGAGAGCATCGCGGCGCTGCCCGGCATGAAGGAGCGCACCGTTGTGGTCAACAGCTTCTCCAAGTCGTACGCCATGACCGGCTGGCGCGTGGGCTACATCGCGTCGATCAACCGCCTGATCAAAAACACGATCAAGCTCCACGAGCTCGAAGCCTCGTGCACGAACGTGCCCGCGCAGTACGGCGCCATCGCGGCCCTGCGCGGCGACCAGAGCGTGATCAACGACATGGTCAGGCAGTACGCGCGCCGCCGCAAGATGCTCGTCGAGGGGCTCAACGGCATCCGCGGCATCAGCTGCGTGCCGCCGAAAGGCACGTTCTACGCGTTTGTGAACGTCAAGAGGGCGAACATGGACACGGACACGTTCTGCGACCGGCTGATCGACGAGGCGGGGCTCGTCGTGATCCCCGGCAACGCGTTCGGCGAGTACGGCGAGGGCTTCGTGCGCATGTCGTTCGCGGTGTCGGACCAGACGATTGTCGACGGGCTAAAAAAGCTCGGGTCTTTTATGGACAAGCTGCCGCTGTAAAACCGCGCTTTTGCGGACGGCCCCCGTGCCAAGGGGGCCGTTTTGTTATATAATGGACCTGCAACGAACTTTGGAAAGCGAGGAATACAGGATATGAAGTACGGATTTATCGGCCTTGGGAACATGGCCTCGGCGCTCGTGCGCGGGCTTGCGGCCTCCTCGAACGGCCGCCACAGCCTCTGCGGCTACAACCCGACGCGCGCCAAGGCGGAGAAACTTGCCGCGGACTGCGGGCTGGAGATCTGCAATAGCAACGCGGAGGTCGCCGAGAAAAGCGACGTGATCGTGCTCGCCGTCAAGCCGCACATGGTCGAGCAGGCGCTTGTCGGCGTACTGGACGCGGCCAAAGGCAAGCTGATCATCTCCGTCGTCGCCGGGCGGCCGGTCGAATTCCTCGAAGGGCTGTTCCCCGGCTCCCCCGTCGCCCGCATCATGCCGAACATCAACGCCAAGGTCGGCGCGTCCGTCACGGGCGTCTGCTACGGCCGCCACATCGCGGACGAGCACAAAACAGCCGTGCTCGACCTGACCAACGGCATCGGCGAGTCCATGGAGATCGAGGAGCGCTTCGCCGGCATATTCGGCATCATCGGCGGCTCCGCCCCGGCCTTTACGTACATGTACATCAACGCCGTCGCCAACGCCGCCGTCAAGGAGGGCATGCCCAAGCCCTTGGCGCTGCGCGTCGCCGCCGCGTCCGCGCTCGGCAGCGCGAAGCTGATTCTCAACAGCACGGAGCACCCGTTCGCGCTCGCCGACCAGGTCTGCTCCCCCGGCGGCACCACCATCGAGGGCGTGCTGGCGCTCCAGGAGCTCGGCTTCGAGTCCGCCGTGCACAAGGCCGTGCTGGCCGCGATCGATAAGGGGAAGCGGCTGTAAGGGGGACGGGGGACG
>CAZIRB010000066.1:0-13304 GCA_964541695.1 uncultured Oscillospiraceae bacterium
GGGCCGCCGTCGCGTTGGAGGAGTACGGGGTACGGGGTACGTTGCGGGGCTCCGCCCCGCGCCCCGCCAAAGGAGGAAACCCCCTTTGGAAACCCAAGGAAAAATCGACGAACGTATCGGGTTTCCAAAGGGACGTGTTCCTTTGGCGGAGGTTTGGAGGCGGCGCCTCCAACGTACCCGTTAAAATCAAGACCGGTGGCCCAAGCGGGCCGCCGGTCTTTGCACTTATCCGGTAAGAGAGCGCCTCACGAAACCTTATACTTCTCGGTCACGCCGAGGCTCTGCATGAGCGCTTCCAGTTCGGCAAGTTTAGAGCCGCCGAGCTCCTGATACGGCTTGCGCAGCTGGCCCGCGGGCAGACCGAGTATGCGCAGCGCCGCCTTGATGCAGACGGGGTTGCTGAACAGGTAGAGCATTTTGAGCAGGTCGTAATACTGGAAGTACGTATTGCGGCACGCGTTGACCTGTTCGATGCTGTCCCAGGGCTTCGACATCAGCGCCATTTCCTCGGGGATGACGTTGCCGCCGATATTGGCCGCGCCCTGGCCGCCGATGGCCATGGTGGGCAAAAGGATCGAATACTTTGGGAAGTCGCAGCACATGATGCTGACGCCGTCGCCGACGAGCTTCTTGACCTCGCACAGGTGTCCGACGCTCGGCATGGCCTCCTTGTCGACGACAAAGTTCGGGCATTCCTGATGCAAAAGGCCGATGGTCTCCGGCTCGAGCATCACGCCGGTGCGGCTGGGGTTATTGTAGACGCCGACGGGCAGCCGGACGGACTGCATCGCCGTGATGAAGAACTCGCGGCAGGCGGACTGTGACGGCAGCAGATAGTACGGCGCGGTGAACACGAGGCCGTCCGCGCCCGCGCTTTCGCAGTACTTGGCAAACTCGACCGTTCCCTCGGTCGTGGAGAGCGTGGAGCCGAAGAACACCGGGATCTTCCCCTTGCAGATCTTGACCATCTCGGGCACGATCGCGCGGCGCTCCTCGAGCGAGAGCATGGACACCTCGCCGGCGGAGCCCATGCAAAAGAGCATGCTGGTCTTATGCGCAACGTGGAAGTTCACGATCTCGGCGAACGCGCCGAAATCGACCCGGTTGTTTTTGTCGAACGGCGTCGGGATCGCCACCCAAGAACCGCTGGGTTTGAACATCACAATTCCTCCTTTTACGTACGATACCTTGTTTTTAGCATACCATCCGTGACGCGTTTGTCAAGGCGCGGCGATCATGCGGCGGACAAAAAACAGCCGCCCGCGCGGAAAACGGCGGGCGGCCTGGACCAATTCGGTGCGGGTTTCTTATTCCGCGTCCGGGCGCAATGTGTCCCAGGACGCGGAGAGCAGCTTTTGCGCGGCCGACTCGTCGATGAGGTAGACCATCTTAGAACCAATCAGGCGCGCGCAGCGGTAATCCTCGCCGAACACGTCGCCGAGCGCGAGCGTGAACGTGGCGGAAGCGCCGCCCGGCTGCGCTTCGGCGCCGCCGCTTCCGCTGTCCGTCCCGGCCGCGACGGCCGGATACGTGACCGTGACCGTGGCGGCGGGCTCGTCGAGGCCGTACTCGGCAAGGTCAATGTCCGCGGCGTTGTAGCGGACGCACTTGCGGAACGCGAGCTGCGTCAGCTCGGACAATAGCTCCGTCACCTTGGCCGCGTCGAGCGTCGCGGGCGCGGCGCCCGGCTGCTCGAGGTACCACACGGGCGCGGGCCCTGCCGCGTTTTCGCCGTCCGTGCCGGTGCCGCCGCTGCTGTCCGCGGTCTTGGCAAGGCTGAGCGTGAGCGCGCCGTCCGGCCGCTCGATCGAAAGCCGCGTCACATTGTCCATGTTCGGCACCGCCTCCTTCTGGACGAGGTCGAGCACCCCCTTGTCGAACGCGTCGTACAGCGCCGCGTCGACGAGGTAGACCGTGTCGCCGCCGTCCGCGGTCAGGTAATATTCCAGGGTCACCTCGTTGCGGTCGCCGAGCGCGAAGCTCTTTTTGCCGCCGCCCGCGTCCGTGAGCAAGATGCTGCACGCGGGCTGGTCGAGGCCGTACTCGGCAAGGTCCTGCGATGTAAACGAGCGCGAAGCGGTAAGGCTCGTCGATACGGACACCATCTGTTTTACGAGCGTCTGATCGAGCGGACAGGCCGGGTCCGATTCATAGATCCAGCTATCGCCGGATTTTTTCAGGGCGACCGTCTCGCCGCCGCGCGTGTAGTCGATGCGGGCAAGCGCGGCGGAGTCGAGCGACGCGATCTCGATCTCGGCCGCGTCCGTTTCCTCGGCGGCCGTTTCGTCCGGCACGAGCTTTCCGACGAGAAAATACCCGGCGACGCAGAGCGCGAGCGCACCAATCAGGAGAAGAAGCCGAAGCCCGCGTTTCATCTGCGTTTCCTCCAGACCACGATGGCGATGCCGGCCGCGACGAACAAAAGCGGCAGCAGCGCGACCAGAACGAGGCTGAGCGACACCGCGGCGGACGTGGGCACGGTCAATTTGGCCTGGCTCATGTCCTTGGAGCGGATCGAGATCGTGTTCTCTCGCTCGCACATCCAGCCGAACGAGTTGAGCAGAAAGTCGCGGTCGGCACCGGCGACGAGGTTGTTCACGTCGTCGAGCATCATCTGCGACGTGGTCGCCCAAACGATCCTCGTCTCGACGTCGCCGATCTTTTCGGAGATCGCGACCGCGAGCGCGAACGGGCCGCCGATGTCGCCGTCCTCGCGCTCGAAGGACTGCATGTTCGCGCCCGCAAGCTTGGAATAGGCCTTGTCGGACGTGGTTAAAAGCTCGGTTACATTCAGCGTGTCGCGCAAATCCTCGGACACGACGAGGCCCTGCGCCATGGGCATGAGCACGAAGTAGTTGCCGATGCGCAAGGGCGTCGTGATCGTGTGGCTGTTGATGTCCGGCAGCAGGTAGTGGTAGTAGCTGCGGATCGAGTGGTTCGCGTCGCCCTCGACGACGATGCCGTCGGTCTTCGTTACGCCGTAGTGCTCCATCAGCGCGGAAAGGTTCGGCAGGCTCGTTTCGGTGTAGTCCGTGATCAAAAGCAGCCGCCCGCCGCCCTCGAGATAGGAAAGCACCTTGTCCTTGTCGCTTGCCGAGAGGTCCGTTTCGGGCGAGTTGATGACGAGGCAGGCGCAGTCCTCCGGCACCGCGTCCTCGGTGAGGAAGCTCAGCTCCGCAAGCTCGATGTTCTCGCGCCTGACCGCGTCCTGCATCGTGGTGATGAAGCTCGGTTCGCCGTGGCCGGTCAGCATGTACGCCTTGGGCAGCGAGTCGCTCGTGACGTAGTCGATCGCGCTCGTGACGGCGTTCTCGCCGGCGAACGTGGTCAGGACCTCCCCGGTCGTGTAGTAGCTCGCGTAGTCCGTCTCGAATATATCGGAGTACCGCACGTGCTGGCTGCGCTTGCCGCTGGCGATAAGCAGGCTGTTGTCCTGCATCGTGGCGTCGACGCCGTAGCTTTCCAAAAAGTTCGGCGACACGACCGGATCGACGCGCGTGACCGCCACGTTCGGGCTCAGGCTCTTGTAGCGGTCGAGCAATTGAACGAGCGCCTCGTCCTCGTTGCCGCCCTGCGCGATGAAGTAGATGTCGACCTTGTCCGTCAGCCCGCCGACGAGCTGCTTGGTCTGGTCCGAGAGGCTGAACATTTTGTTTGCCGTGACGTCGAGCTTCGTAACCGTGGACGGGAGCTTGCCGATAAGCAGCACCGCCGCTACCGCGATGGCGACGACGATGAGCGCCGCGAGCGCGCTGTACCCGCCCGCGCGGAACGCGCGGCTCGTAAACTTCCCGCGCACGCTCTCCTTATCGAACCCGAGCGCGAGCTTCATATTGCGTTTTTCCATCAGCTCCACCTCCGCTTCTCAAGCGACTGCACCGTAAAGAACACAAACACGAGCGCGACCGCGATAAAGAACACGATCGCGGTCAGGTCGAACACGCCGTTTGTGAACGCGTCGAAGCGGTCGAACAGCGAGAACCATTTCATGGCGTCCGGCAGCAGGTTCGTCAGAAGGCCCGGCTTGAGCGTCTTGACCGCGAACACGCCGCCCTCGAGCAGTATAAACGCGATGATCGCCGCAAAGCCGTTCTTCGTCATGGCGCGCACGAGCAGCGCGATCAATAGCGCGGCGACCGTCAGCGCGACCATCGACGTGGTCGCGCTCGCCGAGACAAATTCCGTCAGGCTCGTGAGGAAGAAGTTGACCAGGAGCGTCAAAAAGCACAGCACGGCCGCGATCGCCTGGTTCTCCGTCACGGACGAGATGAAAAGCCCGATCGCGATAAACGCCGCGCCCATCATCGCAAAGCCCGCCAGCGCGCCGTAGGCGGTCGGGAAGCTGATCGCGCCGAACGCGGACAGGATCAGCGGGTAGAACGCGATGATTGCGACCGGTACGGCGAACACCGTCAGCATCGCGAGGTACTTGCCCCAGACGACCTTAGCGAGCGTCACCGGCTGCGCGTACAGGAGCTGGTCGGTCTTTTGCCGCCGCTCCTCCGCGATGCCGCGCATGGTGAGCACCGGCACGACGATCATGAATATGAACGACATGCCGTCGAGCACGTACTCGAAGTTCGAGTAGCCGAAATTTAAGTTGTACGCCATCGTATACACGCCCGCGAACACGAGCAGGAACGCGCAGAAGAGATAGCCGGTCATCGTGTGGAAGAACGACCGGAGCTCGCGCCCATAGATTGCGCCCATGCGTTACGCCTCCTTCCGTTCGGCCGCTTCGGCCGCGTCGTTTTCCGTAAACTCGAGGAAGATGTCCTCGAGGCTCGCCTTTGCCGCGGTCATGCCGAGTATCGGCAGCCCCTTCTGGCTGAACGCGCGGAACAGGTCCTCGCGCAGGTCCGCGTCGCCGTCCGCGGTGAGCGTAATCGCAAGCTCGCCGTTTTCGCCGTCGTCGATCTGCGTACTGGCTATGTGCGGCACGCCCGACAGCGCTTCGCTGACCGCCTCGCGCGCGGCGCGGACGGTCAGCTTCAGCGTCGACACGCCCGCAAACAGCTTCTCGAGGTTCTCCGGCGTATCGGAAGCGACGAGCTTTCCCTTGTTGATGATCAGGATGTGGTCGCAGACGGCCTGCACCTCGCTCAGAATGTGGCTGCTGAGGATGACCGTGTGCCGCTCGCCGAGCTCCTTGATGAGGTCGCGGATCTCGATGATCTGCTTGGGATCGAGGCCGACGGTCGGCTCGTCGAGTATGATCACCTGCGGGTCGCCGAGCAGCGCCTGCGCGATGCCGACGCGCTGCTTGTAGCCCTTCGACAGGTTCTTGATGAGCCTGTGCTGCATGTCGTCGATCTTCGTGACCGCGATCACGCGGTCGATCTGCGCCTTGCGCTCGCCGCGCGGCACGCTGCGAAGCTTGGCCACAAACGAGAGAAACTCCCGCGGCGTCATGTCCTGGTACAGCGGCGGCTGCTCGGGCAGGTAGCCCAAAAGCTTCTTGGCGGCGACCGGCTCGTCGAATATGTCGTGCCCGTCGATGGACACGCTGCCCGACGTGGGGGCGAGGCAGCCGGTCATGATGTTCATCGTCGTGGTCTTGCCCGCGCCGTTGGGCCCGAGCAAGCCGTAGATCTTGCCGTCGGACACGGTGAACGACACGTCCACGAGGGCCGGATTGCCGCCGTACTCCTTGGTCAGATGCGATACTTGAATCACTCTGTATTCCTCCCGGTTTCGTTCGTATTGGTCACGCTACCATATTTACCTTTAAAAAAGCTGAATCGCCGCGCGCGGGATAGCGGCAGCTCGACGATAAAGCGGTTCTGCCCGCCCTCGCTCTCGGCGCAGATAGCGCCGCCGTGCGAGATCGCCACGCCCTTGGCGATGGCCAGGCCCAGGCCGTATCCACCGCCGGACTCGCGCGCCTCGTCGAGGCGGCGGAAGCGCTCGAAGATATGGGAAAGCTCCGCCTTCTCGATGGGTCTGCCGGTGTTGGCCACGGTAAGCCGCGCATGTTTTTTGCGCGTGCAAAGCGTCAGTTCGATTAAGCCGCGCTCGTCGCCGTACTTGATCGCGTTGATCAGCAGGTTGTCGATAAGCCGCCGGAGCTGCCCGGCCTGGCCGGACACGAGCACGCCGTCCTCGATCGCGGTCGAGAGCTTTTTGCCGCTCTCGTAGACGGTCGCCTCAAGCTCGAGCGCGCAGTCCGTCGCGACGGCGGAGAGGTCTACGTCGGTCAGGCTCTTTTTCGGCAGGCCCGCGTCGGCGCGCGCGAGCGAGAGCATCTCGTCGACCAGATTGCGCATGCGCTGCGACTCGGACTTGATGCTGCCCGTCCATTTTCTAAGTCGACCAGTGTCCGCGCCGGGGTGGGCGAGCAGCATGTCCGCGTTGGACATGATGATCGTGAGCGGCGTGCGCAGCTCGTGCGACGCGTCCTCGACGAACAGCCGCTGCTGCGTCAGCGCCGTCTCGACCGGGCGCACGGCCCAGCGCGCAAGCAGCACGCTGATGCCGAAAAACAGCATAAGCGCCGCCGCGCCCACGACGAGCGCATTCTCGACAAAGAGCCGGATCACGCTGCTCTCGAGCGACACGTCCGCAAACGCGATGCGCACGCCGAACGGCATCTCCAGCCGGTAGAAGCGCAGGCCGTACTCCTTTAGCAGCCCCACGTCGTCCGCGGCGGCAAGGCCCGCGCGCACGACGCTCTCGAGCCCGGCCGCGTCCTGCACGACGTAGTATGCGCCGCCGACGACGGCGAACTTGCCGGAAGGGTCGATGTCCACGGTGAAGCAGGGGACGCGGGTGCCGGTGTTTTCGTAGGTGGCGGAGAGCCCGGGCAGCGCGGCCGCGCGCTGAAGCGCAATCAGGCTGTCGGTCCGCATCCCCGCGCGCGTGGCGGATAGCAGCGCAAAAAACAGTGCGCCGAGTATGCTCGTGACGATGCTCATGTTGATCAATACGAATTTTTGCCGCAGCCTTTTGATCATGCGCGTTCCCCGTACTGCAGATGGTAGCCCGCCTTACGGACGGCCTTGATCTGGGTGCGTGACTGGATGTGCGAAAGTTTCTTTCTTAAAAACGACATGTACACCTCGACGCTGCTCTCGTCGACGTCCGCGTCGTAGCCCCAGACCTTAAGGAGCAGCGTCTCCTTGGGCACGATGCCGCCCTTGTTGAGCGCGAGCAGGCGCAGAATGTCGAATTCGCGCGCACTCAGGCGAATCGAGCGCGTTCCGCAGCAGGCGGACAGGCTCTCGGGCCGGAGCGCGAGGTCGCCGTATGCGACGCCGTCCATCTGCACCTCGCCGGGCCGCCGCAGCAGCGCGCGCACGCAGGCAAGAAACTCCGTCATCTCGAACGGCTTGACGAGGTAGTAGTCCGCGCCGCAGTCGAGGCCGGTCACGCGGTCGGCCGTTTCGCCGCGCGCGGTCAGCATCAGCACGGGCGTGTGCACGTTGGCCGCGCGCAGCTTCTTGACCACGTCGAAGCCGTTCATGCCCGGCAGCATCACGTCGAGGATCACGATGTCGTACACGCCGCTTGCCGCCTCGTCCAGGCCCGCTATGCCGTTGCAGGCGGCGGACACGGCAAAGTTGTTCTCCGCGAGGATGTCGGAGAGGATGCTCGAGAGCTTCTGTTCGTCCTCGACGATCAACGCGCGCATCCGCTTCGCCTCCTTTTTATCCCATTCTCGCGCGGCAAGCTGAAAATAACTTGAAAACACGCGGCGGTTCCGGCGCTTTTTCTATCGTCTAGTATAGGGGGAGCGGGGGCAGTTTACAAGCGAGCGGTCCAAAAACCGGGGCGGGGCCCGGCCGACATTGAAAATTCCCCATAAATCCCCTATAATGAAGCCGACCGGCGGAGCAGGCCGCGGGCGGGGAGCTGTGCGCATGGACCAGTACAAGATCATGATCGTCGACGACGAGGCCGAGGTGCGCGAGGGGATCGTGCACTACATCGACTGGGAGAAGCTCGGTTTTGCCGTGGTCGCGGAGGCGGAGAACGGCCAGGACGCGCTCGAGAAGGCCGAGGGCATCGACCTCGACGTCGTGCTGACCGACATCAAGATGCCGTTCATGGACGGGCTGACCATGGGCGCGGAGCTGCTCAAGATCCACCCGGCCGTTAAAATGATCATACTGACGGGCTTCGACGCGTTCGAGTACGCGCAGGAGGCGATCCGCCTGCACGTGATCGAGTACGCGCTAAAGCCCGTGGACGTGACCGAGCTGACAAGCACGCTGCAGCGCGTGCGCGAGACGCTTGACCGGGAGCTGGCGGAGCGGCGCGACATCGAGCTGCTGCAAAAAAGCTACGAAAAGAGCCGCCCGCTTCTGCGCGAGCGGTTCATCAGCGACCTGCTGTGGGGGGGCCTGGCCGAGGACGAGCTCGCGCGGCAGCTTGACGAGTTCGGCATCGACCTTGCCGGCGCGAGAAGGTACGTTGTGGCGGTTTTCGACATCGACGCCGTGCAGAGCGAGGCGCGCATCTCCGGGGAGCTTTTGCCGATCTCCGTGCGCCGCACGATTGAGGAGCTGTTCTTAGGCTCGTGCCGGCTCGTCACGTTCACGTCCGCCGCGCGCGTCGTGGCGGTCACGGCCTGGGACGCGGCAAACCCCGTCGCGGACGTGATGCGCATCGGCAGCGAGGTGCTCGCCCAGAGTCGCAGGCTGTTCGGCATCGCGGTCTCGTGCGGCGTCAGCCGCGCCTGCGGCAGCCTACTGGACGTGCACACGGCGTTTCGGGAGGGGCGGTACGCGCTCGAGTACCGCGCGGTGCTCGGCGGCGCACAGGTCATCTCGATACAGGACATGGAGGGCGCGGCGCAGCCCGCCGCCTCGTTCGACAATCGCTATGAAAAGCGGCTGCTCTCCGCGCTGCGGGCGGGTTCGGACGAGCTATTGGAGCAGCTCGCGGAGGAGATCGTCTCGCAGTACGAGACGCAGGTGCCGGAGGGCTTTGAAAAGCACGCGTTCGCGGCCTCGCTGCTGCACGCGATCTGCTCGGCGATCGAGGGCAACAGCCTCGGGCAGACGGACGTCGCGCACCGCGTGGCCGCGCTCGAGGAGCCGCCGCGGGAGCTGATGCAAAAGGAGTTCCTGACCGGCCTGTTTCTGAACATGAGCGAGTACATGCGCGCGCACCGCGCGGTCGCGGCCGAGACGCTCGTCGGCGAGGCCAAGAGGATACTCGAGCGCGAATACGCGGACTCGTCGCTCTCGGTCGAGCGGCTCGCCGAGAAGCTGCACATCAGCCCGTCTTACTGTTCCGCGATATTCCGGCAGGGCACGGGCATGACCTGCGTGCAGTACTTGACCGACGTGCGCATGAAAAAGGCCGAGGAGCTGTTGCGCTCCACCGACGAGAAGACGTACATCATCGCGTCGCGCGTGGGCTACGACGAGCCGAACTATTTCAGTTACGTATTTAAAAAGCATTTCGGGGTCTCCCCGTCCAAGCTGAGGAACTAGAGGCCATGGAGCAGGGCGGCGATAAAAAAAACGTTCCGTGGCGCGGCAGGCTGCTGGCCGAGAGCAGCATCCGCTACACGGTGTTTCTAAGCTTTACGATCACGGCCGTCGCCGCCGTCGCGATGACCGGGTTCTTGCTGTACGTCCGCTTCTCGCGGCAGCTCTCGAGCACGACGCTGCAGGAGAACCAGACGCTCGTCGAGCAGATCAACCAGAGCGTCGATACGCTTTTACGCAGCATGATACGGCTGTCGGACTCGCTTTGCTACTCCGTCATCAAGAACACGGACGTGCAGCCCGGCGCGCTGGACGAGAGCTTCCAGCTTCTGCACAACATCAACGCCGGCACGGTGGAGAATATCGCTTTGTTCAACGCGTCCGGCGAGCTGATTGCGACCGCGCCGCCGGCCAAGCTCGAGGTGCCGCCCGCGGACGTGCGCAGAGCCGCCTGGTTTACGAACGCGCTCGGCCAGACCGAGAACCTGCACGTGTCCACGCCCGCTATCCAGCGGCTGTTTGCGGACGCGGAGCACCGGTACCGCTGGGTCGTGTCGCTCTCGTCCGCCGTCGAGATCACGAGCGGCAAGGAGACGTCGGTGGGCGTGCTGCTCATCGACATGAAGTACTCCGCCATCTCCGAGATACTCGAGAGCGTCAAGCTCGCCAACGACGGCTACGTCTACCTCATCGACGGATCGGGTGAGATACTGTACCACCCGCAGCAGCAGCTGATCGCCTCCGGGAGGCTCGCCGAGGACGGCGGCGCCGTGGCCAAATACGCGGATGGCGCGTACAGCCAAAGCTCTGAAAAAAACGGCGCGCGCACCGTGATCGTGCGCTCCGTGGGCTACACGGACTGGAAGATCATCGGCGTGATCCCGCACGTCGGGCTGACGTTCGACCGGCTGCAGAATTTTTTGTTCATCATCGTCATCCTTCTCGTCTGCGTGGAGATTTTGATCCTGGTCAACGCGCTCGTGTCGTCGCGGCTGACCGCGCCGATCGAGAAGCTCGAGTCCTCCGTGCTCGCGCTCGACTACAACGACGCAAACGCGCAGATATTCAGCGGCGGCTCGCTTGAGGTGCGGCGGCTGAGCCGCTCGATTTCGCAGATGGTCGCCAGGATGCGCGAGCTGAATACCGCCATGATGCGCGAGCACGAGGAGAAGCAGAAGAGCGAGCTCGACACATTGCAGGCGCAGATCAACCCGCACTTTCTGTACAACACGCTCGACATCATCGTCTGGATGATCGAGAAGGGCCAGCCGGGCGAGGCGGTTAAGATCGTGACCGCGCTCGGCCGCTTCTTTCGCATCAGCCTTAGCCGCGGCCGCAACATCATATCGGTGCGCGACGAGATCGCGCACGTGAGCAACTACCTCACGATCCAGCAGATGCGCTACAAGAACAAGTTCCGCTACGAGATCGACGCCGCGGAGGAGACGCTCGAGCTTTCGACGATCAAGCTCGTCGTGCAGCCGCTCGTCGAGAACGCGATCTACCACAGCATGGACTTTATGGACGGCGACGGATTGATCCGCATTGCGACGCGGCTCATCGACGGCGACCTTGTGATCTCGGTCGGGGACAACGGCATCGGCATGCCGCCGGAGCGCGTCGAAACGCTGCTCTCCGAGCAGCCGCACACGTCGCAGGGCTCCGGTATCGGGCTAAAGAACGTGCACGACCGCATCCGGCTGTACTTCGGCGAACGCTACGGCGTGTCGATCGAGAGCGAGCCGGACAACGGCACGCGCATCACGCTGCACCTGCCGGCGGTGCCGGTCGACGCCGTGGGGAAGGGGGGACGCTGATGGACGAAAAAGCCATGCGCACGCTGCTGTACGTGCTCTCGCTCATGCTCGCGCTCGCGCTGCTGCTGTTTTTGATGCAGTCGGCGGCCTCGCGCGAGAGCGCGCGCGTGTTCGACGTGTCGGTCATCGTGCCCGGCTCCGGCGAGGCGTTTGCCAAGGGGCTGGACAAGGCGTCGCGCGACCACAGCGTGGACGTGCACGTCGCGTCGGCCGGGGCGCTCGACGCGGCGGCGCAGACCGAGCAATTGCGCCGCGAAATCGAGAACGGCGTGGACGCGATCGTGCTCGAGCCCGTCGACGACACGGTCGCGGATTGGCTGTCCAAGCAGAAGACCGCCATCCCCGTCATCTGCATCGGCGAGACGCGGCGCGCGGAGCGCTTTGCCGCGGGCGTGACGGAGGACAACGAGGCGATCGGACGGCTCCTGGGCGAGGCGGCCGCGCGCGCGGCCGAAGCGGGCGGCGCGGTGGCCGTGTTCTGCACGCCGGGCAAGCTGGCCGCCGACATGCGGTACGAGGCGCTGACCGATGCGCTCGTGTCGGCGGGCGTGCCGTTTACGTCGTACCTTGCGGACGGCTCGCTTGAATCGTACTTGGATTCCGACCCGGCCGCGTCGATTTTGATCGGCCTCGACCCGGACGTGACAAAGCGCCTCGTCGAAAACGCCGCGGCCGACGACCGCGTGTTCGGCGTCGGCACGGACAGCGAGAGCCTCTACCAGTGCGCGTCCGGCCGCATTGAGGCGCTCGCGGTCTGGAGCGACTATGAGCTGGCGTACCTCGGTCTGTCCGCGGCGGTGAAGGCCGCTTCGGGCGAAAAGACGGAGAGCGTGACGGTGCAAAGCTATCTCGCGGATGGCCGCAACCTGTTTGCCGAGCCGCTGGCCCGCATCCTGTTCCCAGCCTCGTAAAGAAAAACGCTGCGGCAAAGCAAGGAGAAAAAGATATGTGGAAGCTGCTGGTCCGGATCCTCTCGCTCCTGTTGCTGCTTGCGGTCGCTGTCGCGGCGTTTCTGCTGCTCGACCGCGGGCAGGAGCGGAGCGACGGCGGCACGGTCAAGATCGGCGTGTCGCTGTACAAGGGCGACGACACGTTCATCTCCAACATGATGGCCTCGTTCCGCGAGACGGCGGCTCTATTTGAGACCGAGTCGGGCGCGAAGATCAACCTCAACATGGCCGACGCCCAGGAGAGCCAGAACACGCAGAACCAGCAGATCGAGCGCTACATCTCGCTCGGCTACGACGTGCTCTGCGTCAACCTGGTCGACCGCACCGACGCCGCGCACATCATCGACAAGGCGAAGGAATCGGGCACGCCCATCGTGTTCTTCAATCGGGAGCCGGTGCAGGCGGACCTGATGAAGTGGGACAAGATCTACTACGTCGGCTCCGACGCGCGCGAGTCCGCGCGGCTCGAGGCCCAGATCGTGATCGACGCCTGGACGAAGGACCAAGCGAGCATCGATAAAAACGGCGACGGCGTGATCCAGTACATCATGCTCGAGGGCGAGAGCCGGCACCAGGACGCGGTGATCCGCACGGAGGTGTCGATCGAGACGCTCAAGAAGGCGGGCATCGCCGTCGAGAAGCTGGACGGTGGCATCGCCAACTGGGACCGCAACCAGGCGGCCGCGCTCGTCGAGACGTACTTTGGCGAGTACGGCGACGCCATCGAGCTCATCATCTGCAACAACGACGACATGGCGCTCGGCGCGGTCGACGCCGTCGAGCGGCTCGGCATAAAATTCAACCGCATCGTCGGCATCGACGGCACGCCCGCGGGCATCAAGGCGGTGGAGGAAGGCAAGCTCCTCGGCACGGTCGAGATGGACCTGGCCAGGCACGCGGAGGTGATCTTCCGCCTGGCGTACGCGCTCGCGACCGATGCGCCGGACATTACGGGCGCGTTCGGCATCGAACCCGATAAATCCGTCCGCGTGCCCATGCGGATGTTCACGTCGGACGGTCCGTAAAAGGGCGTTCCTGCAAAATCATAGAAAATTGCTATAAGCCGATAAAAAAACGTATGGAGCTTCCCAAATAAAATA
>CAZIRB010000067.1:0-13298 GCA_964541695.1 uncultured Oscillospiraceae bacterium
CCGCCATCGCGGTCGGGCACGCGTTCCGGCTAATCGTGACGAACGGCAGCACCTACTTCTATGTGAATCTGATTTTTACGGGTCTGCCGATCGTAACGCTGCGCCACAACGACGCCGCGCGCAAGACCAGCTCGTCCACCACATACGCCGCCGAACTGCGGCTGCTCGATCCCGGTCTTGCCGATCCCGGGCGCTTTACGGTTACGGAGTCCGTCGCCACGTTCCGCACGCGCGGACAGACCAGCCGGAACTACCTCAAAAAATCCTACCGCGTCACCTGCTATCAAAAGAACGGCAAACGGACAAGGCCGTCGTTCCTCGACCTCGGCAGCACGGACGAATGGGTCTTGCTCTCCCTGTACAAGGACCCGACGCGCGTGCGCGACATGGTCGGACAGAACCTCTGGAACGCGCTGAGTAAAACGAACCCCGCGACCGATATTCCGACCGACCGCATGCGGTTTGTGGAGCTGTTCATCGACGACAATTACGAGGGCCTTTACGGCCTTATACTGCCGATGGCTGCGCCGGAAAACGTACCGGACAACTGCAAAACGCTGTATAAAAACGAATACTCCGTTTTCCCCGACAACCTCGGGCGCTGGAAACAGGACCTGCCGAACTTCCTCGACGTGGCCGAGATCAAATGGCCGCAGCACGCGACCGATCCCGCCCTCTGGGAGCCGCTGCACCAATACTTCGAGGCGTTTTTGACCGTGCCGCGCACCGCGCCGTACGAGACGCTCGCCGACATGCTCGACCTTTCCAACACGGTCGATTTCGCGCTGTTTTTGCAGGCGACGGCGGGCAGCGACCAGCTTTTTCGCAACAATTATTACATGCTGCTCGACGACGGCACGTTCCTCAAGACGCCGTTCGACCTAACCACCACGTTCGGATACGCGCTCTTCGACAAGCCGACCATCAATATCGGAGGGATTTTGATGGAGCACGCGACGAGGGATTTTCTGTATTTTGACACGCGCGTGCTGATCGACGCAAACCCGCAGGCCGTCATTCCACCGATGCTTGCGCGCTGGAGCGAGCTGAAAAAGACGCTGTTCAACGCTGAATCGCTCAAAAACGCGTTCGCCGAACAGACGGCGGTGCTTGTCGACAGCGGCGCGTTCGCTCGCGACGCTGCGCGCTGGCCGGAGTTCCCCATGTCGAGCGACCTGACCAAAGTCAACGAGTTCATCGACCTGCGCGCGGCCTATATGGAGCAGTACATGGCCGCGCTCGCAGACAGGCTGTCCTAGGAAGGCGCGGAAGTTTTTTCACGCCGGGGCATTGCATTTATGGCGCGGTTCTAGTATACTGTTTTGCTGTGCGGGAGCGCTCCCGCGCATGCACGGAGGGTTGTCAGAGTGGTCGATCGTGCGGCACTCGAAATGCCGTGTCCCGCAAGGGACCCAGGGTTCGAATCCCTGGCCCTCCGCCACAAACCCCTGAAAACGCTACGTTTTCAGGGGTTTCTTCATATTTTTGGAATGTACGGGGATTTGATAAACGGATTTCGGTCAAATACCCGCCGTTTTTCGGCAGGCAAACGCGGCTAAAAGTGGGATGGCGCGAAGCTTCTGCACCGCCTCGCGTCTAATCCGGATTTGTCTGCTGGCGCAGCCGCTTTACCAGAAAAGCGATCACCTCGTCCAGCGTCGGCGTCCCGCCCGCGCTGGGGATGGAATGCCAGGCCGATTGGACGGCCGGGTCCGGGTTGCCGCGCCCTTCGTCCAGCGCTTGCTGCATGCTCAGCCTTACCTCCTGCGGCGTTGTGCCGTGCGCCCTGGCGATTTGTCCGACGATCGCTTCGAAATCGATTTGTTTATCCACCGGTTGTGCCTCCATGAAGAAAATGGATGGGTTTGGGATATATCCCTGACATCATAACATAATTTGGATGGTTGGGATATATCCTTCTCATGGGGAATGGAATTTTCGTAAACTCCAATTGCGGTATATCGCAATCGGAGGTCATATGAATGCAAAACAAGCGGTTGCCCGGCGAATCTCACAGCTTTGCAAAGAACGTGGATTGACGGTAAACGCGCTCGCAAACTCGGCGGGGGTTTCCCCGTCAACGATATATAGCATGCTGAACCAAAAGAGCAAGAATCCCGGGGTCATTTCACTGCAGCGACTCTGCGACGGGCTCGACATGTCGATGCGGGAGTTCTTCGATTCGCCCCTGTTTGAGGAACTGGAGCAGGAAATCCGGTGACGGACAAAACGGCAGACGGCGCCCGGGCAGCTCGCCCCGGCGCCGTTTTTGCCCCTCTGCCGCGGCCGTTTTTATCGCATAAGAATCCCGCGATGATTCCGCACAAATCCAACTATTCCGCCGGCTGGGTTTCCGGCTCGGCCGCAAGGTATCGTTTTGCCTGCGTTGTGAACAGCTCCCAATAGTGCCCCTGCCGCTGCATCAGCTCGGCATGGTTGCCCTGCTCGATGACGCGCCCGTTCTGAAGGACGACGATCTTGTTGGCCACCGTCGCGCTCGACAGGCGGTGGGATACGAAAATCGTCGTCTTGCCCTTGCGCAATGTGTCGAACTGGTTGTATATCTCCTGCTCCGCGAGCGCGTCGAGCGACGCGGTCGGCTCGTCGAGAATCAGGATGTCGGAGTCGTTGTAGAACGCGCGCGCGACGGCAAGCTTCTGCCACTGCCCGATCGAGAGCTCCATGCCGTTCTCCTCGAATATCCGCATCAAGGGCGTGTCGTACCGGTTCGGCAGGCTTTGGATGAACGCGTCGGCATTGCTCTGCACCGCGGCGGAATGGATCTCCTGCTCGTCGACCTCCTTATCGATCTCGCCGAACGCGATGTTCTCCTTCACGTTCACGGCGTACTTGCCGAAATCCTGGAATATGATGCCGAATATGCGGTACAGCTCCTCGACCGCGTATTCCCGTATATCGTGGCCGTCGAGCAGAATCCTGCCCTTCGTCGGATCGTACAGACGCGTGATCAGCTTGATGAGCGTCGTCTTGCCCGCGCCGTTTAGCCCGACCAGCACGACCGTGTCGCCGGGGTCCAGCGTGAGCGAGACGTCCTGGATCACGTCGCGCTCCGTGCCGGGATAGCGGAACGACACGTGCTCGAGCACGATTTTGTGCGCCGTATGGCGTTCGATCTTAAGCGGCTCGGCGAGGCGCGGCACGACGGTCCGTTTTTCCGCCATGAACTCGATCATGTTGTCGATGAACAGCGTGCCCTCGTAGATGGAGGCGGTCGTCGAGATGAGCGTCGCGATGCCGCCTGCGATCGAGTTGAGCGCGCCCGTGTACAGCGCGTAAGCGCCGATCGCCAGCTCGCCCGCGCTGACGCGCCGCGCGATCAGCAAAAACAGCGCGCAGTTGACGGCGATCGTCGCCACGGTCGTCGCCATCGTCCACGTTCCCTCGGCGGTGAACAGCTTGCGCAGCCCCGTAAAGTAGCGGTCAAACGTTTCCTGATACCGGCCGATAAACAGGTCCGAAAGCCCGAATATGCGGACCTCCTTTGCCAGGTCCTTGTCCGTCATCAAGCCGGAATAGTAGTTCATCTGCCGGCGGTCCTTCGAGCGGCGGCGCACGTACAGGTAGTTTTTGCGGCGGTAGATGAAGTTGATGATCGCCGTCGGGATGGCGAGCGCGATGATGATCAGCGGCGCGGCCGGGCTGACGGCGCGCAGGATCAGTATAAACGTGACGATGCTGATCAGCGTGCTGATGATGGTGAACGTTGAGTTCGTGATCTGAATCGGGCGGTTGGACGCCTCGCGGCTCGCGTTCTCGAGCTTCTCGTAAAACTCCGGGCGGTCGAAGCTGGCAAGGTCGATCTCCTTGGCCTTGTTCATGATCTTTAAGTTGACCTGGTTGCCGACGAGCTCGTTGGAGATGCGCGTCAGGACCCGGTTGACGCTGTTGATCAGGTGGTCTATGAACATAAACCCAAACTGCAGGATCAGTAGGCCCATGACGCGCGGAAACTCGCTGGCCAGGCCGTTGACCGCAGCGGTGTACGCGGACGCCAGCGCGTTGAGCAGCGAGGAAGCGATGTACGCGGTGATGACGGGCGACACGCCGTTGAACAGGGCCATAAACACCATGACGAGCAGGATCCACGGCTTGGTGTCCCACACGATCCGGAATATGTAGAACAGCCGGAAAAAGAACTTGCCGACGAGCCGCCTTAAAAACGCGGGCACCTCTTTGATCGACTGCGGCTTCGGCTCCTTGAGCTTCTCGCTTGCCTCGCTCGGAGGGGGGCCCATGCGCGGTCCTCCATGTTCCATTCGACGAAATCCTCCGTTTATCGATATATGGTATTATGATACCATATCGCGATGAATTGTGGGCTTTCTTTATCCGTTGCGGCCGCTCTGCCGGGAAAAAACCCGGAATTCGATCGACGTGGCAGGGATTTACGCCCGCCTGCCGTTTGCTGTATAATCGTTCCATGCATCGGTATATTTCGCGAAGGGATGTGGGCGTACGTGTCGTATCACTTGGATTTGGCCGCTTTATCCGTCCGGGAGTATAAGGAATTATTGAAGTGCCAGAACCTTCTGCCGGGGCGCAGGCTGCTCCGGCAGGACATCGACCGCAATTTCGAGGCCATTGAAAAACAGGATATCGCCAGCGTCGCGCAGTTGAAAAAGCAGCTTTCCGCACCGCAAAAGCTGACGGCCCTCGCGGCGGCGGCCGGCATTTCCGAGGAGTATCTGGTGCTGCTGAAACGGGAGATCGGCAGCCTCGAGCAAAAGCCCGTTCCCCTCGCAAGCTTTCCGGATATGGACGGCGCCGCCGTCGCCGGCCTGAGCGACAGGGGAATCAAAACCTCGAAGGACTATTTTGAAAGCGGTTTATCCCGCACGGACGAGCTGTTCTGCCTTTGCGATCTCGTCCGAATCAACGGAGTGGGCCCCGTCGCGGCAAAGGCTTTTTACGAGGCGGGCTACCGAACCGCCGCACAAGTCGCCGGCGCGGACGCCGCCGCCATGCTGGAAAGCGTGTCGGCGGTCAACGCGGACAAGGGCTACTACAAGGGGAAGCTGGGCGTGAGGGATATGCAGTTCTGCATCGATTTTGCTTCGCTGCTGGTCCGGTATTGCGGGTAAGGGAAGATGCGGGCGCGGTCTTTTGGAGGGTGTTGAGCGGGGAAAAGGCCCGGAATCATACGATTCCGGGCCTTTTATAGGCTTTGCGTGTTCTCATATGCTTGACATGTTTGCCAGACTGCCAGACGAAAACGGATCTTTTCAGGCTAAGATGCCAAAATAACACCTCCGCTCTCGCCCGCCCGTCCCCTACAGCGTCGCGAGCATGACCGCCTTGATCGTGTGCAGGCGGTTCTCCGCCTCGTCGAACACGACGGACTGCGCCCCGTTGAACACGTCGTCCGAGACCTCCATGGCGTCGCGGGAAAAGCGCGCGCCCATCTCGCGGCCGACGCCCGTGTTCAGATCGTGGAACGCCGGCAGGCAGTGCATGAATATTGCGCTCTTTTTCGTCAGTTTCATGACGCTGGCGTTCACCTGGTACGGCGCAAGGTCCGCGATGCGCTCTTCCCAGATCTCCATCGGCTCACCCATCGAGACCCACACGTCCGTGTAGATCACGTCCGCGTCCGCGACGCCTTCCGCGATGTCCTCCGTCTGCAAAATGCTGCCGCCGCTCTGCTGGCAAAGCTTCCGGCACTTTTCGGTCAGCTCGGCCTGCTGAAAGTACCTCTTCGGCGCGCACGCGACAAAGTCCAACCCCATCTTCGCGCAGCCGACCATCAGGGAGTTGCCCATGTTGTAGCGCGCGTCGCCGCAGTACGCAAGCTTGATCCCCTTCAGCGTCCCGAAGCGCTCGCGGATGGTCAGAAGGTCCGCCAGCACCTGCGTCGGGTGAAACTCCGTGGTCAGGCCGTTCCAGACCGGCACACCTGCGCAGCGGGCCAGCTCCTCGACGACGTCCTGCCCGAATCCGCGGTACTCGATGCCGTCGTACATGCGCCCGAGCACCTTGGCGGTGTCGGCGATGCTCTCCTTCTTGCCGATCTGCGAGCCGGACGGATCGAGATACGTCGCGTGCATGCCCAGGTCGAACGCCGCGACCTCGAACGCGCAGCGCGTGCGCGTGCTCGTCTTCTCGAATATCAGCGCGATGCTCTTGCCGCGCAATGTGTCGTGCGGAATCCCGGCCTTTTTCTTTTGCTTGAGCCCGGCCGAAAGGTCGAGCAAGCCCGTGATCTCGTCCGCGGTAAAGTCCAGCAGCTTTAGAAAGCTCTTGCCCTTCAAATCCATATCACATACCCCCTATGATCCGGTTGAAAATCCCGAGTCCTTCGTCGATCTCGTCCTTTGTGATCGTCAGCGGCGGCAAAAAGCGAATCGTGTCCTTGCCGGCGGACAGCGCGAGCAGTCCGTTTTCGACGAGCGCCGCGACTGCCTCGCGGTGCGGTACCGACACGCCGACGCCCACCATCAGCCCAAGGCCGCGCACACTCGTTACGGCCCGCAGTTGCATGCTTTCGATGCGGCCGCGGATGTACGCGCCCTTTTCCGTCACGTCCGCGAGCAGTTCCTCCGTCAGCGTGTCGAGCACGGCGAGCGCGCCCGCCGCCGAGACCGGGTTGCCGCCGAACGTCGCCGCGTGCGTGCCCGCGCCGAGCACGTTTGCGCAGCGCGCGTTTGCGAGGATGCCGCCGAACGGCAGCCCGCCCGCGATCCCCTTGGCGAAGCTCACCACGTCCGGCTCGACGCCGTACTGCTGGAAGCAGAACAGCGTGCCCGTGCGGCCCACGCCCGTCTGCACCTCGTCGACGAGCAGCAGGATGTCCTTCTCGCGGCAGAGCGCGGCGACCTCGGCGACAAAACCCTTTTCCAGCGGCAGCACGCCGCCCTCACCCTGAACTAGCTCCAGCATCACGGCGCAGACGGCATTGCCGCAGGCACCGCGCACGCTGGTAACGTCGTTTGCCTGCGCGTGCACGAAGCCCTCGGTGAACGGGAAAAAGTAGTTATGAAACACGTCCTGGCCGGTCGCGGCGAGCGTCGTCACCGTGCGGCCGTGGAACGACTGGCCGAGCGTGACGATCGTGCTGCGGCCCGCCCCGTATTGATCGAACGAGTACTTGCGCGCGAGCTTGATCGCGCCCTCGTTGGACTCCGCGCCGGAGTTGGCGAAGAACGCGCCCGCCATGCCGGTCCGCTCGCAGAGCTTTTGGGCAAGGCGCGCCGCGGGCTCCGTGTAGAACAGGTTGGACGCGTGCGGGAGCTTACCCGCCTGCTCCGTGATTGCGGCAAGCCAGGCTTTGTTTCCGTAGCCGAGCGAGCACACGCCGATGCCGCTCGCAAAGTCGATATACCGTCTACCGGCAAAGTCAAAAAGCGCCGCGCCCTCACCGTGCTCGACGGCGACCGGGAAACGCTTGTACGTCCCCATGATGTGTTCGTCCGTCAGCCGGATGACCTCTTCGTTCGTCATACGCGTCGGTTCCTCTCTCTGTGTCGTTTTGGCCTGCCTCAGGCCGTGACCATCGTGCCGATGCCCTCGTCGGTGAGCATCTCGATGAGGATCGAGTGCGGCACGCGCCCGTCGATGATGAACGCGCGCTTGACGCCCTGTTCCACGGCGTGCGCGCAGCACTCGAGCTTCGGGATCATGCCGCCGGTGATCACGCCGTCCGCTCTCAGCTTTACGATCTCGGAAAGCCGGATGTTCGTGATCAGCCGCCGCGCCCCGTTCAGCCCCTCGAGCACGCCCTCCGTGTCCGTCAGGCTGATCAGGCTCTCGGCGTTGAGCGCGCCCGCGATATGCGCCGCGGCCGTGTCGGCGTTGATGTTGTAGATGTTGCCGTCCTTATCGCAGCCGAGCGTCGAGACCACGGGGATGTACCCCTTCTCGAGCAGGTCGTTGATCGGCGCGGGGTGGATGGCGACAATTTTGCCGACGTAGCCCAGCTTCTCGTCGAGCGTCTCGGCCTCGATCAAATGTCCGTCCACGCCGGAGAGGCCGACGGCCATGCCGCCCACGCTCTGGATGAGGTTGACGAGGTTTTTATTCACCTTGCCCGCCAGCACCATCTGCGCGACCTCCACGGTCTCGCGGTCCGTCACGCGCAGGCCGTCCACGAACGTGCTCTCCTTGCCGAGCTTCTTCAGCATCGCGGACAGTTCCGGCCCGCCGCCGTGCACGAGCACGATCTTGACGCCGACCAGCGTTAGCAGCACCATGTCGGCCATGACGGCCTTGCGGTCCGCGTCCTCGTCCATCGCGCTGCCGCCGTACTTGACGACGACGGTCTTGCCGTAGTAGTTTTGGATATACGGGAGCGCCTGCGTCAATATTTCGGCGCGCAAAGCAATATCGATCGTCATGTGCGGTAATCCCCGTTGATCTTTACATAATCGTAGGTCAGATCGCAGCCGTAGGCCGTCGCGGACGCGCTGCCGCCGGCGAGCGTGATCAGGATTTGAATCTCCGCCTCCGACAGCACCGCCTTGGCCGTCTCCTCCGAGAACGGCACGCCCATACCGTTTTGGCACACAACAAGCTCCCCCGCGGCGGAGACAAACGTCACGCCGACCCGATTTACGTCGATGTCCGCGCCCGCGTAGCCGAGCGCGCACAGCACGCGGCCCCAGTTCGCGTCCGCGCCGAACATCGCGCACTTGACGAGCGGCGAGTTGATCACGGACTTGGCAAGCTTCCTCGCCGCGGCCGTGTCCGCCGCGCCCGACACGGTGCATTCAAGCAGCTTCGTCGCACCCTCGCCGTCGGCGGCGATCATGCGGGAAAGATACCGCGTCACCTCGGCAAGCGCCGCGCAAAACGCGGCAAAGTCCGCACCGTCGCTTACAATTTCCGCGTTGCCCGCCATGCCGTTGGCCAGCACGGTCACCATGTCGTTCGTCGACGTGTCGCCGTCGACGCTGACCATGTTGAAGCTGTCCGCGATATCCGCGTCGAGCGCGCTTTGCAGCATTTTGGGCGCAATCGCCGCGTCGGTCGTGATGAAGCACAGCATGGTCGCCATATTCGGCTGGATCATGCCGCTGCCCTTGGCGATGCCGCCGATTCTGCATTCCCCGCCGCCGAGCGTGAACTTGACGGCGATCTCCTTCTTATGTTTGTCCGTGGTCATGATCGCCTCGGCCGCGCCGTCGCTGTCGTCGCCGAGCAGCTTAATGAGCGGGCCGATGCCGGCGGCGATCGGTTCGAGATCGAGCGGCTTGCCGATCACGCCCGTCGAGGCCACGACGACGTCGGAGGGCGAAATGTTCAGCGCCTCGCCGACAAGTCGGCACATCTCGCGCGCGACCTCGACGCCGCCCGCGTTGCAGGTGTTCGCGTTGCCGCTGTTGCAGACGATCGCGCGCGCATAGCCGTTTGCGACGTTCTCGCGCGTCACCGCGATCGGCGCGCCCTGCACGAGATTTTGCGTGTACACGCAGGCGCAGGCCGCAGGGATCTGGCTCACGATCAGCGCGAGATCCTTCTTCGTCCTGTTCTTGCGGATTCCGCAGTGGACGCCCGCCGCGGTAAAGCCTTTCGCGGCGCACACGCCGCCTTCGATACGCTCCATCGTCTATTCCTTTCCAAGGCGCAGCCCCGCATAGGGGTCCGCGCCGATCATGCAGTTGAGACACTCGACCGCGGCGCCGGACGCGCCCTTGCCGAGGTTGTCGAAGCGTGCGAGCAGCGTCAAGCGCTCCGCGTTGCCCGCGACGGACACGTCCATCGCGTCAAGACCGGCCATGCCGCCCGCCGCCAGATATCCGCCCTCGTCCATCGCCTCCAAAAAGCGCACGGCGGGCCCGCGGTACCGGCCGCGGTAGACAGCCCGGATATCCTCGACGCCCGCGCCGCCCGCGAGCTGTTCGGCAAACACCGGCACGGCCGTCAGCATGCCGCAATCATAGTCCGCCACCACCGGGCAGAATGCCGGCGCGCTGTCGAGGCCGCTGTACGCGCGCATCTCGGGCAGGTGCTTGTGCGACTGCGACAGCGCGTAGAGCCGCGGCGAAGCCAGTAAGGGGTCGCGCTCCGCATCCTCATACTGCGCGATCATCGCCTTCCCGCCGCCGCTGTACCCGGTGACCGACGTGCACGAAAGCCGCGCGCCGCTCTTCAAGATACCGGCTTGAACCAGCGGTAAAACAAGCGCTACATACCCGCTCGCGTGGCAGCCCGGCACGGCGACGCGCTTTGCGCCTCTCAGCCGCTCGAAGCCGCCGTCCACCAGCTCCGGAAACCCGTACACCCAGCCGCTTGCCGTCCGGTGCGCGGTCGAGGCGTCGATCACGCGCACGTTCGGGTTCTCAATCATGGCGACGGCCTCGATTGCCGCCGCGTCCGGCAGGCAGAGGATCGCAACGTCGCAATCGTTCAGCGCGCGACGCCGCGCTTGCGGGTCCTTGCGCTCCGCTTCCGGCAGCGTGACGAGCGTTACGTCCACGCGTTCTGCCAGCCGCCCGTGGATCCGCAGCCCCGTCGTGCCCTCTTTGCCGTCAATGAATACCCTATGCATGCTGCAAAAACTCCCGCAGAGCCGCGGCCTGCTTTTGTACGGATTCCGGCGAGGTGCCGCCCTCGGAAGTGCGCGCCTTTACACAGTTGTCAAGGTCGACCGCCGCGTAGATATCCTTGTCGAACAGCTCCGAAAACGTCCGGTATTGCGCAAGCGGCAGCGTCTCGAGCGTCTCGCCCGCGGACATGCACTTCGCCACAAGCTGCCCCACGACCTTGTAGGCCGTGCGGAACGGCAGCCCCTTTTTGACGAGATAGTCGGCGCAGTCCGTGGCGTTGATGAAGCCCTCGGCCGCGGCATTCCGCATGTTGTCCACGCGCACCGTCATGGTCGCGAGCATCGGGGCAAATACAGCCAGGCAGGCCTTTGCCGTGTCGAACGCGTCGAATACGGCCTCCTTGTCCTCCTGCATGTCCTTGTTGTAGGCCAGCGGCAGCCCCTTCATCATCGTCAGAAGGGCCATGAGGTCGCCGTAGACGCGGCCCGTCTTGCCGCGCACGAGCTCCGCCATGTCGGAGTTCTTCTTCTGCGGCATGATGGACGAGCCGGTCGAGAACTCGTCCGAAAGCTCGACGAAGCGGAACTCCCAGGACGACCAGAGCACGACCTCCTCGGCCAGGCGCGACAGGTGCATCATCAAAATCGCGAGCGCGCTCACTAGCTCAATGCAAAAATCCCGGTCGGACACGGAGTCGACCGAGTTTTGCGTCGCGCCTGCAAAGCCCAGCGCGTCGGCCGTCATGCCGCGGTCGATCGGGTACGTCGTGCCCGCGAACGCGCACGCGCCGAGCGGCGAGGCGTCCATGCCGTAGACGGCGTTCTTGAGCCGCACGAGGTCGCGGCGCAGCATCATCGCGTACGCCAGCAGCCAGTGCCCGAACGTGACGGGCTGCGCGCGCTGCAGATGCGTATACCCCGGCATGACCGTGCCGGCGTTTTTATCGGCAATATCGAGGATGGCCGCCATCAGCGCCCGGGTGAGCGCGCCGGTTTCGGCGGCCTCGGCGCGCAGGTACAGCTTAAAGTCCAGCGCGACCTGGTCATTGCGGCTCCTGGCCGTGTGCAGCTTCTTGCCGTCGTCGCCGATGCGCCGCGTCAGCTCGAGCTCGATGAACGAATGGATGTCCTCGGCCATTGGATCGATCGCGAGCGCGCCCCCGGCGATGTCGTCGCGGATCGCCTCGAGCGCGTCGAGAATGCGCTCGGCGCTCTTTTCCGGAATGATCCCGCGCGCGCCGAGCATGGCCGCGTGCGCCATCGAGCCCGCGATGTCCTGTTCGAACATGCGGCCGTCCACCGCGATCGACCGGTTAAATTCCTCCGCCAGCTGCGCGTTGCCGCCCGCCGTGCGTCCCGCCCAGAGCTTCTCCATGCGCGCGCTCCCCGACTTACTTTTTGTTCTTCTGGTCCAGCATCGCGCGGACCTTGATCGGCAGGCCGTAGAGGTTGATGAAACCCTCCGCGTCCTTCTGGTTGTAATCGCTCGCGCCGAACGTGGCGATGCTCTCCGAATACAGGCTGTACGGGCTCTCGATCCCGGCCTTGATGATGTTGCCCTTGTAGAGCTTGAGCTTCACCGTGCCCGTGACGTTCTCCTGCGTCTTGTCGACGAAGGCCGCGAGCGCCTCGCGCAGCGGAGTGAACCACTGGCCGTTGTATACAAGCTCCGCGTAGGTGATCGCGAGCTCCTGCTTTTTATGCATGGTCTGCTTGTCGAGCGTGATCGTCTCGAGCGCCTCGTGCGCGCGGTACAGAATCGTGCCGCCGGGGGTCTCGTAGACGCCGCGGCACTTGATGCCGACGAGCCTGTTTTCGACGATGTCGAGAAGGCCTACGCCGTTCCTGCCGCCGATCTCGTTGAGCGCAAGGATGATCTCCTTGGGCGTCATTTTCTTGCCGTCGAGCGCCACCGGCACGCCCTGCTCAAACTCGAGCGCGATATAAGTCGGCTCATCGGGCGCGTCGATGGGCGAAACGCACATCTCGAGGAAGCCGTCCTTCTCGTACTGCGGTTCGTTGCTCGGGTCCTCGAGGTCCAGCCCTTCGTGCGAGAGGTGCCAGAGGTTCTTGTCCTTGGAGTAGTTCGTCTCGCGGCTGATGTGCAGCGGGATGTCGTGCGCCTCCGCGTAGTCGATCTCCTCCTCGCGCGAGCGGATGCTCCATTCGCGCCACGGCGCGATGACCTTCATCTGCGGCGCGAAGTGCATGACGGTCAGCTCGAAGCGGACCTGATCGTTGCCCTTGCCCGTGCAGCCGTGCGCAACGGCGTCCGCGCCCTCGGCCAACGCGATCTCGGCGAGCCGCTTTGCGATGATCGGCCGCGCAAACGACGTGCCGAGCAGGTACTCCTCGTAGATCGCGCCGGCCTTCATCGTCGGCACGATGTACTCGTTGACGAAGACGTCGGTCAGGTCCTCGACATACAGCTTGGAGGCGCCGGTCTTTTTCGCCTTCTCCTCGAGCCCGTCCAGTTCGCCGACGCCCTGCCCCACGTCCGCCGCCATGGCGATGACCTCGCAGCCGGGGTAGTTCTCCTTGAGCCAAGGGATGATCACAGACGTATCCAGTCCGCCCGAATAGGCGAGGACGATTTTTTTAATGTCGGACATGCGGTCGCCTCCCATGAAAAATATTGTATATATATTAGTCTTGTCAGAATAATAAGTCAATAGCGTTTATGAAATTTTATTCTAAATATTTGAATGAATATTCATATTGTTCGCGAAAATCCAGTGGCATAGCTGTGTTCGTCAAGTAGAAAGTGCATAAAAAGGGCCCCGAGAAGTACATAGTC
>CAZIRB010000068.1:0-3601 GCA_964541695.1 uncultured Oscillospiraceae bacterium
CTGCTCGAAGCTGTCCCAGACGCGCAGCGAGACGTCCTTCCAGTAATCGAGTCCCGCGCGGCGCACGTGCGCGTCGTCGATACAAAAGCCCAGCGGGCGCACGAGGTGCAGCGATGCGCCGGTCACGGCGCAGCTTCTTGCGATGTTGCCGGTGTTCTGCGGGATCTCCGGCTCGACCAATACGATATGGAACATGTTCTGCCTCCCGACTGCGGTCCGCTCCATTGTACCACAAAGAAAGCGCGCCGCAAAATGCGGCTGGGCTGTTGCTACACAGCGGTATTTACGGTATAATTGATCGATATAAGCATGGTACGGCGAAGGGAAGAGACATGTACGAGAAATACACGGGTCTGCCGGATACATCGGTCGGCGGTGTAAAACGGACGAACGGAGGAAGCAAAAGCACATCCTCCGGCAGATCGAGCAAACAGACCGCGCGGGACGTTCTCGCGAATGATATGTATCCAAACCGCGGCGCGCAGGCCGAAGCGTCCTCGTACGCGCCCGCGCGGGCCGCGTCGTCGTCGCGCAGCCGCGGTTCGAGCCGCAAACGCAAGCTCCGGCGGCGCAGGATCACGCTGACGGCGGCGGGCCTGCTTGTGCTGGCGCTGCTCGTCGTCGCGATCGTGGTCATATTCAAAAGCTGCGCCGAGCCGCCGGCCGTGGACGTGCAGAGCGACGTGTACCGCCAGGGCGTCACGATCAACGGCATCGACATCTCGGGCATGACGGTCGACGAGGCGCGCGCGGCGGTCACGCCGGGGCTTGAGTATACGATTGCGAACATCGCCATCACGCTGCAGGGCGAAAGTTTCTCGCACCGCATCACGGGCGAGGAGATGGGCGCCACGAGCGACCTTGAGGAGCTGCTCGTGACCGCGCTCTCCGGCGGCGCGAACAAGGCGTACTATACGAAGCTGTCGTTCGACTACCAGGCGCTCGACGCGCGCATCGCGGCGATCAACGACAGCCTCGAGACGGGACCCGTCGACGCGTCGTTCACCGTGACGGTATCCGAGAGCGGCAAGCCGGAGTTTACGTATATCGACGGCACGCCCGGCTACGGGCTGGAGATTGCGAGTACGGAGGCCATGGTGCGGCAGGCGATCGAAAGCAACGACCTGCAGGCCGTGCTGACGCCGCAATTGACGACCGTCGCGCCGGCGGTCACGGTTGACGACATCAAGGCGCACACCACGCTGCGCAGCAAGTTTACGACGACCTACCGCGCGGAGCGATACGACGGCCTGCCCGACGACCAGGCGGAAATCCTCGAAAACCGCGCGTACAACATCAATAAGGGCGCGGACCTGCTCAACAAGCTGACCGTGCGCGTGGGCGAGACGGTCAGCTTCAACGAGGTGGTCGGCGACCGTACGGAGGAGCGCGGCTGGAAGCTCGCCAACGCGATCATATTCGGCAACCAGTACTCGCTCGAGGCCGGCGGCGGCATCTGCCAGGTCAGCACGACGCTGTACGGCGCGCTGCTGCGCGGCAATATCGAGATCGTATCGCGCCGCAAGCACTCGTTCCCGTCCGACTATGTGGACAAGGGCCTCGACGCGACGGTTGACACGGGGCATATCGACTTTAAGTTTAAGAATAACACGGAGTACCCGCTCTATATCTTCGCGTACATCACGAAGAACAAGAGCAGCAACCGCAAGCGCGACCTGACCGTCGCCATATACGGTCAGGCGCTGCCGGAGGGTGTGACGTACCAGCCGCGCACCGTGCTGATCGAGGAGATCCCGCCGGGCGAGCCCGAGATCATCTACGACAACAAGAAGACCGCGGACTACGACAAGGTCGAGGTTGAGGCGCGCACGGGCTATGTCATCGACGTGTATCTCGACAAACTGGTGAATGGCAACGTGGACGAGGCGAGCTCCGTGCTCCTCTACCGCGACGAGTACGCCGCTGTCACCGAGCGCCGCAGGGTCGGCACGTTGCCGGTCACGACGCCGACGCCGACGCCCACGCCGGAAACGAAAGCCACGCCCGCGCCGGACACGGAGGATCAGCCCTAGGCACGCGGGCCCGCGGGAGCGGGACATACGTATAAACTCATAATCGTCGCCTGTTGGCGCCCGCCGAATCCGGCGGGTGCCATTTTGTATGCGGTGAGCGCATACATATATGCGATGAGCGTCGTATTGTGCGTTTTGCTGTTGCTGACAGGGCTGTTTTTCACCGTGCGGACCCGGCTTGTTCAGGTGCGGCGGTTCTGGCCCTCGCTTTTGGTTGCGTTCCCGGGGAAAAAGGCCGACACCGCGGGCGGCGTCTCGACGTTCGAGGCCGGCTGCACGGCGCTCGCCGCCACGATCGGCACGGGCAATATCGCGGGCGTGGCGGGGGCGCTGCTGTTCGCCGGGCCGGGCGTGCTGTTTTGGATGTGGGTGTCGGCGTTCTTCGGCATGGCCACAAAGTACGCCGAGATCCTGTTCGCGATGCGTTACCGCGTCCGCACAAAAAACGGCCGCGAGGGCGGGCCGATGTACTATATCGAGCGCGGCCTGCCCAAGGCGCTGCGGTTCCTCTCCGCGCAGTACTGCGTCTGCTGCCTTGCCGCGTCGTTCGGCATGGGCAATCTCGTGCAGGTGAACACCGTCGTTGAGTCGGTCGTGGTGCTGGTCAAGACGGCGCAGCCCGCGCTGCCGACGAGCGCAGAAATCCTGCTGCCGCTCGCCGTCGGCGGCGGTATCGCGCTGCTCACCGGCCTTGCGATGCTTGGCGGCGCGAAGCGCATCGGCTCCATCTCGGCCGTGCTCGTGCCGATCATGAGCGTGCTGTACCTCGGCTGCGCGTGCGCGGTGATCGCAAAGAACGCGGACATGATCCTGCCATCGCTGCGCGCGATATTCGTCGGCGCATTCCGGCCGCGCGCGCTTTTAGGCGGCGCGTGCGGCCTCACGTTCTCGCGCGTGCTCGGCGCGGGCCTTTCGCGCGGGACGTTCACGCACGAGTCGGGCCTCGGCACGAGCGCGCTCGCGCACAGCCTCGCGGACACGAAAAACGCGCACCGGCAGGCGCTGTTCGGCATATTCGAGGTATTCCTGGACACGATCGTGATCTGCACGATCACGGGGCTTGCGGTGCTGGCCAGCGGCATTCCGCTCGACTTTGGCTCGTCGGCGGAAGCCGGAGCCGTCGTGACGCGCGCGTTCACCGGTACGTTCGGGAAGCGGCTGTCCGCGGCGTTCCTGTCGCTCGCGACGCTGTTGTTCGCGGTGTCGAGCATGCTCGCGTTCTCGCTCTACGGCGAGCGCTGCACGCGGTACCTTTGGAAGGGCCGCGGCGTGCCCGCGTACCGGCTCGCGTTTCTGATCTGTATCGTGTTCTCAAGCCTCGTCGACCTAAGCAGCGCGTGGCGCGTTTCCGAATGGCTCAACCTGTTCCTCGCGCTGCCGAACGTGCTTGCGCTCCTGCTGCTCTCGCGCAAGCGCGGCGCGGGGTTTTTGGGCGTGTAGGGCGGGGAACGGGGGACGGGAACGGAACGGGGGGGATGTTGGAGGCTCCGCCTCCAAACCTCCGCCAAAGGGGGAAACCCCCTTTGGAAACCCGTTCTGACGGGCACTTTTGTTAGACTACCCCTTCC
>CAZIRB010000068.1:3701-12996 GCA_964541695.1 uncultured Oscillospiraceae bacterium
TTCCCGTCTTTGGCTTCTTTTCTTCAAGAAAAGAAGCGGGGGCGCGGGGGCGGAGCCCCGCAAAACCTCCCGCTTCCCTAAATCTCCGTTCCCATCCCCGTTCCCCGTAACCCCAACCTCCGCCGCTACACCTCGCGCCTTCTCATGCGGTTGCCGCGCGCGTCGACCGCGATGAAGCGCTCGACCGTATCGCCGCGCACGGCGACGAACGCGTCGGTGCAGTTGGCGCTCGAGCACGCGTGGTTCGGGATGATCTCGACGCGGTCGCCGACGGCAAGGTTTGTGCCGTCTTCGGCGTGCAACTTGCCAACCTCCTCGGAGAGCGAGGCAAGGACGAGTTCCGGATGCCCGACGACGCGGCCGTAGCCGGAAACGAGCGCGCAGCCGTGCGCGCCCTGGTCGAGGCCGAGGCACTTTGCGCCTGCGTCGATGATGAACAGATCGTCTCGCGGGTGCGAGATCACGGTCGCGAGCACGCGCAGCGCGCAGTCCGCTTCCGTCGCGACGCCGAGCGCGATCTGGATCGCGTCGAGGAATGCGTAGTTGCCCGGATGCAGCATGGTCAGCACGTCGCCCTGGGCCGCGAGCGCGTGCGTCGGCGTCGACCCGCTCGAGACGACAGCGGGCGGCAGGCCGGCGCTTTGCAACAGTTCCGCCGCTTTCTGCATCGCGGACAGCTCCTCGCGTGCGGCGGCGGCCACGCCCGCGGGGCCCGCGGCGGCGTATACCTGCCCGGGGTGCGTCGAGATGCCAAGATAAACGAGATTCGGCAGCGCGGAGACGGCGCGAGCGAACGCAACCGCGTCCTCGGGCCGGACGCCGAAGCGGTGCAGGCCGGAGTCGATGATCGCGGTGTACTCGAGCCTGACGTGTTCCGCCGCGGCCGCGTCGCTGAGCAGCCGCGCGCTTACAAGGCCGTCGAGCCGCACGATCAGCCGGCAGCGCTTGGCAAGGGCAAGAACGCGCCGCGCGGCGCAACGGTCGGCGACGGGGTAGGCGTACATCAGGTTTTGGATACCCGCGTCGGCGAATACCTCGCACTCGTCGAGCGTGCCGCACAGAAGCCCCTCCGCGCCGCGCGCAAGCTGCATCCGCGCGAGTTCCACGCTCTTGTGCGTCTTGGTCATCGGCCACAGCGCCTTGCGCCCGTCCCGCGCGGTCTGCTGAAACCGGTCCAGGTTCCGGCCGAGCGCGTCGAGGTCGAGCGTGACGGCGGGCGTGCACACATCGGAAAGCTTCACGGCGGGCTCGCTCCTTTGATATTGGGTTTTACGAAATATGCTATTCGGCTTTGGACAGCGCCGGCTCGCCGGCCGGCTGCGGCGCGCGGTGCGTACGGTCCGGCGTAAACGTCGGCACCATGCGCTGAATCAGGTCCACGACGCGTGCGTCGTTATTTTTGGCCGCGAGGCCGAGCGCGACAAGCTGGCCCTCGAACGCGGCGATATCCTGTTCGATCGGCGGCGCGATCATGATCTGGTCGTGGCCGGTGCGCTCCATCTCGGCGCGCTCCTCGATCGTGAGCAACTCCTCGTAGAGTTTCTCGCCGGGCCTTAGCCCCGTGTACGTAATGCCGATCTGCACGTTCGGCTCGTAGCCGTAGAAGCGGATCAGCTGCCGGGCCAGGTCGTCGATGCGCACGGGCTCGCCCATGTCGAGCACGAAGATCGAGCCGCTTTTTGCGATGCTGCCGGCCTGCAGCACGAGCTGCGCGGCCTCGGGAATCGTCATGAAATAGCGGATGATATCCGGATGCGTCACGGTGACGGGGCCGCCGGCCTTGATCTGCTTTTCAAACAGCGGGATCACCGAGCCGTGCGAGCCGAGCACGTTGCCAAACCGCACGGCCATGCACTTCATGGCGGTCTTGCCCGCAAAATATTGAATCAGCATCTCCGTGATGCGCTTCGTCGCGCCCATCACGTTCGTGGGGTTGACGGCCTTGTCCGTCGAGAGCAGCACGAACCGCTCCGCGCCGTACGCCGCGGCGGACTCGAGCACGTTCAGCGTGCCGAACACGTTGTTCTTGACCGCCTCGGCGGGGCTGTCCTCCATCAGCGGCACATGCTTGTGCGCGGCGGCGTGGAACACGACGGAGGGGCGGTATTCGTCCATGACCTCGTCGAGCCGCCGCCGGTCCCGGACCGAGCCGACCAGCGCGAGGATCGCGCAGTCGCGGCCGTGTTTTTGCCGCAGCTCGCACTCGAGATCGTACAGGCAGTTCTCGTAAATATCGAATATAATCAGCAGCTTCGGAGCAAAGCGCATGATCTGCCGGCACAACTCCGAACCGATCGAGCCGCCGCCGCCCGTGACCAATACGACCTTGTCCGCAAGGTATTCCGCGATCTCGCGCTGGTCGAGCCGGATCTCGTCGCGCGAGAGGAAGTCCGAAATATTTAATTCGCGCACGAACACGGCCGTCTGGCGGTCCGGGCTCTGGATCTGCGTCGAGATGCGCACGCGGCAGTTCGTCTCCTTGCACGTGCGGATCAATGCGTTGAGCGGCTCGCCGCGCAGCGACGGGATCGCGATGATGATCTCCTGGATGTCGTACCGCGCCGCCAGCTCGGGGATGTCGGTGGTTTTGCCGCGCACGACGACGCCCTGCACGCGCAGCCGCTGCTTTGCCGGGTCGTCGTCGACGAGCAGCACAGGCTGGCCGAGGCCGGGGTCGTTCTTGCACATCTGCACAACGTAGGACCCGGCCATGCCCGCGCCGACGATCATGAGCCGGGGCCCGGGCGATGTGCGCCCGCCCTGGCCGCCGTTTTTCCGCACGCTGCGCAGCACGCGCCAGCCCATGCGCGCGCCGCCCGTCAGCGCCACGGTCAGCATGGGCAGCATGCCGAGCACGGGCCGCGAGATACTCCAGAGGAATACGCGGTTGGCCGCGAGCGTAACGGCGCCGGCGGCGAACGAGAGCAGGGTCAGGCGGATCGACTCGTTCACACCGGCGTAGCGCCAGAGGATGTCGTAGACGCCGCCTATGGCGAACAGCACGAGGTAGACGCAGACGATCTCGGCGATGTGGGACAGCGTGTTGGCGAACTCTTTGTTGAACGCGGCGTCGTAGCGCAGCGTCAGGGCGATATAGGTCGCCGCGCAGATCAACAGCGCGTCAAGCAAAACAAGGCCCGCCTTGCGCGCCCAGGTTGTTTTTCGAAGATAGCTCATAGCTCTCCCGTTTGCATGCAATAAAAATCACGGCCGCCGCCGAAAAACCGGCGCGTCCATACATACGCCCGTATGTAAGTGTAATAAGGATAGCACGAAACCGGTACCGTGGCAAGGTTCCGGCGCGAAAAGCGGCCGGAAATGGCGGGTTATGCCAGAGCGCGTCGAGCGGCCCCGCGGCGGGTGGGGCGCGCCGCTTTAAAAATATGTGCAAAAACGACGGCCGCGGCGCGTACGGCTGGACAAGCCCGTTTTTTTATGCTACGATTCTGTTAAAAGATGGATATTTCGATTGGCACGGCCAATTCGACATGATTTTTGGTGGGGGAAATTATGTTGCGAATTGCCATTTGCGACGATATTCCTGAGCACGCGCTCGAGCTGGAGTCAACCATACGACAACTGAATCTCGGGGTACCGCTGACGGTGGAGCGCTATGTCTCCGCCGTAAGTTTGCTGGAACGGATCCGCACGCCCGTACAGTTCGACGTGGTGATGATGGATATCGAGCTTGCCAACGAGAGCGGCATCCGCGCGGCGGAGGAGATCAGCCGTATCTCGCCGGCGACGCACATTATATTCGTCTCGGCGTATCTTGCGCGCGCCGTCGATATTTTCGAAACGGCGCACATCTATTTTCTGCTCAAGCCGATCGACCCGCAGCGGCTCAAAAACGCGCTGGAGCGCGCGCTGAAAAAGACGCAGGCCGAGCGGGACAAGCTGCTGCTTCTGCATGTGCGCGGCGGCGCGAGCGTCGCCGTGCCCTTTTCGGACGTGATCTATTTCGAGCGCATGCTGCGCACGACCGTCGTCAACTGCGCCGCCACCGCCTTTGAAACGTCCGCGAAGCTGACCGAGCTGGAAGACTCGCTGCCGGGCGCGCAGTTTTCGCGCCCGCACAACAGCTATCTCGTCAATCTCGCGCATGTCCGCAAGATCGAGCGGTTCTGCCTGCACCTGGGTACGGGGGAGATCCTGCCGATCAGCAACCAACGCCGCCCGGCGTTCCGCCTGGCGCTGGAGGAATACATCCGGCTCTAGCGGCGGGCCCGCCTGGACGGGGAGGATTCGTTATGACGTGGTATCCTCTGCTTGCGTACATCATCAGGCTGCCGCTGGCGCTTTCGTGCGCGCAGTTCTTTTCCTGCGGCCTGCGCGCGCGGGGGAGCGACCGGGCGCTGCGCTCGCGCGTGTTCCTCTACTGCGCGCTGATGCTCGCCGTTCACGCGGCGCTGGTGCGCATCGTCGGTTCCAGACTTCCGCTCACCGCCGTCGACATCGGCTGTACCGCGGTTTGGACGGTGGGCTTCGTTTTTTTGCTGCGGCGGTTGACGACCGGGTCGATCGGCCGCATCTTTATTTTGATTGCGGCGTTTTCCGCGGCGGTGGCGATCGCGCTCGCGCTGTCCAGCGCGGGGAGCGCCGGCGCGGCGGCGTCGCTTGCGGAGCGCGCGTACCGCGCTCTGGCGTTTGTGGCGATCGTGCTGACCATACTGGCGCTGCTGCCGGAGTCGCTGTCCGACGACCCCAGCCCGGCCGAGGCCGCGTTCCGCCGGCGCGGCGCGCTGCTGTTTGCCGCGGGCGCGCAGACGCTTTCGGCGGCGATGTTCATCGTAATCCTCGGGGAGGCGGGCCCGCTGGAGCGGGGCGCATTTTTGTCGATGCTCCTCTCCTATGCCGGCGCGGACATCGCGCTGCTGCGCGCGATCGGTTCGGGCAAGGAGAGCGCGGAGAAGGAGGAGGAGCTGCGCTTTCTCGAGCAGCAGCGCTCGATGCAGGACGAATACCGGCTCGTCGTCGACGACCAGCTTAAGCGCTCGCAGCGGCTTAAGCACGACCTGACGAACACGTTGCAGACGGTCCACACGCTGATCGGCATGGGGAAAACGGACGACGCGCAGGCGATCGTCGAGCAATGCCTGGCCGACGCCAGGACACGGCCGCAGGTCCTGTGCACCGGCAACGACGTGGTCGACGCCGTCATCAACAACAAAGCGGCATTGGCGCAGGAGGCCGGTATCCGGTTCTCCGTCAATCTCCTGCTGCCGGAATCGTTCCCGCCGCGGAACCTGGACACCGTGCGCGTTCTCTCCAACCTGCTCGACAACGCGATCGCGTACTGCAAAACCCTGCCTGCGGAGTTTGAGCCGAAAATAGCCGTGTCCTCCGAGATCGCGGCCGGGATATTCATGCTGCGGGTCATGAACACCTGCCCGCCGGTGCGCTACGGCTTCCTGCCGCCGCTCCAGAAGCAGCGGGAGGACGGCGGCGCCGAGCACGGCCACGGGATCGACATCGTGCGGGAGATCGTGAAACGCTACGACGGCACGCTGACGTTCTCGGCCTGCGGGGACATGCTCTGCGCGACCGCGACGGGCAATTTTGCCGGGTTTTCGGCGGCGCGGCAGCGCGATAAGGCGCAGTAAAACGAAAGCGCCCGCATCGCTGCGGGCGCTTTCGTTTGGGATGGGATGGGAGGTAATATTAGGGGGTAGATACTGTATTTCCTTGCCTGTAAATAAGATACAACACGCTCTTGACGTTACAATGGATAGAAAGTGAACTTCCTGTAAAGAACAAAACTGCTTCCAAAAAACAGGAGAAGCCGGGTAAAATATTGAATTATATAATCAGGCGTTTTATACGAAATCGGGCGCCGAAGAAGGAGTGGAACCCCATGCGTATTTCGATTTCAGGCAAAAATCTCGAGATCTCCGAGTATCTGCGCGACCTCACCGAGAGGAAGGTGGCCAAGCTGGAGCGGTACTTCCCGCAGGATACCGAGGCCCAGGTCACGCTTTCCGTCGAGAGGAACCGGCACATCGTGGAAGTCACCATACCGTTCGACGGCGGCATCATCCGCGGCGAAGAGGTGACCGGAGACATGTATGCTTCGATCGACAACGTATTGGACAAGTTGGAAAAGCAGATCATCCGCCATCGTACGCGGCTGGAAAAGAACCTGCGGCAGGGCGCGTTCCGGTACGACGAACCGCTGTTCGGCGGCTCCTACGACGAAGTCGAGGAGGAGGAGCCCAAGCGGATCGTGCGCGTCAAGCGGTTCAATATCAAGCCCATGAGCGAGGAGGAGGCGATGCTCCAGCTTGAGATGCTCGGCCACTCGTTCTACGTGTTCATCAACGCGGAAACGAACGACATGAACGTGCTCTATAAGCGCAAGGACGGCAACTACGGCCTCATCGAGCCCGAAAACTGAGCGGCTTCGGTTTTTGTGATACGGCGGCCCCCGCACTGCGCGGGGGCCGCCGCTTTGTCGGGGGCGGGTTGGGGGCTTTTTTTGCAGGGGCTCCGCCCTTGCACCCCGCCAAAGGGGCGTTGGAGGCTCCGCCTCCAAACCTCCGCCCAAGGGACACGTCCCTTGGGAATCCCGAACAGTTCCACATACTTTCCTGCGGGTTTCCTAAGCGGGCCGCAGATGAGTGCCGCCCGTGTCGGATGAAGCGAGGCGCAGGCCCAGTGAGCAAAGGAACGAAAGGCGGGGGCTCCGCCCCTGCACCCCGCCCAAGGGGCTGAGACCCTTGGAACCCGCAGGACGGCCCGAGGATCTATTTGGGTTTCCGAAGGGAGGCCGGAGTTAAACGCCGTCTGTGACGGATAAATGGTGGCACACGATTCCTGCGGGTTTCCAAAGGGACTGGTCCCTTTGGCGGGGTGCGGGGCAGAGCTCCGCCGTACTCCGTTGAGGACTCCGCCCTCAACGTTCCCCTTTGCCGCCCCGCCCCTGTTTCAGCGCGACGCCGAACGCGGACGGAAGCTGTTCGAACTCCTCGACGGGCATCGGCTTGGCGAAATAATAGCCCTGCACGAGGTCGCAGCCCGTTTCCTGCAGAAAGCGGACCTGCTCGGACGTTTCGATGCCCTCGGCGACAACCGACATGCCGAGGTCCTTGACGAGGCGGATCGTATCGCGGATCACGGTGCGTCCACGCTCGGCGTTGCTGGCGGTGAAGAACTGCCGGTCGAGCTTGACGACATCGAGCGGCAGATCCTTGAGCGAGTTGAGCGCCGAATAGCCGCTGCCGAAGTCGTCCATCGAGATGGCGAAACCCTTTTTGCAAAGCTTGTGCATCGTGCCGAGCAGCGCGTGCGTGTCCTCGAAGAACGCGCTCTCGGTCAGCTCGAACTCGATGTACTCGTGCGGCACGCCGGCGCCGTCGACGATTGCGCAGATGCGCTGGACGATGCCCGGGTCGGAAAAGTTGCGGCGCGAGAGATTGACGGAGACGGGTACGGGCGTGCGTCCCTCGTTGATCCACCGGCGCTGCAGGCGGCAGACGGCGGTCAGCACGTAATCGTCGAGCCTTGTGATGAAGCCGTTCTTTTCAAACAGCTCGATGAACTCGCCCGGCATCGTAAAGCCGCGCTCCGGGCTGACCCAGCGCACGAGCGCTTCCGCGCCGCACAGGATGCGATCCTGTACGCTGTATTTGGGCTGCAGGTACAGCACGAACTCGCCGCGCTTGAGCGCGCGCTCCATGGATGCGGTCATCTGCTGCTCGGAAACGAGGCGGTCGCGCATCGTATTATCGAACAGCAGCACACTGCCGGCGCCGGCCTGCTTGGCGTTGTCCTTGGCGACGGTGGCCAGGCTGTTCATGCGATCGACGCTCATCCCGCGGTCGGTCACGACGTATACGCCGGCCGAGCACGTGATGCGCTCGCTCGGATATAGGCGAGATAGGCCGCGCGTCATGCGCTCGACGCGCGCGGTCGGCTCCTCCTCGGGCTCGAGTATGAGCAGCAGCGAGAACTGATCCACGGAAAACCGCGTGAGCAGCTCGCCGGAGCGCAGGTTTTTCTTGAGCGAATTGAATATGCGTACGAGCAGCAGCTCGCCCTCGGCGTACCCGTGGACGTCGGAAAACGCGCGGAACCGGTTGACGTCGATGACCGCCAGCGCGAGCGTGCTGCCGAGATGCCGCCGTTTTTTGAACAGGCGCTCGGCCTGCTGTTTAAAGTGCGTGAAGTTATTGCCGCCCGTGATCGGGTCGAACAGCAGCGCCTCCGTCACGATGCGGTTGCTGCGGACCTGCAGCACGGCGGAGCGCACCATAAAAAACAGCGGCAGGCCGATGGCAACGAGCGCGGCGAACAGCAGCGCGGGCACCTGGCGCAGCAGGAACCGGTCGAATCGCAGCGGAACGCAGCCGACTGCGCGCCAGCCGTTGACGGTCAGCGGCGTCTCGAACCACGCGTCGACATTGACCGAGGCGCTGACGAGCGAGGAGAACGGGTGCGGAAACGCGCCCGCGCGGAGCAGGTCGAGCGGCCGCGGCTCGCGCTCGGGCGGGAACAGCAGCCCGCTCGCCGCCACCTTCGCGTAGTCGAACGACGCGGGGGCGCCGCCCAGATAGCTGACGACCCGGTCCTCCGCGTCCAATATGCAGAACGCCGACGATTCCGGCGCGAGCGCCCGCGCGGCCGCGCCGAGGTCGAGGCCGGCAAAGTCCGCGGCGTACAGCGCGCCCGAAACGCCGGTCGATGTGCGGACCGGTGCGGCGAACACGACGCCGCTTTCCGATTCCGTCGCGACGGCATGCGCGCCGCCCGCGCCAGCGAGCGCGTCGCGGTACAGATCGGCGGCCGCTTCGCCGCGCAGCGTCGAGTCCGTGCTCGTGACGAGGCCGCTTTTTTCGATCACGCCCACGTCGGCGTAGCCGCCGATCGATTTGAGCAAGAGCAGTTGGTCGTACAGGCTGCGGCTGGTGTTGGCGTCGTAGTATCCGTCCGCGATCGCTTCGGCGTACCGTTCCGCGTCCCGGCCGCCTGCGGCAAGCCGCGCGTCGACCGCCAGCGCACATTGCCGCGCGGCGTCGCGCGCGCCCGTCAGGCGCTCCTGTATTTCGTTTCCGATCCAGAAAAGAATGCCGAACAGAACGCAGAGCGTCAGAACGACGAGTATGATCAGGTTGGCCGCGATCGTCGGCCAGATGCGCTGCCTGCCGATCTCGCGCTCCTTTTGATCGATGCGCTTTCCCATCGTCCGTCCCCCCGCACAAAATGCATCTTATTTTATCACATTCCGATAAGCGGGACAACGGAGGCGGGGGCGAGACGGAAAAAGGGAACGGGGGGACGGGAGTACGGGGGTACGGGA
>CAZIRB010000069.1:0-893 GCA_964541695.1 uncultured Oscillospiraceae bacterium
GCCGGCTGCCTGAAAAATCCCGATGTCGATATCATCGTGACCCCGCACAACTGGCACGGCTATCCGCAGGGGAAGCTCGTCGTGGCGCCGGGGCCCGTGCTGGCTTCCAGCGATCTGTTTATGCTCGAGATTCTCGGCACGCCCGGGCACGGCGCCTGGCCGGACCTCGCGGTCGACCCGATTCCCGTCGCGGCGGACGTAATAACGGCCCTGCAGAGGATTATCAGCCGCGAAATCAGCCCGCTCAAGCCGGCCGTCCTCTCCATCGGGAAAATCAACGGCGGCACCGCCGTCAACGTGATTTCCGGGCGCGTGACGATGGAGGGAACCGTGCGCGCCTTTGACAACGCGGTGCGCGGCTTCATCCGGCGCCGCATAGAGGAGGTTGCCGATCATGTGACCCGCGCCGCCCGCGCGTCGTATCGCCTGACCTATGAACGGGTGATGCCGCCCGCGTACAACGACCCGCAGCTGGCCGCCATGGCCGCCCGATGGATCGAGGGGGCGCTCGGCGCCGGCAGCGTGTCGGACGTTTGCATTCCCGACATGGGCTGCGAGGAGTTCTCCCTGTTTCAGGAGCAAATTCCCGGGCTGTTCCTGTTCATCGGGAACGACAGGGCGGGCGAGCCCGTCGTTCCCATCCATTCGCCGTCGTACGTCTTCAACGACGACATATTGACCGTCGGCGTTCAGGCGCTCTGCTCGATTGCGTCGGGGTATCTGGCGGGCAAATAGAGTTGGCGATGTTTTGACAGTTTCGCTGTTAAAAATGCAAATCGCAAAAAGCAAAGCGGCTTTGGCAGGCGGGGGGGGGCCCACGAAGAAGACGCCCCCCCCCCAAACCACGAAAAACCCCCACCCCCAAACCCCCCGCCCCACACACCAAAAAAAAA
>CAZIRB010000069.1:903-6284 GCA_964541695.1 uncultured Oscillospiraceae bacterium
TCTAATTTTCCGCTTTAAAAAATCCAAACCCAAAAAACACTCGGGTTTGGGGGGGGGGGGGGGCCGGTCCTTTCGGACCGGCCCCCGCAGCTTCCGTTCCTGCGCAACCCCCGTCTACCCGGGCGGCTGCTGCGCAAAACAATGCCCCGCGGCGTATCGGAAGCGGTCCAGCAAAAAACCGACCGCTTCGCGCGCGGCGCGCGAACGCGGGCATATGACGTCGAACCCATGGAAGCAGCCGTCGAACACGCGGACTTCGGCCGCCGTACCGCATTCCCGCAGCCGGTCAAAATAGGCGACCGTCTCGTCGCGGAACGGGTCGACGCCGCCGACGAACGAGCATGCGGGCGGAAGCCCGGCAAGATCCTCCGCCCTGGCAGGCGCGGCGTAGGCGGGTACCTGCGCGCCGCCGAACAGAGGCCCCAGGTATAGCCGCCAGGCCGCGTCGTTCGAGCGCGCGTTCCAGGCCGGCGCGTCGTTACCCGCCATGGACGCGGTCCGCATGCGGTCGTCGAGCATGGGGTACAGGGGCATTTGGAAGGCGACGGCCGCCTCGCCGTGATCGCGCGCGTACAGCGCGACCGCCGCGGTCAGGCCGCCGCCCGCGCTGGCGCCGCCGACCATGAGCTGGTCGGCGCGCACGCCGTATTCGCCGCCGTGCGCTTTCAGCCAAAGCAGCGCGGCGTAACCGTCCTCGAGCGCGGCGGGGTAGGGCGCGTCCGTCGAGAGCCGGTAGTCGGGCGCGACGACCACGCAGCCGCCGGCCTCGATGAAGCGCCGGATCAGCCGCTCTTCCTGTTCCGGCGCGCCCAGCGCATAGCCGCCGCTGTGCAGCCACAAAAGTCCCGGCACGTCCGGCCGCGGCGAAAGCGGCGAATAGACGCAGAGCCGCAGCGCGCTCCCGTTTGCGCGCGGGATATACCGCTGCTCGTACCGTAGCCGGCTGCGGCATCGTCCCTTGATAAACCGGACCAACACTCCGGCCAGGCGGAACGTGCGCCGCGTGAAGACGGGCAGAAAGAAGCGGATGACCGCGCCCGCCGCGCGCAGTTCCGGCCGTATCATGGACAGCGTGACCCGCACGGCCGGTCAGTCCTCCCGCAGCAGGTCCGAAAGCCAGCCGCGGTTGTGCCAGAGCGCGCAGCCGCCGTCGCCCTCCTTGAGCAGGCGGTGGTTCTGCCGGACCTTGGCGAGAAAGCTTGAGGCCAGCGCGTCCCGAAGCGAAGTATCGGCCAGGTTCGTGTCCGAGAACGGGGCGAAGGGGCAGGGCTCCACATCGCCGCCGGCGCTGACGTGCACAAAGCCGCGCCCGGCGGCCAGGCAGCCGCCGTATTCCTCCTCGTCGCCGGGGAAAGGGATGAACAGCGCGGGGTACTTTGCGGCGAGCCTGGCCGCGCGGTCGTTGAGCTGCCGCTTGCCGTCCGCCGAAAGCGCCATCGGTTCGCTGCCGCGCTCGACCGGCACGTACTCCACAAAGAAGAACAGCCGGCAGCCCTTCTGCAAATATTCCGCGGCAAACGCCTCGTCCAGCACGCCGTCGAGGTTCCGGTTCGTGACCGTGATCGAGACGCCGAACGGGACGCTGCCGTCGGATAAGCTGCGCATGGCTCCGGCGGCCTTGGCGTACACGCCCGCGCCGCGGCGCGCGTCCGTTTGCCGCTCGTCGCCCTCGATGCTGAAAACGGGGATCATGTGCCGATGATCGGCAAACCACGCGCGGCGCCGCGCGTCGAACAGCGTGCCGTTGGTGAACACGATGCCGAGCATCTCATCGTGGCGGCCCATCGCGTCCAGCCAGCCGTGCGAGAGCAGCGGCTCGCCGCCCGCCAGCATGACGACGCCGACGCCCAGCGCGGACGCTTCGTCCAGTATCTCGGCAATCCGCCCGTCCGGCAGGGCGTTGTCCGGCCGTTTATCGCGCGCGCAGGCGTAGCAGCCCGCGCAGGACAGGTTGCACGCGTCGGTCGTGCTGACGATCAGCATCGCGGGGACCTCGACGCCTTCCGCGGCGTGCCGGAGCCGCCGGTCCCTCGCGCTCGCCAGCTCGCGGCCGACCGCAAGCAGCGCGGCGGCGGAGGCGGGGTAGGCGGACACGATGTTCGCCGCGGTCCGCAAGGAAACGTCGATGTTGCCGGAAAACAGGTCGCGGTACGCGGCGCTCTTCATGCGGCGCCTCCGCGGCCCGGCCGTACCAATATTACATATAGCAAACGATCTGCGCGCGGTGCGCGCTCGCCCTCTTTGGAAGTATTGCAGACGGACATGAAGCTGCCTTTCTGTATATGGAGTTTCAACAATCTATTGCGCAAAACCACGATACGCATAACTACCCGCTGTGTCAAGAGAAAAAATCGCGCCGCGCCGGAGCGCGCGCGTCAGCCGCCGTCCTTGACCGGCGTCCGATCGCGTTCGGAACGGGCCGCGGGCTTATACATGAGCGTCTCGGTCAGCTCCGCGAGGAACTCGACCGGCTCCGCAAAGCCGTTTTCGATCCAGGTCTCGATGACGCTGATCAGCACGGCCGAGATCTGCGCGGCGATGTACGGATACGCGCGCGCGTCGACGGCCGCGCCGTTTAAGCCGGCGGGGATGTGGCTCTTTGTGATGTAGTCCGCGATGCTCCTGTGCGCAAAACGCAAAAGACCCCGGTGGTAGAACAGCAGCAGCGCCTCGCGGTTATCGATGACGAAGCGGAACGCGCCGAGAAGGACCTCGCTTAAGCGCATGCGCGCAAGGTCCATGCTGGACTCCATCCGATAAAAGATGTCGTCGATCAGATAGCGCACCACGTCGTCCTTGGACTGAAAGTTGTTGTAGAACGTCTTTCTAACGACGTCCGCGCGCCGGCAGATGTCCGTCACGGAGATGTCCTCGTACGCGGACGCCTGTATCAAATCCAAAAACGCGGCGGCGATGCGCTTTTGCGAGCCGACGGCCACCTTGTTCGTCTGAACCTTGAACATTACGCACTTCCCCCGCTTTGTGTAAGATGATCGGCCGGCCGCCGTTTTCGTTGATTTTTCCCGCCGATATATATAATACTCTTAAAACTTATACAACTGTGTAACTGAAAGCGTGATTATGGGCGAAACGCACTATCTGCTGACCGGCGCGGCCGGACTCCTGGGCGGGAACATTCTTTTGCAGCTCCTTGACCGCGGTGAGCGCGTCCGCGCGCTGGTGCTGCCGAACGACCCCGCGGTCCGGAACATGCCGCCGGGCGCCCAGATCGTCGAGGGCGATATCCTCGACGCGGCGGCGCTCGACCGGTTCTTTGCGGTCCCCGCGGGCTGCGAGCGCGTCGTAATCCACGCCGCGAGCATCGTGACGCTCGATCCGCGGCCGAACGAGAAGGTGCGCGCGGTCAACGTAGACGGCACGCAAAACATCGTCGACCGGTGCCTGCGGCACGGCACGAAAAAGCTCGTCTATATCAGCTCGACGGGCGCGATTCCGGAGCCGCCGCGCGGGCAGAGCATCCGCGAGATCGAGACGCACGATCCCGGCCGCGTGGTCGGCCATTACGCCAAGACCAAGGCCATGGCCACCGACCTCGTGCTGCGCGCCGCGCGCGAAAGCGGGCTGGACGCGTCGGTCGTGTATCCGAGCGGCATATTCGGGCCGAACGACTTAGGCTTCGGCCTGATCACGAGCTGCATCAGGATGGTGGCCGAGGGGCGGCTGCGGATCTCGATCGGCGGTACGTTCAACTCGGTGGACGCGCGCGACCTGGCCGCCGGCATCCTCGCCTGCGCCGAGCGCGGGAAAAGCGGCGAGGGCTACATCATGGCCAGCCGCTGCCATACGTTCGACGAGCTGATGCGCGTCATCTGCGCCGAGGCGGGCGTAAAGCCGTATCTGTTCTCGGTCCCGCTCGCGCTCGTGCGCCCGTTTGCCGGCGCCGGCGCGCTGTACGGCAAGCTGACGAACCGGCCGGCGTGGTTCAGCCCGTACACCGTCTATAACCTTCGCCGCAACAACGACTACTGCGCGGATAAGGCGGAACGGGAGCTTGGGTTTTGCTGCCGGCCGCTTGCCGAGTCGATCGCGGACACGGTCGATTGGCTGCGGCGGACCGGGCGGATCGACGGAAAATAGCGGCGCGGGCCGCGTATCAGACAATAAGGAGGGAAAGGGGAATGGGCAATATCGCGTACATCGGCGGCACGGGCGTACCGCACGGAACGTTTGAGGACGAGTTTTTGACGCACAAAGCCTGCAGTGAGTGGTGGTATTCCACGGGGTACCTTTCGGACGCGGCGCAAAACCTGTACTCGTTCCAGTTTACGCTGGCCAGGATCCGGCTGACGGGCGTGCCGTTCCACATGCTGCTGACCGCGCTGACGGACATCGGGCAAAAGAAGCATTACTACGCGCAGCACCAGGCCTTTTTTGGGAAAAACATCGAGAGCGGCCTTGCCGGGACGTCGTTCGGCGAACTGGCGCAAATCCGGTATTCGCCGGACCAAAACAGCAGCTTCGGCGGCATGGAGCTGTCCATGCGCGCAAAGGAATATACGCTGAACCTGCGCATGCGCGCGCAGAAGGCTCCCGTCTGGCACTGCGAGGACGGCATGCTGCGCATGGGCATTCCGGACGATCCAAAGGAGGTTACCTATTATTATTCGCTGACGAACCTCAGCGCCGACGGCGTTCTGGAACTGGACGGCAATGCGCTGCCCGTCGCGGGGAAGGCCTGGTTCGACCGGCAGGGCGGCACGTGCCGGCTGACGAACCCGCTGACGAACTGGGAGTGGTTCTCGTTCCGGTTCTTCGACGATGAGGAGCTGATGCTGTTCTCGTTCCCGCGGACGGGCTACGCCGACGGCACATATATAAAAGAGGACGGGACCTATCGGCGCGTGACGGATTACCAAATCGAGCCGCTTGGCTACTACACGGAGCCGCGTACGAAATACCGGTTCTCCTGCGGCTGGCGGGTCCGCATTCCGGGCGTCAAGGAGGAAGAATACCTGGTGCGGCCGCTGGCGGACGGACAGTTCAACGTGTTCTTCTTCGAGCTTCTGGCCGAGGTGGTCAGCCGCGCGGGTGAGCGCGTCGGCTACTGCGTCGTGGAGCTGCTGCCGGGCGCCCGGAACAAGCGGATCAAGCCCTGGCTGGCGCTGAAACGGCAGGGGTGAGCGGCTGCGGCAAAGGGACGAAGCGCCGCGGTTCGCGATAGCCGCGCGCACCGCTTTGGGTTGGCGGTTTCTTGGTTGCTGTGGCCGCGAAGCGGGAGCGCTCGGCGTTTTTCCTTGCAAGGGCTCAGCCCCTGAACCCCGCCAAAGGGGGAAACCCCTTTGGAACCCCATTCTGTTCTACATATGTTTGATCGGACGCCTATCGTATCTTTTGCTTCTTTTCTTTAAAAAAAGAAGCGG
>CAZIRB010000069.1:6384-12968 GCA_964541695.1 uncultured Oscillospiraceae bacterium
GGAGCCCTCGACGTATTCTTTTTGCAGGAGCTTAGCCCCTGCACCCCGCCAAAAGGAAAGGAGAAAGCAGCGGATGGAAACCTACGACGTCATCGTTCCCGGCGCGGAGCCGGGCGGCACGACCGTCGCGAGCAGGCCCGCGCATGGCGAGCTGTGGAACCTGCCCGCGCTGATCCGGACCACGGTGGACTCGGGTTTTCGCGTATTCGAGCTGGTCAAGGACCTATGACGCGGCAAAAATCGCGGTAAAATGCGGATTCGCACGGGGGAGCGGCCGTTGTCCCGCGGCGGCCGCAATGATACAATAAAGCCGCAAGCCGCACTGCGGCCCGGCGCGCGCGACTTGGTCCCGCGGCGCATGGCGGCGCGGGCTTTAAGCTGAGTACCGAACATTTTACGGCGGGGAGGGGAACGCATGGAATTTCTGGACTGTGTCCGCGGCAGAAGGAGCGTGCGGCAGTTTACAGGCGAGCCGGTTGCACACGAAAAAATCGAGCGCGCCGTGCAGGCGGCGTCGTACGCGCCGTCGTGGAAGAACCACCAGATCGCGCGGTATCTGGTGATCGAGGACCCCGCGCTGAAGGAGCGGATCGCGGCCGAGTGCATGATGGGGCGCAAGTACAACGCCGCCATCGTACGCGGCGCGCCCGCCTTGGTGCTCGTCAACATCGTTACCGGCCTGACCGGCTACGCCGCCGACGGATCGTTTGCCACAAGCAAGGGCGACCGCTGGGAGATGTTCGACGCCGGGCTCGCGGCGCAGACGTTCTGCCTCGCCGCCTACGACATGGGCCTGGGCACGGTGATCATGGGCGTGTTCGACGAGGACGCCGTGGCCGGAATCGTCGGCCTGCCCGCAGGCCGGAAGGTTGCCGCGCTCATCGCGATCGGCCATCCCGCCGAAGCGCCCGACATGCCGCAGAGGAAGGCGGCCGCGGAGCTGGTCATGTACCGATAGGTTCTTTTCGGAGCACGAGATGAAGCGGGCAGGGGACGCGTAAGGGAACGAAGAAACGGAAAAGAACGTTGGAGGCGCCGCCCCCAATCCCACAGTTCGCAATGGCCGCGGTGCGTTGCGGCCTTCGTCCGCCGCCTCCCGCTCCCTTGCTCGCTGGGCCTTCGCTTCATCCGCCACAGGCGGCGCTCAGCTTCGGCTCCACCGCCAAAGGGCCGTTGGCCCTTTGGGAACCCGTTCTGCCGGGCACGCGGTTTACGCCCTTCCCCATTCCTTGGGTTTCCAAAGGGTCCCCCACAGTTCGCAATGGTCGCACACGCCCCTTTGGGCCTGTGCTCCCTTGCTTACTGGGCCTGCGCTTCGCTTTATCCGCCACAGGCGGCGCTCAGCTACGGCCCCTTTGACGGGGTGCAGGGGCAGCGCCCCTGCAGAATTGAAGGTTTGGAGGCAAGCCTCCAACGGTTTCCTCCGTTTTTCCGCAACTTCTGTCCGGCCACGCCTTCACATTCGCAGCCGTGCGCGGGACCGGCGGCACGTCGCAACTGTTGACCATGCCGGATAAAAATACCGCCCGCCGGATGGCGGGCGGTATCCTGTAATGCGTACCTTCCGGCCTACGCCAGCAGCACGTTGTACTGGCGGCGGATGTTGTTCAGCCGCGGCGCGTCCTTTTCGCTGACGAGCGTGCACGCAAAGCCGGAGCGGCCCGCGCGGCCCGTGCGGCCGATGCGGTGGATGTAATATTCCGGCTTATCGGGCACGTCGTAGTTGATGACGAGGTCGATGTTGTCCACGTCGATGCCGCGCGCAGCCACGTCCGTGGCGACGAGCACCGGCGTCTTGCCCGCGCGGAACGACCGCATGATCGTGTCGCGCTGGCTCTGCGTCAGGTCCCCGTGCAGACAGACGCTCACAAGGCCCGCGGCGTTGAGCTTCTTGGTCACGGACTTGACGCGGTGGCGCGTGTTGCAGAATATCAGCGTCAATCGCGGCGCGGACTGCTTCATGAGGTAGCCCACGGTGTCGAGCTTGCGCTCCTCGACCGTGTGTACGGCGAGCTGGCGCACGGTTTCGACCGGTTCGTTGCGCTCGCCGACCTCGATCGTCGCGTAGTTGTGCAAGTAGCGCTTGGCCACGGCGGCGATGTCCGCGCCCATCGTGGCGGAGAACAGCATCGTCTGGTGTTCGGCGGTCACGTGCGCGAGAATGGCCTTCATGTCCGGCAAAAAGCCGTAGTCGAGCATCTCGTCCGCCTCGTCGAGCACGACGAAGCGCACCTTGCCAAAGGAAAGCACGCCCTGGCCGAGGAGGTCCTTGACGCGGCCCGGCGTGCCGACGACGATCTGCGCGCCCGCGCGCAGCGCCTGAATCTGCACGTTCTGCGACTGGCCGCCGTAGATGCTGACGGTGCGCAGCTTTTTGCCGGCCGAGAGCTTGCGGAACACGTCCGTGGTCTGCAGCGCGAGCTCGCGCGTGGGGCAGAGCACGAGCGCCTGCACCGCTTTTTCGGCAAGGTCGATGCGTTCGACGATCGGCACCGCAAACGCCGCGGTCTTGCCGGTGCCGGTCTGCGCGATGCCGATGAGGTCCCGGCCGCCGAGCAGCAGCTCGAGGCTCTGCTCCTGGATAGGCGTCGGCGTTTCGTAGCCGAGCGTTTTGAGCGTCGTCCGCATCGACGCGGAGAGAAGTTGCTGGTAGTTCATGGTTCCTTTCTTTCTGTTCCGAATTTCCATAAAAATAAGACCATGCCGGAAAATTGGGGCATCGTCTTTTTGACGTTTCCCCCGCAGCTTGTTCATTATCGATACGACGGAGCCGGAACGCTCCGTGCCGTACGGCAAGTCTCAATTCTTGCCTGGGCGTATCATAAATGCGACAAACAACGGGATTTTCGATTGTGAAAATATCGTTTCGGGCCTTTTTGCCCACTCGTAGCATCAACAATACCGATACAGAATAGCACAAAGGTTTCGGTTTGTAAAGCAAACGTTTCTGTTTACGCGGCTCGCGCATGCGCAAAATATCTGGTATCATAGGGAAAGCGCCCGCCGCGCGCGGGGGAGCCCGCCGGTTTGACCGTTTTTTAGGCGACGCCGAAAAATTTGCGCGGCTGCGAACATGCGTGCGGCGGCCGCGGGGCGCGGCAATTTGCGCTGCCCGGGAGGAATGAACGAATGATAAAAGCGCGGGACATGACGCAAATCGCGCTGTTTGCGGCGCTGATTGCGATCTGCGCGTGGCTGTCCGTACCGGCGACGGTGCCGTTCACGCTGCAGGCGTTCGCGGTGTTTCTGGCCGCGGGCGTGCTCGGCGGAAAGAACGGCACGCTCGCGGTGCTCGTGTATCTGCTGCTCGGCGCGGTGGGATTGCCGGTGTTCTCGGGCTTCCGCGGCGGCATCGGCGTGCTGGTGGGCGCTACGGGCGGCTACCTGATCGGTTTTGCCGGCACGGCGCTCGCGATGTGGGGCGTTTCCCGCCTGGCCGGCGACGGCGCGCTCGCGCTGCTTTTGGGCATGGCCGCGGGCCTTGTTATCTGCTACGCGTTCGGCACAGCGTGGTTTTTGCTCGTCTATCTGCGCACGACGGGGCCGGTGACGCTCGCCGCCGTATTGAGCTGGTGCGTGTTTCCGTTCATCGTGCCGGACATTGCCAAGATGCTGCTCGCGTTCCTCTTGATCCGCAGGCTGAAGCCGCGCCTGAACGCGCCGGAGGCGTCGTAACGCGCCGCGGCGCGGGGGGCGGGAAACCGCGTGAAATGGGGCGGGCGAACTTGATTGAGGCCTTCGCCGCGTGCGTGCGGGCGAGGAACGTCCCGCGCCGTCGAACCGGACCGGACGGCCGTTCATTCGGCCGCGGCCGCTGAGCTGCGGACGTTGGCGGCGTATCGCGGATGCTGACGAGGGCAAACAGAAAAAACGCCCGAGGACGTTTCCCGGGCAAAGTCCGGGGCGGGCGCTGCAAAGCGTCCGCCCGCTTGCGTCGGTGCGGATACATGGCCGCGCACTGCGCCATACAAAGGAGGTGCTCCGCGCCTCCCGCATAACGAGCGCCGGAGTTGGATCGAAGCGCGACCAGCCGCGGCGGGGCGATCCCGTCCTGCCCACGCGGTACGGAGAGCATGCCGCGCCCCCTTGCGCGGCCCGCGCCGCGGGATTACGGCATAGCCGCCCCCCGACGGGACGATCCCGCCCCGCCTGCGCCGCCCGATTGGGATCGCGGGCCTGCTATTCCCCGAGCCCGGAATCGATGAACGCGGCGAGCGCGTCCACGGCCTCCTGCTCGTCGTCGCCCTGCGCCGAGATCTCGACGCGCGCGCCCTTGCCCGCGCCGAGCGTGAGCACCATCACGACGGACTTGGCGTTGACCGCCGGCGCGCCGGAATCGGGGTTTTTGACCGTGATGGCGGATTGAAAGCACTTGGCCTTTCGGCAGAAATCGGAGGCGGGGCGCGCGTGCAGCCCGGTCTCGTTGACGATGGTCGCCTGTTTTGTGTACATCGGTCGCCTTCCTTATGTTTGATGAATGTGCGGCGGGGATCGCCGCGTCATGCGTCCTTACTATGGTGTGCAGCCGCCGGGGGTTTTACGGCCCGGCGAGCGGCGCGCCGCTCAAGCTGCGGCCGCCGGTTCCGGCGTCAAATGACGGCATACTGCCGAAATGCCGCGCGAATTCCCGCGTCCTCGCAGGGAAGCGTTACAAAGTCCGCCGCGTCCTTGACGTGCTGCGGCGAGCCGCCCATCGCCACGCCTACGCCCGCGTACTCGATCATCGAGAGGTCGTTGTTCCCGTCGCCGACGGCCATAACCTCGCCGATCGGGATGCCGAAATAATCCGCCATGGCCTGTATGCCGTGCTGCTTGCCGCCGCCGCGCGGGACGATGTCCACGATGCCGTCCGTCCAGCTCACGGTGTCGCTGTCGGCTAGCCGCGGCAAAAGCAGCTCGTGCTCCGTGCGGGCGTCCATGTAGAACGTGGCCGAGAGCGTCTCGCGCGCGGGATCGAGCGCGCCGACGGGAGGGATGGGCAGCGCGATCTTCGCGTTGAACGCGCGCACCACGTCGTCGACGTGCGTGATGCGCAGCTCCCGGCCGTTGTTGAACGTGCACGCGTGCCCGCGCCGCACCATGTCGAGCGCGACGGTTAAATCGTGCCGCGAGATCGGGACCTTGCGAACGAGAGTGCCGTCGGCCAGATAGCAGTACTGCCCGGTCAGGCAGACGAAGCCGTCGAAGTGATGGAACAGCCCCTCGAGGACGTAGCCCTCCTCCGGCACGCCGACATGCCGCCCCGTGGCGACGAAGAGCTTGACGCCGTTTTTGCGCGCGGCAACGAGCGCCGCGATGTCGCGCGGGTCGGCGCGGTGCGTTTTTAAGCTGACGAGCGTGCCGTCGATGTCTAAGAATACTGCGCGGATCATTGTTCCGTCCTGTGGGCGATATTACCACATATTATAGTCGAATCGCGCGGTCTTTTCAACTTGCGGTTCCTATGACGTTGTGATAAAATACCAGTACATGCGGGATGAAGTGATTGCAAAAAGCAACCTGCGCGCTTGCATGCGGGCCGAGAGTTGGCAGGACGCCGTGCGCGCCGCCGGGTCCGTGCTGCTCGAGGCCGGCAGCATCGAGCCGGCGTATATCGACGCCATGGTCGCGGCCGTCGTCGAGCTCGGGCCGTATATGGCGATCATGCCGGGGCTTGCGATCGCGCACGCCGCGCCGGGCAAGTTCATCCTAAAAAACGACATCGCCTTGATCAATCTGGCGTCTCCGGTCAACTTCGGCTCGGAGAACGACCCGATTTCCGTTTTGCTCTGCCTGTCCTGTCTCGACTCGAAATCCCATCTTGCTTCCATGCGCCGCGCCGCCCTAGTGCTCGCCGGGGAAGGCGTCGTGGAAAAGCTTGCCGCCGCAAAAACGGCCGACGAACTCTACGCCATCATGAACGCCTGATACCAACACAATTTGCTTGATTACGGACTATCGTCGGTTTATCTGTCATAGCTGTCAGATATAAAGCGTGTTTGCGCTTTATATAAATAACGGATGGATGGTGGAAAAAATGGGCGAACACAAAATCCAGGCGGTCTGCGGATTCGGCTGCGGCTCCTCGCTGTTCCTTCGCATGAAAATCGAGGAGCTCCTCGAAAAGCACGGGCTCGAGGCCCGGGTGTTCTGCGGCGACGTGGGCACCTGCTGCTCGACGCCGTGCGACGCAATCTTCATCTCCGAGGATTTGGCGGAGCGCATCCAGGACCGCGCGAAGGTTCCCGTCGTGTCGGTGAAAAACTTTATGAACGCCGCCGAGCTCGAATCGAAAGTTCTTTCCTATTTTGAGTCGATCAAAAAATAGCGGAGGTAATATTTCATGAAGGTGTTGGATTTCATTGTCACCCAGATCTTCGGCCAGGGCGCGATCTTCCTTGCGTTGATCGCGTGCATCGGCCTGATCCTGCAGAAGAAGTCGTTTTCCGAAATTATCCGCGGCACGGCCATGACGGCCATCGGCTTCTTCGTGCTCAACCAGGGCGTTGGTATCATCTCGGGGAACGTGGCCGACATCGGCACCGCGTTCTCGAAGATCATGCCCACGTCCACGGCCGCGCCGGACATGGCGGACTTTGGCTTAA
>CAZIRB010000070.1:0-12919 GCA_964541695.1 uncultured Oscillospiraceae bacterium
CGACGAACAAATCGGGTTTCCAAAGGGCCCTCGGCCCTTTGGCGGTGGCTTGGAGGCGGAGCCTCCAACGTACCCTACCTCAATACGCCTTGGCGAAATACATCTTCGTGACCGCCTGTTTGCCGCAATGCGTGCAGACGGCGCCGTGGTCCGGCTCGGACTTGCCGAGCGGCATGCAGCGCGCGGTCGCGCCGGTCTTTTCCTTGATCACGTCCTCACAGCCGCGCTCGCCGCACCAGTGCGCGAGGGCAAAGCCGCTCTGCACGCCCGCGGCGAGCTCGTCGAACGTGTTTGCCACGACGGTCTTCTGCTCGCGGAACGCGAGCGCCTTATTGTACATGCCCTCGTGCACGCTGTCGAGCAGCGCCCTCAGCGCGGCGGCAAGGCCCTCAAGCGGCAGCGTGAACTTCTCCAGGCTGTCGCGGCGCACGAGCGTGGCCTGCCCGGCCTCGATGTCGCGCGGGCCGAGCTCGAGGCGCACCGGCACGCCCTTCATCTCCCACTCGTTGAACTTCCAGCCCGCGGTCTGGTCGCGCTCGTCGAGCTCGACCCGAAGGCCGGCGCTCTCGAGCTCCGCGGCAAGCGCGCGCGCTTTTTCGAGCACGCCTTCCTTGTGCATGGCGATCGGCAATATCACGACCTGCACGGGCGCGACGCGCGGCGGCAGCACGAGGCCGCGGTCGTCGCCGTGCACCATGATGATGCCGCCGATCATGCGCGTCGAGGTGCCCCAGGATGTCGTAAAGCAGTGCTCGAGCTTGCCCTCCTTGGAGAGGTACTGGATCTCGTACGCCTTGGCGAAGTGGTCCGAGAGGTTGTGGCTCGTGCCCATCTGCAGCGCCTTGCCGTCCTGCATCATGGCCTCGAGCGTATAGGTCGCGTAAGCGCCCGCAAACTTCTCCTTCTCGCTCTTGCGGCCGAGGATCACCGGTATGGCGAGCTCGTTCTCCATAAAATCGCGGTAGGTCTCGAGCTGCTGCAGCGTTTCAGCCTGCGCCTCGTCGAACGTGGCGTGCGCGGTGTGCCCCTCCTGCCACAAAAATTCGCTCGTGCGCAGAAACGGGCGCGTCGTCTTCTCCCAGCGCACGACGTTGCACCATTGGTTTAGCAGCAGCGGCAGGTCGCGGTACGACTGGATCCAGCGGCTGTACATCGAGCAGATGATCGTCTCGGACGTGGGCCGCACGCAGAGCCGCTCGGTCAGTTCCTCGTCGCCGCCGTGGGTCACCCAGGCGACCTCGGGCGCGAAGCCTTCGACGTGCTCGGCCTCCTTCTTTAGGAGGCTCTCCGGTATAAACAGCGGGAAGTAGGCGTTCTTGTGGCCGGTCTTCTTAAAGCGTCCGTCCATGCTCTGCTGCATCAGCTCCCACATGCGGTAGCCGTAGGGCTTGATGACCATGCAGCCGCGCACGTCCGAGTAATCGACCATGTCCGTCTTTAATATGACGTCCGTGTACCACTGCGGAAAGTCCGCGTCCCGTTTCGCGATCGCCGTGACAAATTCTTCGTTGCGGTTCTTAGCCATTTAACTTCGTTCTCCTGCCTGTATGATCTCATCGAGCAGATCGTCCAGCGTCAGCTCGGTTTCGTTTCGTTCTCCCCCGCCCACAAACTGCGTGACCGTTGGCACGGCGGCGGGCTCTTGCGGGATCGGCGCGGTCCTCGTCTCCGCCGGCGGTTCCTGCGTCTCGGGCGGTCCGCCCGCGGCCGTGTATATGGGAATAGACTCCTCCGCGGCGTCGGCCTGCGGCGGCTCCGGCTCCTCCCGCATCAGCGGGATGCCGATGCGCACGGCTACGTCCTCGTCGGACAGCTCCGTGTACGACGGCAGGTCGAAGTCCGGCAGGTCGCGGTTCTCGAGCTTGTAGATATTGCGCATGAGGGCCGCCGGGTTGCCGCCAGTCTCCGGCAGATCCGCCGGCGCTTCCGGCGCGATGCCGGAAAGGCCGCGCGCCTCGTCGGGCAGGTCGGACAGCGGGAGCTTCTGCTTGCGCAGCGCCGCGGCGAAGCGGTTCGTGCTGCGCACGGCCTCCGCCGCGTTCTCCTCGAGCGCCTCGTTGAACGCGCGGATCTGCCGCTCGTACTCGGCCACGGCGGCCTCGGTCTTTTTGAGCAGCTCGCGCCGCTCGGCCTGCGCCTTCCTCGTGGTTTCCTCCGCCTCGCGGCCCGCGTTCAACAGTATCGCCTCCGCGCGCTTCTGCGACTCGGCCAGGTACCGGTCCGCGGCGTCCTGCGCGGCGGCCATCGCGTCGACGACGGACTGCTCGCGCGTCTGGTAGCCCTTGATCAGCTCCTCCATCGTTTCGACGCGGCGCATCAGCAGGTTCACCCGCTCCTGCCGTTCCTCGAGCAATCGCATCAGGTCCTTTTTCCGCATTCCGGCTAACCCTCCAGTCTGAGTTGTTCGCTTTGCACCCGGTATCCCATATGCCGGTAGCCCGCGGGCAGCACGACGCGGCCGCGCGGCGTGCGCGCAATGAAGCCGAGCTGCAGCAGGTACGGTTCGTATACGTCCTCGATCGTGGTCGCGTCCTCGCCCGTGGCCGCGGCGATCGTGTCCAGCCCCGCGGGCCTGCCGGAAAACTTCGTGATCATGGTCTCGAGCATCCTGCGGTCGACCGCGTCGAGGCCGAGCGCGTCGATGGCCAGGCGGGTCAGCCCGTCCTGCGCGGCGGGCAGGTCGATCACGCCCTCGCCCAGCACCTCGGCAAAGTCGCGCACGCGGCGAAGGAGCCGGTTGGCGATCCTCGGCGTGCCGCGGGACCGCGCCGCGATCTCGCGCGCGCCGTCGTCGTCGATGCGGATGCCGAGGATACCGGCCGAGCGCCGGATGATCTCCATCAGCGAGTCCGCGTCGTACATGTCGAGCTGCTCCTTGATGCCGAAGCGGTCGCGCAGCGGCGACGTGAGCAGCCCCATGCGCGTCGTCGCGCCGACGAGCGTAAACTTCGGCAGATCGAGCCGGATGCTGCGCGCACTCGGGCCCTTGCCGATGATGATGTCGAGCGCGAAGTCCTCCATCGCGGGGTAGAGCACCTCCTCGACGGCGGCGTTGAGCCTGTGGATCTCGTCGATGAACAGCACGTCGCCGGGCGCGAGGTTCGTAAGCAGCGCGGCCAGGTCCCCCGCATGCGAGATCGCGGGGCCGCTGGTGACCCGCAGGGACACGCCCATCTCGTTGGCGATGATGCCCGCGAGCGTCGTCTTGCCCAGGCCAGGCGGGCCGTAGAGCAAAGCGTGGTCGAGCGGCTCGCTTCGGTTTTTTGCAGCCTCGATGTAGACGCGCATGTGCTCCTTGACCGTATGCTGCCCGATGTACTCGGACAGAAAATGCGGCCGCAGGCTGTATTCGGCTTTTATGTCCTCGCTCTGCATCGAGGACATCACGATGCGTTCTTCCATGCGCTCCCTTTAAATTATGGTTTCGCCAGGCTCTTTAAAGCCTGCGTAATCAGCGCTTCCACGCTGGCCGCGTCCTTGACCGCCGTGACGGCGCGCGAGGCGGACAGCCCGTCGTACCCTAGGTTTACGAGCGCCGCGACGGCCTCCGCGCGCATGTTGCCCGCGTCCTCCGCGGCGGCCCCCGCGCCGAGCATGTCGGAAACGTTCACGCGCTCCTTGAGTTCCAGCAGTACGCGCTGCGCGGTCTTTCTGCCGAGGCCCGGCACGCGGTCGAACGCCGCGGCGTTGTCCGTCACGATCGCGGCGGCCACGTCCTGCGGCGTCAGCGCCGACAGCACCGCGAGCGCGAGCTTGGGGCCGACCCGCGTCACCCCGATAAGCCGCCGGAACATGTCGCGCTCCTCCGTGTCGTAGAAGCCGTACAGCGCCATCACGCCCTCGGCCAGGTGCAAATGCGTATACAGCCGCGCGCTCCCGCCTACGGAGAGCCTACGAAGCGTCATCGCGCTGGCGAACAGCTCATAGCCCACGCCCGCGGCCTCGATCACCGCGCGGTAAGCCTGCACCTCGTCCACGACGCCGCTGATGTATGCGTACAAAATCGTTCCTCCCGTGTCTAGCGGATGCGGTACTCGCCCTTGGCCGCCTCCATGGTGTTCGCGTGGCAGATGGCCGCGGCCAAAGCGTCCGCCGCGTCGTCCGGCTGCGGGGGCTTGGCCAGCCCGAGCAGCGCGCGCACCATGCGCTGCACGCCCTGCTTGTCCGCGTGCCCGTCGCCCGCGACGGAGAGCTTGATCTGCATGGGCGTGTACTCAAACAGCGGCAGCCCGCACTGCTCGGCGGCGAGGATCGACACGCCGCGGCCCGCGCCGACGGAGATGGCGGTCGTCGTGTTGCGGTAGAAGAACAGCTCCTCAAACACCGCCTCGTCGGGGTTATGCAGCTCGATGAGCCGCTTTGTGCCGAGGTACAGCTTCTCGAGCCGCTCGGGGAACGAAAGCTTCGCGCTCGTCTCCACCACGCCGTAGTCTATGGCGACAAGCCGCGTCCCGGTGCGCTCGACCACGCCGTAGCCGAGTATCGCGTAGCCCGGATCAATCCCCAGTATCCGCAAATTTACCACCCGAATACATATTCGGTTTATTTTATCACAACTGCACGGAACTGTAAACGACGTCGATGATCACCGAGGCCGGCGCGGTGAGCCCCGCCCAGAGGAGCGAATATTGCAGCGAGATTTGGCCGTAGAGGTTGAAGCGGAGGCCCGAATAGTCCCAGACGTTCAGGCCCTTCCTTATATTGACGAAGTACCCCGTGATGAACTCGACCGCCGTGATGATGACCGAGCCAGTCAGGCACCTTAGCAGCACGCTTGTAATCGGCAGCCGCGTAAACACGCCGTACAGCAGCACGAGCGAGGCCCCGCCCGCCAGCGCCATCGAGACGTGCGTGTGTCCGCGCCAAAATAGCTCCAGCACCACATAGAGCCCGCCGCCGAGCAAAAAGAGCAGGGGATATTCCATAGGGGCTAGTCTGCGCCGCGGCAAGGAAATTTATTGCAGCGCGATCGTACCGGCCGAAACCTCGTAGGTCATGCGCACGGCGACGGTGCCGCACGGCAATACCTTGTTGTACGCGCGGCTCTGGAGCCTGCCGGAAACGGCCACGACGTCGCCCGTCTGCAGCTCGCGCGAGGTGCGCGCGTTCTTGCCCCAGGCGATGACCGGTATGCGGTCGCTCTTGTCGAAGCCGCGCGGCACCATGATGAGAAGGTCCGTGATCTCCCGAAGCCGCGGCGTCGTACGGTACACGGGGGGCTTATGCACGACGCCGACGAGATGCACCTCGTTGACGTACGTCTCCTCCTCCGGCACGGCCAAAGTCTGCGCGAACACGTTGAGCATGACGCGCTCGCGGTTGTCCGCGGTCAGAAACGCGTGCGTGCGCAGCTGCCCCGTGACGACCACCGGCAGCCCCTCGCCCACGTCCGCGGGCAGGCGCTCGCGCGGGATCAGCACCGGCAGAACGTCCGCCGTGCCGCTCGTGCGCCGCACCGAAAGATCGAACCGGAACACCTCCGCGCCGCGCGCGGTATGCGACAGCATAGGCGCGGACTGCATGCTCCCCGACAACACCAAACGGTTTTCAAACATCCTTGGTACCATCCGAACCACCTCGTTACTGGAAGTGTATTCGGCGGCCGAAGGCCGTTATGCCGCGATTGCTGTCGGGGAAAAGCCGCGCCTATTTATGCCGCGTATTTCTGTACCAGCGCCTGCAATTCGTCGTTCGACAGGTCGAAGAAATCCCGCACCTGCTCGAGCGCGACCTGCGGCCGTTTCTCGAGCGCGCGCCGCAGCTCCGCAACGCTGTTCTCCCACTTTTTCATCGACGACGGCGCGCCCCAGCGGCGGATATGCCGCTCCATCTCGGGCCTAAGCTCCGCGGCCATCTCGTCAAGCAGCGCGGTCAGCCGCTCGGGCGCAAACTGCGTCACGATCAGCTCCACGTAGCGCTCCGCGCAAAACTTGCGCCAGGACTTGTTGCGCCTTAAGCCCACGTAGATGTCCATATTCGTCAGCGTCCCGTTGGCGGACGGCACGCCGCGCTCGCTGAAGAAGTTATGCATGATGTCGCGCGTGTAGGAATTGAGCAGAAAGTCCTGGTCGAAGCAGATCGGCCGCCATTTGATCGAGACGCCCGGCGCGCGCCAGTATTTCTGGTTGAACATGTCGGAGTTTGCAAAGTAGGTCTGCGCGATGAAATAGTCCGTAAAATACGCCACGTCGACGCGGTCCGAGAGCTTGGCGAACGTCTCGTCCGAGGCGGTGTTGCCGTTTAGCGCGAGCGAACGCGCGTCGAGGAAGCTGTCGCTCGAACCGGCCAGCGCCGTGGCGTTTCTTCGCACGATGTCCACGTCGTCCTCGTCCGCGCCGTAGTGGTTGACGAGGAAGTCCTTGTTCATGTCCTCGTCAAGGTCGTAGACGCCGTAGTACACGCCGTTGATGTACAATATGACCGGCCGCGTCATCGGCACGTCGACGTTCATGCCGAGCGCCGCGCGCGAGAAGAACGAGTTGCGGATGCGCGCCTCCGTGCTGTCCTGGCCGCTGTTGCGCAGCGCCAGCGTCGTAAATTCCTTGAGCGGATAGCCGTACTTTGCGTAGAACGGATAGCGCACGCTGCTCTGGCCGTAGGCCGCGCGCAGATGCAGCGAGAGCGACTTTTGCGCGTAGACGAGCGTGCCCGCGCCCTTGACCTTGACGCCGCAAGGAAACTCCGTGCCGAGCCGCCCGTCGCTCTCGAAATACTGGATGTACGCCTCGCGTTCGATCTTTTTCTCGCGGTCGGTCACCGCATACACGGTCTTGATGTCGTCCGCGTCGCCGACGAGGCTGACCACCGGCAGCGTGTGCGGCTCGACGAACAGGTACGTCGCGGTCGCGACCTCGCTCGTGACAAGGCCCGGGAAAACCGTCACCGCGCGCAGGACCGTGGTCTTTTCGACCGTGATCGGGCCGTCGTATTTTTTTGAGCGCGACGTGGGCTTAGACCCGTTCGTCGTATAGCGGATCTCCGCGCCGTCGCTGCGGGCGGAGATTGTGACCGTAAACGCTTCGGCGTGGTACAGCCGCGCGTCGGAAAACGTCGGCTCGGGCGCGTAGCCGGTGCGCACGCTGTCGGCGTCGTTCTTCCCGTTCTTCGTGGGGTTTGTGAAGAACACGCGTTCGACCGTGTCGTCGCTCTCGACGCGGCCGGACGTAAGCCCCGCGCGCAGCACGCCGGTGCTGAACGCGTCGACGCGGCCGCCGGTTGCATCCGTGAGCACGATCGTTTCGCCGGAGGGCGGGATGCCGAACGCCGCCACGCCTCCCTTCTGCCGGATGGTGCGCGTCGTGGCTTCGACGACGGCGTAGCCGCCCGGCTCGATGGAGAGCTTCTCGATCGTGAACTTATCCGGCTCGTCCGGGTCGTCCGAAAGGGACCAGCCGGACAGGTCGACCGTCTTATCCCCGCCGTTATACAGCTCGATCCAGTCGTTTGCGGCGGCGCCGACGCCGTGCGCGGCCGCGACCTCGCTGATGAACACGCCGTTCTTATTGAAACAGCCGATCTGGTCGGCTGTTTCGTACCCGTATCCGTTTTCGCCGCCCGGCGTGGGCTTGGCGTAATAGCGCGTGTTTCCCCCGCCGTCGCGGCCGACCGACACGTCCCCCGGCAGGCTTGCCGGCGCCTCCATGCGGTCGACGCGCATGCCGTCGAGCCTCGTTAAGAATATGCCGCCCTCGTCGTCGCCGAGCGAGAACGAGGCGTGCAGCTCCGCGCCCGCGCGGTCCTTGCCGGACAGGAACACGATCACGTAGCCGTTTGCCGGGATCGTCGCCTGCGGCAACGCCCACTTGAACAGGTCGGTCTCGTCGTCGGAAAGGAAGTACCCGTAAAGCGGCAGCTCGCCGCCCGTATTGTTGTGCAGCTCGACCCACTCCGGCCGGTCGCCGTCCGCGTCGACGGCGGAGAGGTCGTTGTCGCGCAGAAGCTCGCTGATGCGCACCGGGTCGGTTTCGTCCATGTCCGTCATGTCGAGCGAAGCAAAGCGCGCGTCGCTGTTGGGTTCGCCCGGCGTCGGGTAGGCGGTGTATTTGTCGCCCTCCTCGGCCACGACGGCCAATCCCGACGGGATGCCGAGCGCCCACGTCAGCGTGGACAGCCGGCGGCCGGTTAAATCGCTGAGCACGATCGCGGTATCGGACTGGCCGAGCTTGAAGTCCGCGTGGAACTCCCCCTCGCTCGTGTCCAGCCCGGAGAGGTACACGATCACGTAGCCGCCCGGCTCGAGCGTGCCCGCGGGGAGCTGCCAGCGCATGGGATTTGCCTCGGTGTCGGAGAGGTAGAAGTTCTCGAGCCGAAGCTGCGTGTTTCCGCCGTTATAGAGCTCGACCCACGGATAGCCGCCCGCGGCCGCCGGCAGCACCTCCGTAACGGAAAGGTCCGTCAGGCTCTGGTTCTGAAACAGCGCGTTAAGCGAGGACGCGACGTCCCCGGCGTTACCTTGTCCCGGCGTGGGCTGCGCGCAGTAGCCGTACGCGCCGTTGCCTGTGCGCGCGTACGACACGTCCGTAATCAAAGCCGGGACCTCGAGCTGCTGCAGAAGGTTGTAGTACGCGTCCGTGAGGAACAGGTAATCGCCGCTCTTGCTCAGCCCAAACCCCGTGCAACACACGTTCGTCTGCCCGGCGGCGCTGTCGTCCGTCGCGTACACGATCAGATACCCGCCCGCCTCGATCGTGACGTCGGGAAACGTATATTTATGCAGGTCGCGCAGATTGTCCGACAGCCCGCAGCCGCTTAGGTTGACGGGCGCGGACGTGCCGTTGTAGAGCTCCACCCAGTCGGGCGAGCCCATCACGTCGTCGACGAGCGAGCGCTTGTTGCTCGAGACCACCTCGGAGATCACGAGCGCGCCGCTCTTATTCTGCGAAAACGTCACCACCGAGCAGGCGGAAAACGCCGCGGACACTAAAAAAGCCAGGCAAAGGCCAAGAAAACGTCGTTTCATCATACTCCGCGTTCGGGCACCCCTCATAATTGATATGAATTATATCACAGGGCAAGGACAATCCGATACGGCATGAATTGTAAACATCCTGCGGCAGCGGAGAAGAAAAGTGCGCATGTCCGCAAATCGACCGCCGGTCAAACGCCGCATTGCGGCGCGCATAACCCCCGGACGGATCACGCAAATCCCGCGGAATTCCGGGGAATTTTGGATGCGCGCGAACCGTTTGACAGAACGCCCGCGCCGACAGTATAATAGGGAAAGCGGGTCGGTTGGGTGCCCGCATGCGGCAAAAAAGGAGTACGATCCGCCGTGAAGGACGCCGTCGTTGTCGTAAGCTACTGCCCGGACAGCCTCGAGATGCTGCAGCGGCGCGTCGGCGGGATCCTCAAGGGGATCGCGCCCGTCGAAAAGCTGCTCAGCGACGAGCTGCCGGACGAGGCCAACGCTGCCATGTACGTGTGCTTTGCGCGCGGCAAAAACTTCGACGTGCTCACGGAGCGCGTCAGGGGCGGCACGCCCGTCATCGGCGCGGAGCTGACGCTCCTGCCCGCCGCGGTGCGCGCGGTGCGCTCGATCGGCGAGAGCAAGGTGCTCGGCGTCGTGTCCGACCATCAGCGGTGCGCAAACTATTTCCTTGGCGAGATCATCGCGTCCGCGCCCACGCCGCACCGCTACGTCACCGGCACGTTCCACGACATGCCGGCCATGCCCGCCGACGTGTTCCTCATCCCGGAGGAGCTGGAGCATACGGCGCGGCGCATCGGCATCCCCGCGGGGCGCGAGGCGGTGTTTTTACCCAGGGCGATCAGCCAGCGCTCGGCGGCGGAGATCATCGACCAGGCGATGCGGCTCTTTATAAAACAATCGTAACAGGAAACGCGCGAGGTCAGTCGGGAACCTCTCCGGTCACACGGAGGTTCCCGTTTTGTTTCCCCGGACGGACCGTCAAGGGAGCGGCGGGACAGGGGCTTTAATCTGCGGCAACCGAAAAAATGGAGGGAGACCCGAATATGGCACAGGTTCATTTTATTCTCAACGGCAGCCCCGTCACGGCGGAAATCCATGAAAAGGAGACGCTGCTGCAATACTTGCGCGGCACGGCCTGCCTAAACGGCGCGAAGAACGGCTGCGGCACCGGCGGCTGCGGCGCTTGCACGGTGCTTGTCAACGGCGAGCCGGTGCGCTCATGCGTCACGCCGCTTCGGCAGATGGAGGACAAGACGGTCCTCACGATCGAGGGGCTCACGCCCAAGGAAGGGCTGCACCCGATTCAGGAGGCGTTCGTGCGCACGGGCGCGATCCAGTGCGGCTTCTGCACGCCCGGCATGATCATGGCCGTCAAGGCGCTGCTCGACAAGCACCCCGACCCGACCGACGCGGACATTGATCAGGGCCTTTCTCACAACGTCTGCCGCTGCACCGGCTACGTCAAGATCATCGACGCGGTGCGGCTCGCGGCAAAGCTGCTCTCCGGCGCGGCCCTGCCGCTAAGCCCCGCGGGCAGTGGTCTCGGGCACTCGGTGCCGGACATCGACGGCGTCCAGAAAGCGACGGGCACGCTGCCGTTTGCCTGCGACCTCGAGCTGCCGGGCATGGTCTACGGCAAGGTGCTGTGGGCCGCGCACCCGCACGCAAAAATATTGAACATCAACACGGCCTCAGCCGAGTGCGCGCCGGGCGTTCTCCGCGTGCTGACCGCGCGCGACGTGCCGGGCCGCAACGGGTTCGGCTCGCTCAAGCCCGACCAGCCCGTGCTCTGCGCGGATACGGTGCGCTTTTTGGGCGACGCGGTCGCGCTTGTGGTGGCGAGCAGCGAGGACGAGGCCGCCGCTGCCGCAAAGCTCGTTGAGGTGAGCTACGAGCCGCTGCCCGTCGTGTCGGACATGGCCGAGGCGCTTGCCGAAAACGCGCCGCTTTTGCATCCGGACGGCAACGTGTGCAAGCACCTCGTGCACGAGGTCGGCGACCTCGAGGGGGCCAAGAAGCAGGCGTTCGTGCACGTGTCCGGGCACTTCGAGACGCCGGCCGTCGAGCACGCGTACCTCGAGCCCGAGGCGGGCGTGGCGACCTTCGACGAGGACGGCATGCTGACGCTGTATGCGCCGACGCAGTTCCCGTTTGAGACGAAGCGGCAGCTTGTCGAGGTGCTCGGCCTGCCGCCGGAGAAGGTCCGCGTCGTCCTCACGCCGCTCGGCGGCGGCTTCGGCAGCAAGTGCGACGCGACGATCGAGTTTTTGCTCGCCGTAGCCGCGTACAACCTGCGCCGGCCCGTCAAGATCACGCTGAGCCGCCGCGAGTCGCTGCAGGTGAGCACGAAGCGCCATCCGTACCGCATGGACTACGAGGTCGGCGCCACCCGCGAGGGCGAGCTTGTCTACGTCGACGCAAAGCTCCTCTCCGACGCGGGCCCGTACACGAACCTCAGCCCGCGCGTGATCGACCAGGCCTGTATCTTCTCGTGCGGGCCGTACCGTGTAAAGAATCTGCGCCTCGAGGGCTGGGCCGTGCACACGAACAACGCCAACGCGAGCGCGTTCCGCGGCTTCGGCATCAACCAGGCGGCATTCTCGATCGAGTCGCTGCTCGACGAGATCGCGGAAAAGCTCAACATGGACCGCTTCGACATCCGGTACCGGAACGCGCTCGTGGCGGGCGACGAGACCGTGTCGGGCGAGATTCTGCGCGCGAGCGTCGGCATAAAGGAGACCATCCGTCTCTGCAAGGAGGCGACCGAAAAAGCGGCGGCGGAATACGCTGCAAGATACCCGCAGGGTACGAAGCGCTTCGGTGTCGGCGTGGCAAGCGGGTTTAAGAACGTCGGCGCGGGCAAGGGCAAGGTCGACGACGCGGGCGCAATTTTGCATCTCGAGCCCGACGGCTCCGTGCTTATCCGCGTCTCCGCCGTCGATATGGGCCAGGGCATCCGCACGACCATGGCGCAGATCACGTCGGAAACGCTGGGGCTGCCGATCGACAGGCTGCATATCATCACGGGCGACACGCTCTTAACGCCCAAGCACGGCGGCGCCGTCGGCGAGCGGCAGACGCTCATCAGCGGCAACGCGATGCTGCTGGCCTCGCGGCTGTTCTTAACGAAGCTGTACGAGGCCGCTGCCAGCTGCTGGGGCTGCGTCGCGGACGGCATGAAGCTAACGGACGGGACGCTCGTTACCGCTGCGGGCGATCGGCTCGGCACGCTCGCCGAGCTTGCGGAGCTTCTGCATAAAACCGGCGCGCCCGACGTGACCGCCGAGTACAACTATGTCGCGCCGCGCACGTTCGCGCTCGCGGACGTTGAAAGCCGCCGCACCGTGCCGCGCGAGGAGTACCGCAACTACCCCGCCTACGCCTACACGACGCAGGCCGCGCTCGTCGAGGTTGACACCGAAACCGGCAAGGTCCGCGTGCTGAAGGTCGTCGCCGCGCACGACGTCGGGCGCATCATCAACCCCGTCAAGATCGAGGGCCAGATCGAGGGCAGCTGCTCCATGGGCCAGGGCTACGCCCTCAGCGAGGAGTACGTCGTCGAGCGCGGCATCCACCGCACGACCACCTACCAGAGCCTCGGCGTGCCCGGCATCGCCGACACCCCGGACTACGAGATCCTGCTCGTCGAAGACCCCGAGCCCGCCGGACCCTACGGCGCAAAGGGCATCTCCGAGGTCGCGACCGTGCCCATCACCCCCGCCATCGTCAACGCAATCCACGACGCCGTCGGCGTGCGCGTAAAAACGCTGCCCGCCAGGCCTGAGAAGCTGCTCAAGCTGATGCAGGAACGATAAGGGGAACGGGAAGGTACGTTGAGGGCTCCCCACAGTTCGCAATGGTCGCGGTGCGTTGCGGCCAAAGCCGCTGCCTTCCGCTTCCTTGCTCACTGGGCCTGTGCCTCGCTTCATCCGCCGCAGGCGGCGCTCGGCTTCGGCCCTCTCAAACACCCGCCAAAGGGCCGAAGGCCCT
>CAZIRB010000071.1:0-5191 GCA_964541695.1 uncultured Oscillospiraceae bacterium
ATAACGTCCGCGTCCTCATGCCCGCTTCACCCGCTTACAACGCGTTTACGATCAGGTGCCAGATCACGCCCTGCCAGCCCTCGGCGTGCGGCGTGATGCGCGCGCCGTCCACGACCGGAATCAGCACGCACGCGTCGGCGGCCTGTTTGGCCGCGCCGCCGTCGCGCGAGACGATCGCGAGCACCTTGGCGCCGACCTGCTTGGCCAGCGCGACCGCGTCCGCGATGTTGCGGCTCGTCGTCGCGCCGCCGCCGCCGACGGAGAGCACGAGCAGCGCGTCGCCCTTGCGCAGGCGGCTCGTCCTGAGGTACTCCGTAAACACCGTCTCGAAACCCTCGTCGTTCGTGCGCGCGGTCAGCTCGGACACATTGTCCGTCGGCGCGTAAGCCTCGATACAGCCGATCTTGCGGAAATCGTTGACCGCGTGCGAGGCGTTCGCGGCAGAACCGCCGACGCCGAGGATGAACAGCCGCCCCTCGGCCTCGCGCACGCCGCGCAGGATCTCGACGCACTTTTTAATCTCGGCGCGGTCGACCGCGTCGGCCACGCGCTTGGTCTGCTCCAGATAGCTTTCGATGTATTCGGCAAGTTCCATGTCCGTTTTGTCTCCTTACGGCTTACAGCATTTTGGCCAGCTCCAGCGCGGAGGCGGCGGTATAGTCGGGCCGGTATCCACCCAGCAGATGGCAGGCGTCGCACTTGAGCCCGCCGATGAACGCGGTCTTTGTGCCGGCGGCCCTCCCCGCGAGCACGTCCGTGTGCGAGTCCCCCGCCGTGACGGAGCGGGCCAGGTCGAGGTTATGGGTTTGCGCCGCGCGCAGGATGAGGCCCGGCGCGGGCTTGCGGCAGGAACAGCGCCGCGCAAGGAACGTTTCCCGCGTGAGCGCCTGCGGCTCGGGGTAATGCGGGCACAGCAGCACGCCGTCGAACTCCGCGCCGAGCGCGCGCATGCGTTTGACGAACGCGAGCCGCACGTCGTACAGCCGCTCGAGTGTCGTCTTGCCTTTTGCGGCCGCGGGCTGATTCGTCACGACGAACGCGCGATAGCCCTTATCGCGCAGCATTTGCACGGCCTCGGCCGCGCCGTCGATCAGCTTCAACCGCTCCGGGGAGAGCGGCGCGTCGAGCTGTTCGATGTCGTCGTTCCACCACAGCTCGTTCAGCACGCCGTCGCGGTCGAGGAAAACGGCCCGGTTCGGCCGGTCGAAGCGCGCCGCGGCATATGCGCAAAACGCCGCGAGCGTCTCCGGCGAGCCGATCTCGTAGAAGCGGTTCGTCACCTCGCAATGGGCCAGCTTCCCCGCCCTCGACAGCGCGTTCTGCACGTCGGACAGGTCGAAGGTCTCGCGCCGTTCGCGCGCAAACACCGCGCGCTCGTACACGCCGACGCCGTAGTCGATGTGCCGCATGGCGGGAAGCGGGTTCTTTTTATCGTAGAGGCGCAATACGCCGTCCTCGAGCAAGATATTGCTGCGGTCAAACCGCCCGCCGTTCTCAAGCACGGCCATGAGCGCCTCGCAGCCCTGCTTTTGCCCGCGCCAGAAGCGGTACAGCACCTCGTCGTAGTCGATGTCGAGGAACGAGTCCCCATAGAGAAGCACGAAGCTCTCGTCCAGCAGCGGCAGCGCGCGGGCGATCGCGCCGCCCGTACCGAGCAGCCTTTCGCCGTCGCGGCTGTAGGCGATGCGCACGCCCCGGTTTTCACCGCCGCCGAACGCCGCCTCGATCTGATCGCCGCAGTGGCCGACGAGGAACAAAAAGTTTTTAAACCCGGCCGCCTGCATCAGCTCGAGCTGGCACGAAAAGAACGGCCTGCCGTTCACGCTTGCAAGCGACTTGGGCGTATGTGCGTGCGCGGGCCCGAGCCGCGTGCCGAGGCCCCCCATCAGCACGACGACCTGCGTCTCCTCTGCTGTTTTGGGCCTATCCGCCCGCGTCACAATACCACCTTCGCGCCCTGCATCTCGAAGCGGAAGCGCACCTCCGAAAGGCCGGCCCTGGCCATCGCGGCGCGCAGCCGCACCTTATCCCTGGCGTAAAACATCAGAAACCCGCCGCCGCCCGCGCCGATGAGCTTCCCGCCCGCCGCGCCGTTTTTAAGCGCGTGCTCGTACCACTCGTCGATCCTCGGGTTCGACATGCCGCCGGAGCGGCGCTTCTTATACGCCCAGTGCTCGTTGAGGATATCGGCGAAGCGGTCCAGATCGCCGCTTTCGAACGCTTTTCTGCTCTCGAGGCCGAGCTGCTTGACGTAGTCCAGGTTCTGTATCATGTCCGCGTCGCGCGCGCGGCTCTTTTTGTCCTGCTCGGCGAGGATATTCGACGCGGCGCGCGAAAAGCCCGTAAAGAACAGGCAGAGGTTGTCCTCAAGGCTGTACAGCGTCGCGCGCGGGATGTTCAGCGGCTCGACGAACACATAGCCGTCCTGTTGGAACGTCATGCACGTCAATCCGCCGTACGAGGCGATGTACTGGTCCTGCTTGCCGATGGGCTCGCGCAGGCGGTTCATCTCAATCTCGCAGGCCTCCTCGGCCAATGTGCGCGTGCTCACGATGTCCCCGCGCTGCGCGTGCAGGGCGCGAAGGAGCGCCGTCGTAAAGCTCGACGACGAGCCCAGCCCCGTGCCCGCGGGGATGTCCGCCATCGAGCAGATCTCGTAGTTGATGCCCGGCAGCGGCACGAGTTTCAGCGCCTCGCGCACGATCGGGTGCTGCACGTCGTCGACGGAGCAGACGCGCTCCATTTGGGAGTATTTGAGCTGCAGCTCGTCCGTGAACGTCTCGTGCAGCATGATGTAGACGTACTTGTCGATGGCGGCCGAGATCAGAAATCCCCCGCGCTCCGCGTAGTACGAGGGCAGGTCCGTGCCGCCGCCGCCGAGCGAGATGCGCAGCGGGCTTCTCGTGACGATCATGCGCTAGTTCCTTTCAAACACCCATGGGTTTTGTTTGAGGTATTCCACGGTTTTTTTCACGCTCTGCCCGATCGAAAGCGTCGGCTCCCAGCCGAGAGAGCGTACCTTTCTCGTGTCCAGATAGATGAACGGGTTGTCGCCGACCCAGCCGCGCGCGCCGCCCGCGTACGAAAAGCGCGGATTGACGCCGAGCGATTCACAGATCCAGTGCGCGGAGTCGTTGACCTCGCAGTACTCGTCCGTGCCGAGGTTATAGATATTCACGCGCCCCTGCGCGTTGTCGATCACAGTGCGCATCGCGCGCACGCAGTCCTGCACGTATAAATAGGATTTCTTCTGGTGCCCGTCGCCGAGTATGAAGAGCTCGTCCGGGTTCCCGGCAAGCTTCCTATAAAAATCGTACACATGGCCGTGCGTGTAGCGTTCCCCCAGGATCGAGACGAAGCGGAATATGTACGCCTGCAGGGAAAAACCCTCGCAGTAGGCCGCGATCAGCCCCTCGCAGGCCAGCTTCGACGCGCCGTACAAACTCGTCTGCACGGGGAACGGCGCGTCCTCGGGCGTAGGGATGACCGCAGCCTCGCCGTAGACCGAGCCGGTCGATGAAAACGCGAGGCGATAAACCCCGTTCTGCCGCATGGCCTCGAGCACGTTGAACGTCGCGTTCGTGTTCTCCTCGAGATCCCTTCTCGGGTGCGCCGTGCCCATGCGCACGTCGGCGTTGGCCGCAAAGTGGAACACGAACTCCGCGCCCGCCATTGCGCGCGTCAGCGCCTCCGGGTCCTTCGTGTCGCCCTCGACGACGCGGCAGCGGCCGCTTTTTTCGGCGCTCGCGAGAAATTCCCGCCGGCCGGTCGAAAAGTTGTCGTATACCGTCACGAAATTGCCGGGATCGGCCAGCAGCGCGTCGACCATGTTGGAGCCGATGAAGCCCGCGCCGCCCGTCACAAAATACTGCATGTCAGTCACCGTTTGCCATCCATTTGGATGTAGTATAACAGAATTCGCCCCGTTTTGACAGCGCGGAGGCGAAATATTCGCACGCCCCGCCAAATATCGGTTTTCACCTGCGCATACATATAGGCCAGTGTGTGGCGCCGTCACATACGAGTTTACAGAATATGAGGAGTGGGGATTTCATGCGGCGAACACAGGTAAAACGGACGCTGTTCTCCTTCTTAATCGCGCTGCTTCTGACGCTTTCGACGCTTTCCGCCGCGCTGGCCGACAACGACTACGACATCGAGTACGTCGGCCAGGGGCAGAACGGCTTTGCCGTGGGCAGCTACTTGACGACGCTGTTTCAGCTCGAGGACGCGAACGATCAAATCTCGCTCGCCTACTGCGTCGACCAGTCGACGTACATTCAGGACCACAGCATGTACAAGCGCACGAACCTCGGCGACGCCGGCTATTTCTCGAGCGCGGCCGCGGACAAGATCCGCGCGGTGATCCAGAACGCGTACCCGTATATTACAATCGGCGAGCTGCGGACGCGCTCCGGCATCGCGGGGCTGAGCGAGACCGAGGCCATCACGGGCATACAGCTCGCCATCTGGCACCTGGCCAACGGGTACAGCCATTCGCACGGCAACCACGACGTGGCCGCGCTGTATCAATGGCTGCTCGCGCTGCCGCCGCTTGCCGCATCGAGCACGCCCGTGGGCGACATCGAGATCATTCCGTCCTACGAGCAGCGGCCGGACGGCATCCGCGCCACGTTCCAGTATAAGATCACCGGCCAGAACGTCAACGGCACGGCGATCGCCGGCGCGTACACGCTGTCCAAGAACGTTGTTTCGGCGTACGGCGCGACCGTCGACGAGTCGGCAAACGGCGGCTACCGCGTCGTGACGATCTCCGGCCTGCCCGCCGACGCGGCGTTCTCGTTCACCGTCACGGCCACGCAGAACGTGGGCTTCGACGGGTATTTTTACAGCCCGAGGGGCGGGCGCGAAGCCTCCCAGAGCCTCGTCGGCGCGTTCTCGGGCGATACGCTGCTGAATAAGACCGTGCAGTTCTCGTATGAGACGCCCGGCGGCTTTACGCTCAAGATCCGCAAGGTCGACTCGCTCATCACGACCGTCGGCCTGCCCGGCGCGGTCTTCGAGGTCGCCAACACCGACGCGTTCAACGACACCGTGTACGAGATCACCACCGACACGGACGGCCTCGCCACGATCGGCGGCCTGACGCAGGGTACCTGGTACGTGCGCGAGAAAACCGCGCCCGCGGGCTATATCCCGTACGAGGGCGTGTTCCCGGTCGAGGTCTATC
>CAZIRB010000071.1:5291-12755 GCA_964541695.1 uncultured Oscillospiraceae bacterium
CGGCTACCACCTCAACGACACGCCCGTCACGATCCAGGTCGAGCCCGGGCAGAAGGCCGTCGTGTCCATCGTCAACACCAGGGTCCAGCGCTGCACGCTGAATCTGTTTAAGCGCGACGCGGACACGACCGAGCAGCTCGCGGGCGCCGTGCTCGGCGTGTACACCGACGACACGTTCGCCACGAAGCTTTGCGAGGTGGTCAGCCTCAAGAACGATCCGATCTGCGTGACCGACCTGCTGCCCGGCACGTACTACATCAAGGAGCTCGCGCCGCCGGACGGCTACTATAACGACGCCGATCCGCAGACCGTGACGCTAATCGAGGGGCAGACGATGCCGGTCACGTTCTATAACCACTATATCCCCAAGACCGCGGGCAACTACGGGCTGCTGTTCCTGCTCGGCGGCGGTTCGCTCACGCTCTGCGGCGCGGTGCTGTTCATCTTCCGCAAGCGCCTGTTCGGGAGCGCGGACACCGACGCATGAAAAAGCCCTCGCTGTGGCTGATCCCGCTCGGGCTGTGGGTGTTCGTTTCGTCGATGGCCACGTCGCTCGGCGTCATGCGGCTGCTCGACGTAAAAAACGAGATCCGCGGCACCGCCGAGCGGGCACGCCTGACCCTTGACGCCGGGGACGCGGCCGTCGTGTCGTTCGTTCCCGGCGGCGAGGGCACGGTGACCGTCGGCCGCACCGGAAAGACCGCCAGTACGGAAGACGCGATCGCGCTGCTCACGTTCCGGTCACAGCAGGACAGCGCCGTCGCCGTGTTCGACGGCACCGACGCTCGCACGCTCGAGCGCGGCGCCGGCCGCGCGACCGATACCGCCGAGCCGAACGCGAAAGGCCGCTGCGTATTGCACGGCCACCGCGACTCCGCCTTCGCGCCGCTCGCCAAGCTCCAGGAAGGCGACGAGATCGTGCTCGAAACCGCCGGCGAGACCGTGACCTACCGGGTAACGGACATCTTCGTCACCGAGCCGACCGATCCCGCCATCTACAAAAAAAGCGATCACCGCCAGCTCGCGCTCGTCACCTGCTATCCGTTCACGTTCGTCGGCCCCGCGCCCGACCGCTGCGTTGTCATCGCCGACGAAGTGGACTCGTAACAGGAGGGACGGCAGGACGACAGGGATTTTGGGCGGGGCTTCGCCCCCGGCTTTTGGGGCGGGAGCTCCGCCCCCGGCTTTTAGAACGGGGGCTCCGCCCCGCACCCCCGCCAAAGGGACAAGTCCCTTTGGAATCCCAAATAGTTCGTCGGGTTTTCCTGCGGGTTCCAAGGGGCCGAAACTGAGTACCGCCTGCGGTGGATCAAACGAAACGTAGGCCTGGTGAGCAAAGGAGCACACGCCTCTTTAGGCGTGTGCTCCTTTGCTCACTGTGGGCTGCTCGGGCCCTTGACGGGGAGACCGCAGCCGAACGCCGCTTAAATCCTGCAAATTCCTGCGGGTTCCAAGGGTCTCAGACCCTTGGTGGGTGTTTGGGGGGCCGAAGCCGAGTACCGCCTGCGGCGGATCAAACGAAACGTAGGCCTGGTGAGCAAAGGAGCACACGCCTCTTTAGGCGTGTGCTCCTTTGCTCACTGTGGGCTGCTCGGGCCCTTGACGGGGAGACCGCAGCCGAACGCCGCTTAAATCCTGCAAATTCCTGCGGGTTCCAAGGGTCTCAGACCCTTGGTGGGTGTTTGGGGGGCCGAAGCCGAGCGCCGCCTGCGGCGGATGAAGCGAGGCGCAGGCCCAGTGAGCTAGGGAGCGGAAGGCGGCGGCTTTAGCCGCAACGCGCCGCGACCTTTGCGAACTGTGGGGAGCCCTCAACGTCCCCCAACGTACCCTAAGCGTTCCCCAACGTACCCCCGCTCTACTCCAAACACACGCGGTACGCGGTCGGCAGCGCGTGCGCGTCGTCGTCGAGCGGCGTCCAGCCGTCAGGCACGGCGCCGGAGACGGCGGCGCGGCACACGAGCATATGCCACTCCACGTGCGTGAATATATGCTTGCGCCGACAGACGAGCAGCTCGCCTGTGGCGGTCAGTCCGCGGCCGGCGAGCCAGTGCGCCATCTGTTCCGCGTTCAAAAGGCCCGGTTCGTCCGGAAGCTGCCACAGCGAGGCGAGCAGGCCGCTGTCTTGCCGGCGGTAGCCGAGCAGTTTCCCGCCGAGCGTCAGCGCGAACACGGTCTTCTCCTCGACGCGGCGCGGCTTCTTGCCCGTTTTGACGGGCAGGAGCTGCTCCGTGCCGGCTTCGCGGGCGCGGCAAAAGGCGGCGACCGGGCAGAGCGCGCAGCGCGGCTCGCCGTTCGGCACGCAAACGAGCGCGCCGAGCTCCATCAGCGCCTGGTTGAAGCGGCCGGGCTCGTCCTGCGGCATACTCGCCAGCAGCTTTTCGCGGGTGCGGCGCTTGGCGGAAGGGTCGGAGATATCGCGCGCGTCGTTTTCGAGGCGGGCGAGCACGCGCAAAACGTTGCCGTCGACCGCGGGCACGGGAATCGAGAACGCGATGGACGCGACGGCGCCCGCCGTATACGCGCCGAGCCCCGGCAGTAAGGCGAGCGCGTCGTAATCCGCGGGCAGCGCGCCGGAATAACGGGATACGGCTTCGGCGGCCGCGCGCTTGAGGTTTTTTGCGCGAGAATAATACCCGAGCCCTTCCCAAGCTTTCATCAGCGCGTCGTCGTCGGCCAAAGCTAACGCGGCAAGGTCCGGGAACTGGGACAGGAAGCGCGCGTAATAGTCCAGCACGGCCGACACGCGCGTCTGCTGCAGCATGACCTCCGAAACGAGGATATGGTACGGGTCGCGCGTGCTCCGCCAAGGCAGCGGGCGCGCGTTCCGTTCATACCAGGCTAAAAGCGGGGCAATCCAGTCCATCGCGAGGAGTATACCATATTTCACCGGACCATGGTATAATGGGCGCGGCAAAGGAGTGGAGTACAATGGATTTTCGGGAATTGACGGCTCAGGCGCAAAACGCGATGCGCATCCTTTTCGAGTGCAACCCCAAGCCCGGCGGCATCCTCGTCGTGGGCTGCTCGACGAGCGAGGTGCTCGGCGAACACATCGGCTCGTCGAGCAACGAGGAGGTCGCCTCGGCGATCATGGACGGCATACTGCCCGCCGCCAGGGAGCGCGGGCTGTTCCTCGCGGTGCAGGGCTGCGAGCATATCAACCGCGCCCTGTGCGTCGAGCGCGCCTGCATGGAACAATACCGCCTGCAGGAGGTCTGGGTCCGGCCGTGGCTGCACGCGGGCGGCGCGTTCTCGACCGAGGCGGCCAAGCGCTTTGCCGACTTCTGCATGGTCGAGGACCTGCGAGCCGAGGCCACGGTCGGTATGGACATCGGCGGCACGATGATCGGCATGCACATGCACCCCGTCGTGGTGCCCATGCACACCGAGCAGCGCACGATCGGCAGAGCCACGCTGATCCTCGCAAAGTCCCGGCCCAAGTACGTCGGTGGGCCGCGCGCGCAGTATTTTGACGCAAAAGCGGCGCATTTGGGAGGATAAAGGCGTATCCATTAAAATTTGTTGCAATTTTGGGCGGCATTGCTCTATAATAAGTCCAGTATCCGCGTTCTGGGTCTGTGGTTGAAAATCGATGCCAGTCGCAGGCAAAACGATCCACGTAAGCGAAGAACAATTCGTGAGCATGGTGCGATCTAGATGTAAGGCCAACCGGAACAATTCGAGAGGGGCAGTAGTGAGAGGCGAATGCCGCGTAGCGAACCTCCCAGTTGGCGGGTGTGGGGGCAAAAACCAGGTCAGCCGGCACACGGATGCTAAAATTTCAATCACCGAAGGGGAAATTTCAACATGTTCGAAGACAAGACACTGGTATGCAAGGATTGTGGCGCAGAGTTTGTGTTCACGGCGGGCGAGCAGGAATTCTATGCGGAGAAGGGGTTCCAGAACGAACCCGTTCGCTGCAAGGATTGCAGATCGAACCGGAAAAACACCCGCGGCAGCGACAGGCCGATGTATGACGCGGTCTGCGCGAACTGCGGCGCACCCACCAAAATCCCGTTTGAGCCCAAGAATGACCGCCCGATCTACTGCAGCGCTTGCTTCCAGAGCCACAAGAGCCACTAACTCTCTCCCCTTTGTTCCGTGCGGCGCACGGAAATAAACGGAAGACCCGAGTTAAATCGACACAAAACGCATCCCCCGGGATGCGTTTTTTGTTTGCCGGGCGGCGCTTTCTGCGCATACTACCGCAAAAGAAGGAGGGAGCGCCCCATGCCGAAAATTTCACGCCGCGACGCGCAGATGTACGCCACCAACCTGCTCATCCCCAAGATCAACCTCGACCCGGTCACGGGCATTCAGGAGCCGAGCCGCGAGGACATCGCCGAAGCCAAGCACCGCGTCGACGAAAACGAGAAATAGGGGGCGGAAACGCGCCCCCGCCCATTTCGTTCCGCGCCGCTTCGCGCCTTAACCCGGCAGGCCGATGCGCTTCTGCACGCTCATCAGCTTAACGCCGTCCGCCCAGACGGCGTAGATCTCGGTAAAGCCCTCGACCGGGAACTCATTCGACCCGAACCGCTCGCTGCAATCCAGTATCATGTAGTCCGGGTCATCCGGCGAAAACACGATGCGCTCGCAATCCGCCTTCGGCAGGATCTCTTGGCCGGCTACGAAGCGCGACTCGCCCTTGCAAAAGAAATCGAACCGGATCGTTCCGCTTACGTTCGCGGCAAGGTACTCGAACGCCTGACGCTGCGATAATTGCCAGTAGTCGCGGTCATACTCGAGTGCCTGCGTGCGGCCGATCACGTTCATCATCGCGTACTGGTACGGATGGTCCTTGGCGATGCGGACCGCGTTGAAGCAGAGGCTGACCGCCACGGCGCCGATGAGCGCGATCCGCGGCGCGCGGGCGCCCTTGGCGCGAAACACCCCCAGCAGCCACCACAGCGCGTATACCGCGAACGCGATCATCATCGGGTACAGGAAATAGACGTGCCGCCAGCCGTTATAGACGACCGTGTGGGCCAGATACTGATAGCCAAGCGTGCCGGCGATCGTTACGAACATAATCCGCAGTAGAATTGCCGCGCTCGCCGGCAGTTGAAGCGATTTCGACGGCCGGACGGCGGAAAAAGCCGTCAGCGTCATGCCGAGCAGGCAAAACAGCTGGTTGAGGATCGGCACGGTCAGAAGAATCCAGGTAATCAGATATCCCCTGGGTATCACGTTCCACGGGATCAACCGGCCCGCAAACGCGACGACGCTGCGCCAGTGGGAATAGTTAGAAAACGTCGTCACATAGCCGAGCGCAAACCGCAGCGGGCGCTCCCACGCGGCCGGCGTGATGAGCACCCAGAACAGGACAGACAGGCAGATCGCCGCATACGGCAAAAGCGCGGACAGAACCGGTTTTTTCTCCGCCGCAATCGCCCCGGCCGCGCGCGCGGTCCTGCGCCTCGCAATATCCTGCCAGAGCATCGCGATTAAAACGAACGCGATCAAAAGCGCGCCGTTCGTGCGCACGGAGACCAGCAAGGCCCCGGCTACGGCAAACAATACGCACCAGACAAGCTTGCGTTCCGACGCGAAGATGCGCTCCGCAAGCGAGAGCGCAACCATCGTGACCGAGGCAAACAGCATGTCCTTGATATTATAAAACGATTGCGCAAAAAAGTGCCCGAATAGTGCGATCATGGCAACGCCGCACAGCGCGAGCCAGCCGCTGGAAAACATGCGCTTCAGCAGAAAATAGAAGCACAGGAGCGCAAGAAAATACAGCGTGAACACGTAGAAGTGGCGCATCAGATACACGCTGCGGAGCGGCATCGGCTCGCCGGTGATCTGCGCGTAGACGTCCTCCGCGCAGGCCAGCGGCAGCTGCAGCGCCACGCCGTAGTATTTTCGGTTATAGGTGCGCAGCGCCTCGCCCGGATCCATCGCGGCGAATTGGCCGAGCACATTCGACTCCGACTCGACCGGAGCCTCGGATTGCGCAAAGCTGATTTGCTTGTAAACGTTCCTGTCGAGAAGCACCTTATTTAAATACGCATAGGATACGATGCTGTGCTTGCGCTGCATCGTCTCGTCCCAGCTGAGGCCATAATCGTCGAAAACAAAAAGACCGATTAAAAACACGGCGGCAAAAAAAAGAACGGCCAAAAGGCTTTCCGCTTGAACTTTTTTACGCATTTTTCACCTCATGATCTCCTTGGAAGTATTTACATAATACCGCAACCCGTCCTTTGTATCAAGTGAATCATCCGCCATTGAAACCGTGTCCCGAATTTTGTATAATTCTGTAAGCAGCTTTGTGTTGCGGCGCAGAAGGAAGAGGAGGCCTATTATGAGCAAAAACGTTTCGTTTGTGGTTCCCGTATACAACGAAAAGGAGACCGTCGCGCAGCTGTTTGCCGAGGTGTCCGCCGTCTCATCACAGTACGAATACGAGTATGAGCTGATATTCGTCGACGACGGCTCGACGGACGGCACGTACGAGGCCGTCCGCGCGCTGATCGATGGCGGCGCGCCCGTTAAGCTCGTGCGCTTCCGCAGAAACTTCGGCAAGGCCGCGGCGCTGCAGGCCGGTTTCGAGCATGTCTCCGGCGAGATCGTGCTCACACTCGACGGCGATCTGCAGGACGATCCCAAGGAGACGCCCAGATTTATTGAAAAGCTCGGCGAGGGCTTCGATATGGTGTCGGGCTGGAAGCAGCGGCGGCACGATCCGCTGGAAAAGCGGCTGCCGTCCAAGCTGTTCAACGCCGTCACCGCCGGCATGTCGGGCGTTCCGCTGCACGACTTCAACTGCGGCTTCAAGGCCTACCGCAAGGAGGTCTGCGACAGCCTCTGCCTCTATGGCGAAATGCACCGCTACATTCCGGTCCTTGCGCGGCGGCAGGGCTTCTCCGTCGGCGAGATCGTGGTCGAGCATCGCGCCCGCACGCACGGCAAGTCGAAGTACGGTTTCGAGCGCTATCTGCGCGGGCTGTTCGACTCGATGACGTCCTCGTTCCTGCTGCGCTTCGGCGACCGCCCGATGCATTTCTTCGGCAGATGGGGTCTGACGATGTTCGCGGCGGGCGTGATCATCTGCGTGGTCCTGACCGCGCAGTGGATCGGCGGCGCATCGATCGGAACGCGGCCGCTGCTACTGCTCGGCGTGCTTTTGATCATACTCGGGCTGCAGTTCTTTGCGACCGGCTTTACCTGCGACCTCTTACTCGACCGCACGACCCGCCGCAACCAGAACACGGCGCATATCAAGGAACTGCTTGGGTTTGAGGAGGGACGCTAAAGGGGCGGGGTGTGGGCCGCTAAGCAGAAAGACGTTGGAGACTCCGGCAAAAGGGTACGTTGGAGGCTCCGCCTCCAATGGGCACGTTGAGGGCTCCGTCTCCAAAGGGTACGTTGAGGGCTCCGCCTCCAAGGGGCACGTTGAGGGCTCCGTCTCCAAAGGGCACGTTGAGGGCTCCGTCTCCAAAGGGCACGTTGAGGGCTCCG
>CAZIRB010000072.1:0-12525 GCA_964541695.1 uncultured Oscillospiraceae bacterium
TCGACCCCGAGCCGGCCGATCACGTCCTCGTATAAAGAAAAGTCCACAATTGTCGTCCAGACGCTTTTGGCGCTGTCCGCGCGCGTGAACACCTGTTGCTGCCCCAGCACGTCCGCGGCGTACGCGGGGTTCTGCAGCAGAACATAGGCGCGCAGCGCGGGATTGAGCAAGCCTTCGCGCTGTATCTCGGGACTGAACTGGCTCAGCGGAACGGCGGCGGCGTAACAAAACTCCGCGTACGCGTCCGTGCCGCCGGAGCGGATGGCGAGTGAGTCAAGCGGCGGCCCGGCGCTCTGCCGCTGCTGCGCGGGGATACCGTCCGCGCCGATCACGGTCGCGTCGACGAACGCTTTCGCGGCGGCCGACTCGTACTTTATTGGGGTCGAAAGTCCCTCCGGCAGGTGCAATATCTCGTAGCCGCCGTCCTCAAACTCGACGATCAGCACCAGACGGAAGCGAAGATAAACGAGCGGTTTCTGCGCGCTCTCAATGCCGCCCCGCGGCTCCGCTACCGGCAGAAGCTTAAACAGCTCGACGCGGTTTACGGGCGAGCCGAAGCTTTTGTTGGGCGCTTCGGACTCTGTTGCGCCGCGATTGACGATGTACAGCCGCAGCGGAGCCTTTGCGCCTGTCGGCGCGCCTTGTTCATACCGCTCCTGGAACACAAGCTGCATCTGCGGCAGAACCGCCCTTGCAAGGATTCGCTTTGCGAGGATTTCGATGGTTTCCAGACCGTCGCGCATGCTTTATGGCCTCCCGTCGCAGGTTTGTGGGCGCGCCCCGCCCGCCCCATCCTATGCGCGCGCACCGGGATGCGTGACGGGAAAACGGCGAAAAAAGGACCCGGCCTGACCGCCGGGCCCTCTCCTTCCATTTTACCGGTTTGCATGCTTTGTCATCGTCTTTTGCCAGCTCTCCGTCCTCCGGCGCGAGCGTGTAGATGCGCTCCGGTAGTCCGCTCGTTTTCGTCCACGCTTCGGCATAATCTTATGCCCGCTCCCCGTTTTTCAGCGCGATCATGTAGATGCGCTCCGGGTAATCCCTGCCGCCGATGCGGCAGACTGTCTCCTCGGCCAGCTTGCAGCCGAGATGCTCATAGAATCCGCGCGACGGGTTATCGCGCAGGCAGCCGATGACGACCTGCCGGAAGCCGCGCGCGGCAAGCTCGGCGCAGCAAGCGTCGACGAGGCCGCGCCCCAGCCCCGCGCCATGGTACTCGGCCAGCACATAGAGCGCGTACAGCTCGCCGCAGCCAGCGTAGGTCCCTTTCGACGCTTCACCAAACAGGGCGGTGCCGACGATCCGCTCCGAGTCGAGCGCGACGAACACGCCGCCCGATTCGATCTGCCCGCGCGTGCGCGCAAGGCGCGCTTCGTCGACCGTGAGCGCGTCTAGCAACGCGCCGTCGATGACGCCGCGGTAGGCCGTTTTCCAGGTTGCGGTCAGTACCGCCGCGACCTGGGCCTCCTCGCCCAATTCGGCCCTGCGAACGCAAAACTCCATATCGCTACTCCCGGATGGCGTACTCGCGCGGCGAGACGCCGTATTCGTTCCGAAATGCCTTATAAAAGCCTGAATATTCGGCAAAGCCGCACCGTTCGGCCACGGCCGTGAGCGGCAGCCCTTCGCGGATGAGGTCCCGCGCGCGGATCATGCGCTTCTGCATCAGCATGCGGTAGATCGAGACCCCGGTCTCCTTGCGGAACGCGCGCGCCATGTGGTACTTGGACAAAAACACCTTTTCGGCAAGTTCGTCGAGCGAAATGGGCTCGGCCAGGTGCGCGTCCAGATACGACGCGATCGTGCCCGCAAGCTTGCTCACGCGCACGTCGGGGCGCTGGTGCGGGCCGGGATGCACGAGGCAGACGCGGTTGAGCAGCACGAGCAGCTCGGCCGCGAGCGCGGTGCACAGGACGCGCTGACCAAACGCCTCATCGTTCGACGCGGCGAGCAGCGCAAACAGCCGCTCCGTGATCGGCCCGCGCTGCTCGTCCGTGAGCCGGTATGCGCCGCGCCGCTTGGCAAAGAAGCACGACGCCAGGTCCGCGCCGCGCGCGGACAGCCGCTCCACAAACGCGCGCGACAGCCACAGCACGATGCGCTCGTACGGCGCATTCGGATCCTGCAGCAGCAGCCGGTGCAGCTGATTCGGCCCGATCAGCAACAGGTCGCCCGGGTTCATCGAGAACGTCGCGTCGTCGATCTGGTACGAGATGCTGCCGGACAGCAGCAGGTAGCACTCGTAAAAATCGTGGAAATGCAGCAAAACGTGCAGCTCTCGGCTGTCGTTGTAGTGATAGATTTCGTAGTCCTCGAGCAGCATGTGCTGCCGCTGCTGGAACACGTGCTGGATCGTCTCCATGTCCGCCCCCTCCACCTTAAGAATAGAGCAATACCGGAAATGTTTCAAGCATGATTTGTATAGAAGATGTATCGGAGAGCGGATATACTGGCGGTATCAACAAAACAAATCGAGAAATCAGAGAGGTCAGCCATGGATAAGAAAAAACGCTACGCCGTCGCGAGCCCGACGAGCATGGGCGTGCGCATCACGCCCGCCGACCGGCAGCCGGTCCACACGAGCCATACATTTTATCTGCAGTGCACGAGCGCGGAGTCGAACGTGCTCAACATCGCCTCGTCGCTCGGCTGCGAGTGCCTCGTGCTGACGAAGTTTGTCGAGGACAGCCCGATTTCGAGCTTTATCAAAAGCGAGCTTTCCGGCCGCAACATCCGCGCCGAGGGCGTGTGCGTGCCGCAGGGCGGGCCGTGGGGGTACCGCCACCAGTTCAACATCGCGGACAGCGGCTTCGGGCTGCGCGGACCGCGCGTGTGGAACGACCGCGCGGGCGAGGTCGGCCGCACGCTTTCGATCGCGGAATTCGACATCCCGCGCATATTCGGCGAGGAGGGCGTGTCGATCCTGCATATCTCGGGCCTGATTGCGGCGCTGTCGCCCGAGACCGCGGTCTTCTGCGCGGAGCTTGCCAAAAAGGCCCGGGAATACGGCACGATGGTGTCGTTCGACCTCAACTACCGCGCGTCGTTTTGGGCGGGCCGCGAGGCCGAGCTTTTAAAAACGTTTCGCAGCATCGCGGCGCTCTCGGACGTATTGGTCGGCAACGAGGAGGATTTCCAGCTTGCGCTGGGGCTCTCCGGCCCGGAGGCGGGCGGGAAGGACCTCGCCGCGAAGATCGAGGGCTTTCAGGGCATGATCGCGGAGGCGAGAAAGGCCTATCCGAACGTCTCGTACTTCGCCACGACGCTGCGGCAGGTCGTCAGCGCGAACGAGCATCTCTGGGGCGCGCTGCTGTACGCGGACGAAAAGTGGCACGTCGAGGAGCCGCGGCCAATTCCCGTGCTCGACCGCATCGGCGGCGGCGACGGCTTTACCGGCGGACTTTTGTACGGCATCTACCGCGGCTGGAGTGCAGAGAAATGTTTGCAGTTTGGCTGGGCGTCCGGCGTGCTCGCGGTGACGGACCTCAACGACTACGCCACGCCCGCCGACGAGGAGCAGGTGTTCAGCATCTACAAGGGCAACGCACGCGTCAAGCGCTAGGGAGGGTATGTATGAAACAGGCGGACATCGGATTGATCGGCCTCGCCGTGATGGGCGAGAACCTCGTGATGAACATGGAATCGAAGGGCTTCTCGGTCGCGGTGCATAACCGCACTTCGGAGAAGGTGGACGCGTTCCTCGCGGGCCGCGCGCGCGGCAAACACGTGACCGGCTGCCGCACGCTCGAGGAGCTGCGAGACGCGCTGGCTAAGCCCCGCAAGGTGATGCTGATGGTCAAGGCGGGGCAGCCCGTCGACGAGTATATTGAGAAGCTGCTTGCCGTGCTCGAGCCGGGCGACGTGATCATCGACGGCGGCAACAGCCATTTTCCGGATACTGCGCGCCGCACGGCCTACGTGGAGTCTAGAGGCCTATTGTACATCGGCACCGGCGTGTCCGGCGGCGAGGAGGGCGCGCTCAAGGGGCCCTCGATGATGCCGGGCGGCTCGCCCGCAGCCTGGCTGCTCGTCAAACCGATATTCCAGGCGATCTCGGCCAAGGTCGAGGACGGCTCGCCGTGCTGCGACTGGGTGGGTGAAAACGGCGCGGGGCATTTTGTCAAGATGGTGCACAACGGCATCGAGTACGGCGACATGCAGCTCATCTGCGAAGCGTATCAGCTGATGCGCGACGTGCTCGGCATGTCGGCCGGCGAAATGAGCGAGGTGTTCGCCGAGTGGAACCGTGGCGAGCTGGACAGCTATCTCATCGAAATCACGCGCGATATATTGGCCTACAAGGACGCCGACGGCGCGCCGCTCGTCGACCGTATCCTCGACACGGCGGGCCAGAAGGGGACCGGCAAATGGACGGCGATCGCGGCGCTGGACGAAGGCGTGCCGCTGACGCTGATCGGCGAGGCGGTGTTTTCCCGCTGCCTGTCCGCCATGAAGGACGAGCGCGTGCGCGCGGCCAAGGCTTTTATGCGCGAACCGGCCGCCTATGGCGGCGACAGGCAGGCGTTTCTCGACGCAATCCGCGGCGCGCTGTACGCGTCGAAGATCGTCTCCTACGCCCAAGGGTACGCGCTGATGCGCGCGGCGGCCAAGACCTACGGCTGGAACCTCAACTACGGCGGCATCGCGCTGATGTGGCGCGGCGGCTGCATCATCCGCAGCGTGTTCCTAGGCAAAATTAAGCAGGCGTACGACACAAACCCGGAGCTGACGAACCTGCTGCTCGACCCGTACTTTGCCGAGGCGGTGGAGTCGCGCGCGCGCGCGTGGCGCGAGGTCGTCTCCACGGCCGTGCTGTCGGGCGTGCCTGCCCCGGCCATGGGCGCGGCGCTATCCTACTTTGACGGCTACACGACCGAGAAGCTTCCCGCCAATCTCCTGCAGGCGCAGCGCGACTACTTCGGCGCGCACACCTACGAGCGCACCGACGCTGCGCGCGGCGCATTCTTCCACACCAACTGGACGGGCGAGGGCGGGGACACCGCTTCCACCGTCTACAATGCGTAAGGAGGCCGCTATGAAACTTCCGTATACCCCCGATTTTTCCGGCAAGGTCGCCGTGGTGACAGGCGGCGCGGGCGTGCTGTGCGGCATGTTCGCCAAAAGCTTAGCCAAGTGCGGCGCGAAAATCGCGATCCTCGACCTGGCGGAGGACAAGGCCGCCGCGATCGCGGACGAGATTAAGAAGGACGGCGGAGAGGCCATCGCCGTCAAGGTCAACGTGCTCGAATCGGAGAGCGTCGAGGCGGCGCATCGGGCGGTGCTCGCCGCCTATGGGACCTGCGATATCCTCATCAACGGCGCGGGCGGCAACAACCCGCGCGCGACGACGGACGACGAGTTTTTCGACGCGTCCGTGCTGGCTGCGGCCGGAAAAAAGAGCTTCTTCGATCTCGATCCCGCGGGGTTCGACTTCGTGTTCGGATTGAATCTCAAGGGCACGCTGCTGCCGACGCAGTCGTTCGCGCGCGACATGGCGGAGCGCGGCGCGGGCGTGATACTGAACGTCTCGTCGATGAACGCGTTCACGCCGCTGACGAAGATTCCCGCGTATTCCGCGGCCAAGGCCGCCGTGTCGAACTTCACCAAGTGGCTCGCGGTCTATTTTGCCAAGTGCGGCGTCCGCGTCAACGCGATCGCGCCGGGCTTTTTCTCGACCGCGCAGAACGCCGCGCTGCTTTGGAACGCCGACGGCACGCCGACCGCGCGCACGGATAAGATATTGCGCAACACGCCGATGGGACGCTTCGGCGAGGCGGAGGAGCTGGTCGGCGCGCTGCTGTTTTTGCTCGACGATGCCGCGTCCGCGTTCGTCACGGGCGTGGTGCTGCCGGTCGACGGTGGATTTTCGGCTTATTCGGGGGTGTAAAAAATGGAGCTGTGCCTACGTGCAACGAGTGAACTGGGGCTGACGGACGGCGAGCTGACGAATGCGCTGACCGAGTTCTGCCGCGCGCACCCGGCCGGGAGGGTGCTGATCATCCCGCCCGACTACACGCGCTATCACAGCAAGGCGGGCTTTATCACGAACGTGTGCTATCACTTCTATACGGACGCCGGCGCGCAGGTGGACATTCTGCCCGCGCTCGGCACGCACAAGCCCGTCACGCGCGAGGAGGCCGCGGACATGTTCGGCGACGTGCCGTTTGAGCGCTTTTTCGTGCACAACTGGCGCACGGACGTGGTCAAAATCGGCGAGGTGCCGGGCGCATACCTTGCCGGGATCACGGAGGGGCTCTGGAACGAGCCGATCGACGTCGAGATCAACCGCCGCGTGCTCGACGAAAGCTATGATCTGATTCTCTCGCCGGGACAGGTCGTGCCGCACGAGGTGATCGGCATGGCGAACCACTCGAAGAACCTGTTCGTCGGCGTCGGCGGCGCGGACATGATCAACAAGTCGCACATGCTCGGCGCGGTGTACGGCATGGAACGCATGATGGGTCGCGACCACACGCCCGTGCGCAAGGTGTTCGACTACGCGCTCTCGCGATATCTTTCAGGGCGGCCGATTTTGTTCCTGCTCACGGTGACGACCGCGCCGGGCGGGAACATCCGCACGCATGGGCTGTTTGCGGGGGATGAACGCGAACGTGACGCGCTCGAGGCCGCGGTCGCGCTGTCGCAGGCAAAGAACATCGACTTTGTCGAGCACGGTATCAAAAAGTGCGTGGTCTATCTCAATCCCGCGGAGTTTAAGAGCACGTGGCTCGGCAACAAGGCCGTGTACCGCACGCGCATGGCCGTCGCCGACGGCGGCGAGCTGCTCATCCTCGCGCCGGGCGTCGAGCGCTTCGGCGAGGACGAGCAGGTGGATAAGCTGATCCGGAAATACGGCTACTGCGGCCGGCAGCGCGTGCTCGGGCTGTTCCGGCAGCCGGAGTGCGAAGACCTGCGCGCGAACATGGGCGCGGCCGCGCATCTGATCCACGGCTCCTCCGACGGACGCTTTTCGGTGACCTACGCGGTGAAGAACATTTCGCGCGCCGAGATCGAGTCCGTGCACTTTCGCTCGGCCGCGTACGACGAGATGGCCGCGCGGTACGATCCCGACAAGCTCGCCTATGGATACAACACGCTTCCGGACGGCGAGGAGATCTTCTTCGTGCCGAATCCCGCCCTGGGACTCTGGATCGACCGCGAGCGTTTTACCCGCGAGGGCGGCGCGCTGTAAGCGGGGGGAATTGCGGGCGCGGGGACAGCGTACCGGGAAAAAGGATCGGTAGAAGCCCGGCCCTTGAGTTATCGGGGCCCGTGCGAGGGCGCCGCCCTCGCCACCCGCTTCTTTTCTTAAAGAAAAGAAGCAAAAGATGGGAGGGTCTCTTGCAGGAATACATATCCGGAGCGGGTTCTAAAGGGGGATCGCTGGAAGCTCTGAGCGCGGGCTGGCACTTAGATGGGCAACCGTTCCCCCCGAATCCCCGGGGAAAACCGCTTGCCGCGGATCGGGTTTCCAAAGAGGACCGTAGCTGAGCGCCGCCTGTGGCGGATGAAGCGAAGCGCAGGCCCAGTGAGCAAGAGAGCGCAGGCCCAAAAGGGTGTGCGCGACCATTGCGAACTGTGGATGTCCGTCCCTTTGGCGGGGAGCAGGGGCAGAGCCCCTGCAAAAAAAGCGTTGAGGGTTTCCGCTTCGCGGCCATAGTGAGAAAGGCCGCGCAGCCCCGAAAGAGCCTGTGCGACCGTTGCGAACTGTGGGCCGGGGGCAGAGCCCCCGCAAAAAGAGCCGCAAACAGCGCCACTAACGTTATGCCCCACCGTGGCAGCACCGACCCATTTCATTCGTTTCCCAACAAAAAAGCGAGGGCGCCTGCGGCGCCCTCGCTCCATATCGTCCCTATGCCTTATTCCTTCGTCTCCTGCGTACGATCCACACCGTTCCCGCCGCGATGAGTACGGCTGCGCAGGCCGCGCCGGCTATCCGCCAGGCAAAGCCGCCCCCGCTTGCCGCTTCTTCGGCGCTGGCGGCAGGTTCCGCCGCCGTGGGAGCTGCCGCCGCGGCGCGCTGGTTGGATAGGCTTTTGCTCAGCGTGACGGTGTCGATCACCGTGTACTCGGCAAACGTCTTCTGCTTGGCGATGTCGCCCGCCGCGGCAAGCTGGTACGCCGTCACGGTCAGGCCGCCGCTGTCCGCGGTGACAAACGTGAAATACTGCCGCTCGTCGCCGGAGCCGCCCGTCTGGAACTGGAGCAGGTCGTCGATCACGCCGGTCTCGAAGTCGTCGAACTTGCAGCCCATGGGGCTCGTCGTGATGAACGTCGTGCCGGAGCCGACCTCGGCAATTTTGCCGCCGCGGGCGGTCGCGCGGTAATAGTTGTGGATGTGGCCGTTGAAGTAGAGATCGACGTCGAGCTCGTCGCACATCTGCTCGAGGAACGCGGTCGCCCACGGGTCGTCCTGGATCAGGCCCGCGTGCGCGGCGATGATGCGCCAGCTGCAGCCCGAGGTCTCGAACGCCTGCTTTGCGTACGCTTTTTCGGCCTCGTAGAACGCCGCCTTGTCCGCGGTCACGTCCGCGCCCGCAAGGCCGGTGTACGGGTCCGTGTTCAGCATGACGAAGCACACGTCGCCCACCGTAAAGCTGCCCGTCGTTTCGCCGATGTACGGGTCGTCCATGCCGCCCGGCAGGTTCGTCTCGGCCTTGTAGATCGTGTAGCCCGGGTCGCCGCTGCCCTCGTGGTTGCCGGCGACGAACGCGTTCAGGTTCGTGGCGAAATACTCTCCGAGCGTGTTGAACATGTACCGCCACTGCGGCATTGACGAGCCGTCCTCGGTCAAATCGCCGAGATTGATCACAAAGTCCGCGCCGCCGAGCGCTTCCGGAACGAACGTCTCCATCGTGTAGAGGAACGGGTAGTATCCCTCCTCGGTCGTGGCCTGCAGGTCGGACACCACCATGCACGCAAAGTCCTTTCCGTCGGGCAGCGTCGTAAACGTGCGCGTCTCGGTCACGTACTCGTCCGCGCCGTCCATGGTGACCGCGCGGTATTCGTACTGTGTGTCCGGACTAAGCCCCGAGATGTCGACGGAGTAGCCGACGACGCTGCCGCGGTTGTTGGCGATTTTTCCGGTGCCGATTTCGGTCACCTCAGCCGTCGTCCACTCGGAACCGCCCGCGGCGCGATAGAGGAGCTTTGCGGCAAGGCCCTCCGCGTCGGTGATCCAGTTGAACCCGACCGTGCCGACGGTTTCACCCGGGCTGATCGTCACCTGCCTGGGCGTGTATTTCGCGGCCGCCGAAACGAGCTCGAGCCGCAGGCATTCCGACAGCTCGTTCGGGAACGTGACCGTCCTGCCGCCCGCGGAGGCTTCGAAGCAATAGTACCACACGCCCGCCGCCGTCTCGGGGAAGGCCGCGGCAAACGAACCGCCGCCATTGTCGGTCATGGGGACCGAATCGGTGAACGCTGCGCCGTCCTTGTCCTTGCCATAGCGCAGCGTTACATTGTCGGCCGAAACGCCGTCGGGCAGCGTGAGCGTGCAGGTCAAAGCGACTGCGTCGCCCTCGTATCCCGTGTTCGTCATCGGCTCCGACGGGCGCAGCACGGGTTCCGCGACCACAAGATCGCCCTGTATGCGCTCCGCCAGGTTTTCGATCTCGCCGCCCCGGCCGGTAAACTGCCGGAGCATCGGGTAGCCCGCGTCGTCCGCGCCGACCCAGGTCCAGAGCGAGTCGAAATCCCAGCCGAGCCGGCCGGTGTAGAACGGCTTCGACAGGATCGCAGCGGCGTCGGCGTCCGCGTATGCGGCGGTCTCCGGATGGTCGTTTGAAACATGGCCCGCAAGGCGCGTGCCGGTCCATACATAGTTGTTGACCAAATGCGAGCCCGTCTCGCCGCTGTAATCGCCGCAGAGCAGGCCCACGGACGTGCCGTCCGCGACATCTATGGCGGAGAGCAGCATCACGCAGTTTTCGAGCGCCTGGCCGGCCTTGAGATTGCCCGAGATGCCTCCGACGCTCTCGGCCTTTTCGCCGAGCACCTTGATGCTGCCGCCGACGTAGCAGTTGTAGACGCGGCCGCCGTCGGACTGCGCGCTTGTGACGCCGCCCGCCGCGCCGTTTTCGCCGCCCTCGCCGCGCACGAGGATATCCGCGTAGACGAAGCAGTTGCGCACGGTGCCGAGGTAGCCGTTTTCGTTCTTTTTGACCTTGCCGGCGAGGCCGCCCGCGGTCTTTTCGACGCAGTCCAGCGTGCCGATGGCGACGCAGTTGTCCACGTCCCCGTAGAGGCCGCCGACGAGCAGGCCGGCGGAGGCGAGGCACCGGACCGATATGTTGACGAGAGCGAGGTTCTTGACGAAACCCTCGCCGAAGTCGTGGCCGACGTTGCCGAACAGGCCCGCGTATTTATCGTGCATGCGCACAATGTTCAGGTTCGAGATCGCGTGGCCGTTTCCGTCGAATGTGCCGAAGAAGGCGCAGGACACGCCGCCCTCGCGGGTTTCGTCGGTGCTCGCGCCGATCGGCGGCATATAGCCGTCGATTTTTTCGCCGGAGAGCTGGGACAGGGCTTTACCGATGCGCTCCATCAGCGGCGCCATGTCGAGGTCGGCGGTCAGCACGTACAGGCCGTCGCAGGGCGCGTCGGGCGCGCCGTCGCCGTTTGCGTCGTCCGGCTTCCAGGTGCCGCTTAAATAGAGCAGCTGCTCCGGCGTGGAAATCTCGTATTGCTGCGCGGCGGCGCTATAGACGGGTGGCAGGGCCCCGAGCCCGACCAGCTGTTCGGTCCCCCAAATATCCGCCTCCCACCAGGCGCTTTCGGCCTGTTCGGCGCGGGCGCGCCCCGCGACGGCCGGGAACGCGAAAAGCAGCGCGCAGAGGGCGGCCAGGATGCGTTTTTTTCGCATGAGATCCTCCTTTCGCGGCGTTTTGAAAGGGCGGGGGACCACAGCGCTGCCGTGATCCCCCGGGTTCCTAATCGATGCTGTTATGCGCCGGCTTAATACGTGGGATACCAGAAGTCGGCGGGGATGCCCTCCGCGATGGCGTCCTTAATGTACTGCAGCGGTTCGGGATCGCCGTCGTCATAGGAGACCTCGGTGAGGTCCGGGTCCACGGCGTCCTTCATGGAGATCTCATTGCTGGCAAAGCCGTCGCCGTTCGGCGTGAACAGGTCGATGTCCGGTATCGTCAGCGTCGTGCCGTCCTCATAGACGACATGGACTTCGTAGGTATCGGCATGCGGACGGATGAAGAAGTCGAACACATACAACCCGCCTTTGCCGGCCGCCCAGACGGTGACCGCTTTGCCGCTCTCGTCGACGAGGCAGGGGATCATGTTCTTATACTTGGTATAGTCCCCGCCGGTCTCATAGAGATAGAACTCCGTGATCCCCAGGCCGGTCTTGTTTTTGATCTCGAGGCCGAGTATCTCATAGCCCGGGTAGGTGTTGTCGGCGGTCTTGCCGGCGGCAATGACGGCCGCCACCTTGTCGATGTCCTCGGCTTCGTCCAGCGCCTCCTGCTCCCAGGTCGACGGATCGACGCCGTCCTTGAGCGAGAGCTTGTCGTTGGTCTTGATGGTGAGGCCCGGCCAGGTTGCGTTCGTGCCGTCGGCAAACTCCACATACAGGTCGTATGTCTCGGCGGCGGGACGGATGATGTAGGCCTGGAACTCGTAGAACTCCTCGTTCGGGTCGTTGTCCTTGTCGACCCACTCGGGCGCACAGATGCTCTTGCCCTTGTCCGCGGCTCCGGTGGGGTAGAGGTACAGGCCCGTGATCGTGACGCCCGTCTTGTTTTTAAAGTCGAGCCCGAGAGGGATGTAGGTCGTTTCGGTTTCCGGCGGGGCCGGCGCTTCGGTCGGGGCGGGCTCCGCGGTCGGAGCCGCCGTGGCCGCAGGTTCGGCGGGCGCCTCCGTGGCGGCCGCTGCGGGTTCCTGTACGGCGGGAGCCGCCGTGCAGGCGGCCGCGGCGCAGATCATCGCCAGCGTCAACAGAACTGCAAACAGCTTTTTCATGGTTTTGCCTCCTATTTTTTCGTTATGATCGCCCGCACCCCCCGTGCGGGTATGGTCGCAAGAGGTTTGAAAGACAGCGTACGCCATTTGATCGCGCTGCGCCCGCAAACGGCGCGCCGGGTCCCCCGATCAGGCGTCCGGCTCGAGGCAGCGGATGCTGCCGCCGGGGCCGATCTCAAAGCGCACGGCCTCGTGCGTGGCGGCGGGGAACTGCGGCAGCGCGCGGTTTTCCGTGCAGAGCACGCAGGGCACGTTCTTTTTCAGCAGGCTCAGGATGTGCTCCGAAGGCCGCTCCTTGGCTGCCGACGGGGCGTTTTCGCAGGAGATCACGGCAAACGTCGGCTTCAGCCGGGCAAGCAGCGGTTCCGTCATGGACTTCTCGTCGCCGTGGTGCGGGAGCTTCAAAATGTCGCAGCGCGGCTCCGGCAGGTTTTCCCAGCAGGAGGCGTACGCGTCGCCCGTGAGCAGCACGCTGCGCCCCGCGTAGGTCAGCCGCAGCAGCAGGCTCGAGCAGTTGCGCTCCTTGGAGATGGCGTAGAGGACGTCCTC
>CAZIRB010000073.1:0-12259 GCA_964541695.1 uncultured Oscillospiraceae bacterium
CGTCCGCGGGCGTGTGCACGCCGAGATACATGCGCGAGAACCCGACGAGCGCGACGAAGGCGATGCAAAGGCTGCGCAACAGGCTGTTTTTCGTTACGCGCGCGACGCCGCCGTACAGCCCCGCCGCGGTCTGCGTGTGCCCGCTCGGGAACGAATAGCCGGTGGCCTGCGTCCGCGCGCGCTCCACGATTGTGAACGCAGGATCGCGCACCCACGGCCGCGGCACGCAGAACAGGAGCTTGAGAAACTGGTTGACGACGTTGCCGATCACGCCGACGAACAGCAGATAATAGCCCTTCTTTTTATCGACGCACCACAGCGCGATCATCGATACGACAAGAAACAGCGTCTCCTCGCCGAACGCGGTAATCGACGCAAACAGCGCGTCGCAAAGCGCGTTGCGGCCGGCTTCGAGCAGGCGTAAAAAATCCATTGCGCACCCCCAGTCACAAGATAATTTCAGTATAGCATATATTGCTGTATCGGGAGGGGACGATATGGCTTATTTACCGCTGCTGAAATACGGCAGCACAGGCGAAACGGTTTTATATCTGAAGGAATCGCTGTACGCGCTCGGGTATTTTGCGGACGACGAGAAGACGCTGACGAGCGACCGCGTCGATTCGCGCACGGTGGTCGCAATCCGCGCGTTCCAGGCCGAGCACAAGGACACGAGCGGCGTGCCGCTCGTCGTCGACGGCATCGTCGGCAAAAAGACCTGGGGCGCGCTCGAACAGGCGCTCTCCGAGACGATCGTATATGAGCTGCCCGGCAACATCGGGGACGAGGCGAAGGCGGCGATTCTGCCGGCGCTGACGCGCGTGCGGCCCGTGCGGCGCGAGATCGTGCTGCACGCGCTCAAGTACGCGTTCGATGCGGACGTAGGCGGGAGCCTGTATCCGCTCAGCCTGTACATCCGCGGGGAGAACCTGTATAACGTCAAGCTCCAGCAGGTCGTGATCACGAAGGCGCGCATCATCGCAGGCGCGAAGGCGCAGCCACAGTATTACAGCGGCGGGCGCATGCAGATGATGCTCGCGGCGGTGTCGGAAGACCCGTCCATATCGGGCGCGGACTGCTCCGGCGGTATCGTGGGGCTGTTGCGCAAGCACAAGCTCGTCAAGCCGACGTTCGACGCCACGGCAAACCAGCTCTGCGGCGGCAAATACGGCGGCCGTATTTCCAAGAGCGCGCTGCTGCCGGGCGATTTCGTCGGCCGCTCTGGTCACATCGGCCTGTATGCGGGCGGCGGCTACGCCGTGGAGTGGATGGGCGGCGCGTACGGCTGTCAACTGACCAAGATCAGCGCGCGAGAGGGATATAACTTTGTGACGAGAAAAATGTCCAAGAAAAGCGCGTGGACGAAATTTGTGCGCGTCAATCTGTACTAAACGGGGACCCCATCAATCGCGCGGCGCCGGACGATTGGGCGCCGCGCAATGAAACGTAGTGGCCGCCGCGAAGGCGATTCTCACGCCTGCAGCGGCCGCTGTAAGCTTAGGCGGGCAAATATGCGTCTCGCCGCCGCGCCAGTGTTTGTCTGCGGCCGCCGCCGGTTTGCGCGGGCAAAGGCGAGGCTGCTGCGCCGAACCCGGCTTGTAGCCATGCCGATAATCGGCTGCGATTGCCGCCCGGTTTGGACGCGTAAACGCGACCTGCTTTTGCACGGGCGGTCGTTCTCGGTCGCCGTCCGGTTTGGGATAGGCATGCACGCGGCCCGCCGCCGCACTCGGCGATCGTTTTGATGCTCCGCCGGCAGATTATTTCCTAAAATTCTTTTGCTTCTTTAATAAGAAAAGAAGCGGGGGCACGAGGGCGGAGCCCTCGTTTCCCTCTGCGCGCACGGCCTAGACGCCTACTGCAGCCGCTTGACCTTTGCGGCGAGGCGCACGAACTCGGAGAGCCCGATGTGGCAATAGCCGGACGGGTTTTTCTCGAGATATTTCTGGTGATACTCCTCCGCGCGGCAGTAGTTGAGAAGCGGCAGCGCCTCGATCGCGAGCGGGCGGTTAAATTGTGCGGCAAGTGTACCAAGCGCGGCGTCGATCGCGCTTTTTTGCGCCGCGTCCGCGTAGTAGATGCCGGTGCGGTACTGCGTGCCGACGTCGTTGCCCTGCCGGTTGACGGTGAGCGGGTCGATCGCGTCGAAAAACAGCGTCAAAAGCTCGGTAAGCGGCAGCCGATCGGCGTCGAACTCGACGCGCACGGTCTCGGCGTGGCCGGTGTCCTCGCGGCAGACCTGCTCGTATGTGACGGTCTCGCGCTTGCCGTTAATGTAGCCGACTTCGGTGGAGAGCACGCCGGGAATGAGAGAAATGTACTTCTCCGTGCCCCAGAAGCAGCCGCCCGCCAGATAGATGGTCTCTTTTTTCATCGTAATTTACTCCTCAAAAATCGCAATGATATCGCAATGATATCGCGCGCCGGCGCTTTTTACTTTTCCCGCTCCGTACAGAGCACCGCCGTGCGCTCACGGTTTGCCGTCGCCGCGCGCCTCGTCTTCCGTTATATCTTCTATATCATTGGCGCCTTCGTCATCTTCGCCCGCGTTTTCCTCGCTCTCGTCAACGCCGTCCCCATCCTCGTCCGAATCCGATCCGCCGCTTCCGTCGTCGGGCTCATCCGCGCCGCCCGCGCCTTCCTCCGCGTTTTCCGCATCCTCGTCTGCATCCGCCTCCGGCGCGTCGCCGCGCGAGCGCACGATATAGTAGACCAGCAGCAGCGACATCATGGCGAGGACGCCGAGCGCGACGAGCATTGCCACGCCGAACAGCTGCGGCGTCGCGAGGATCAGCCGGAACAGCATGTTGACGGACAGCGCGTAGAACAGGTACCGGGGTTTTCCAAACAGCAGAAGCTGCGCCGCCATGACCGAGAGCGCGATGTACAGCGGCAGCTCCAGCGGAAGCTGCAACCCGGTCGCGAGAATCTCAAGCTCGGAACCGGTGAACAGCATGCTCTTTGTGGCAAGCAGGTCCGAGAGCTGGCCCGCCACGGTCGCAAGCGCCAGAAAGCACCAGTACCCCGCGCCGAACGCGGCGGCGTCGCGGCGGCGCAGGCGCTTCCGGAAGCCCAGGCCGAGCACGAGCAGAAACAGCAGCGTCTCGTACAGCGCGACGAACGCGATCCCGATGGGGATCTGCACGATCAGCGCGGCGGAAACGCCGTTTTTGGTCAAAAGCTGCATGACCGTCCCGTAGGCCAAATCGAACAGCAGGTATTGGCCGACAAAGCAGGCGCACGCGCCCAAAAGCATGGGGAACAGCAGCCGGTCGCGCTTGAGCGCGACGGTAAGGACCGCGGCGGCGGCCACAAGCAGCAGCATGCCGATCGAGACAAAAAAGGCGAGCATCTGTCCGGACAAAGCGAGTCCCCCTTTTTTTCGTCGTATACGCATAGTATACCATGTTTGACCGGCAAGCAAAATCTTGCCAGTGATGAAAAAATGCTGTATTGTTAATCCAATATTCGTGCAGACGAAAGGAGCGTTCCCATGCGCAAGGACGGACGCAGACTCAAGAATACCGATCCCATGTACACCGTCATGCCCTATATACTGGACAAGCGGTACGACGCCATGAACATGATCGAGCTGGACATCCCGATCGCGCCGATTCAGGCGTATTTAAACCGCAAGCGCAAGGAGGGGTACGCCATGTCGCACCTCGGCGTCGTGCTGGCGGCCTATGTGCGCGCGGCGGCGGAGTTCGACCAGCTTAACCGCTTCATCGTCAACAAGCGCATCTACCAGCGCAACGAGTTTCCGATCAGCATGGTCGTGCTCAAGCCCGGCGAGACCGAGGGCACGATGAACAAGATGTATTTTGAGATGACGGACACGATCTACGACGTGCACCGCCGGATGGACGAGTACATCGACACGAACAGGAAGCCCGGGGACACGAACAGCACCGACGCGATGATCCGCACGCTCCTCGGGATACCGGGGCTGTGCAACGTCGGCGTCGCGCTGTTTAAGTGGATGGACAAGTACGGCCTTCTGCCCAAGTCCGTGATTCAGGCCAGCCCGTTCCACACGAGCCTGTGCATCTCGAACCTGGCCAGCATCCGCACGAACCACATCTATCACCACTGCTACGAGTTCGGCACGACGAGCATATTCATCACGCTTGGCAACATGCGCGAGGTGCCCAAGCGTGTCAAGGGCGAGATCGTGTTCGAGCGCTGCCTGCCGCTCGGCGTCGTGATGGACGAGCGGATCTGCTCCGGCAGCTATTTTGCGGCGGTGTTCACCAGGCTCAAACAGTATTTTGCCGACCCGGCGCTGCTCGAAATGCCGCCCGCGGTGGTCAACACGGTGCTTGGCTGAGCCGGAAACGGAACGATTGCGCGGCGCGTCCGGCCGCGCTTTTTCGTTCCCGTCCGCGGCAAAGCGAGCGGCGGGCCTTATTTGTAACGTTGCATTGCGTTGATAAATGCAATAAAATTGAACCAAAGCTATTCTGACCCCGCAGGAGGTGTATATGCAACTGTTCTATCAAGTCCTGATCGTCCTTTTGATGGTGTTCAGCCCCCGGGTCATGATTCTGCTCTCCAAACGGTATCGGTTTTTCAACCTGCTCGGCCCCGTGTTTTTATGCTATCTGCTCGGCTTCATCCTCGGCCAGTTTTTGCCCGAGAAGTCGCTGGCCATGACGATTGCGGAGATCCTCGTGCCGATCGCGATCCCGCTCGTGCTGTTCTCGGCGGACCTGAAATCGGTCCGGCGGCTCGCCAGGCCCACGCTGCTATCGTACCTGCTCTTGGCCGTTACGGTGTGCGTGGTCGCGTCGGTCGCGTTCTTTATGTTCCGTGCGGTTCTGCCGAACGCGGCCGCGTACGCGGGCATGGCCATCGGCGTGTACGTCGGCGGCACACCGAACCTGATCGCGGTCGGGCTTGCGCTCGGCGTCGAACAGAGCGAGATCGTGCTGGCCAACACCGTGGACATGATCGTGGGTGGCGTATACTTCCTGCTGCTGATCTCCGTCGTCCCGCCGCTTGTGCATAAGTATATGAAGAAGTTCGAGGCCGCGCCGATAAAAAATGACGAGCTCGCGCAGCGGCTGCAGTCCGACTATGTGCCCGAGAAGACCCGGTTCGGTATCAAAACGCTGCTTGTCCGCCTGCCCGCGATCGGCATGGCACTGCTTGCGCTCGGGCTGGCGGTGGGGCTCGCGCTTCTGATCACGGGCGAGCTGAACGTGATCGTGATCATGCTCGTCGTGACCACCTGCGGCATCGGCTTCTCGTTCATCAAAAAGATCCGCGAGTGCCCCGGCTCGTTCTCGGCGGGGCAGTACCTGATCTATATGTTCTCGTTCGGCATCGGGCTCTCGTTCGACGTCTCGAACATCACGGTCCAGATGCTGTATATGCTCGCGATGTTCGCGTTCTCGCAATTCGTTGCGGTCGTCATCCATCTGTTCCTTGCCAAGCTCTGCGGCATCGACGGCGACACCGCGGTTATCACGTCCACGGCCGGCATATTCGGTCCGGCGTTCATCGTGCCGACGGCGGACGCGCTGCGCAACAAGGAGGTCGTGCTGCCGGGCCTGATCTGCGGCATACTCGGCTACGCGATCGGCAATTATCTTGGTATCGGCGTCTCGCTTTTATTGCTGCTGACGCATTGACGCGGGAGGTGTTTCCATGATGACGATACCGGAGTGGCGCGCGGCGCTGGAGGGGAGCGCTGCCCGCCGGGAGCTTGCCGCGCTCTACGGCGAGGACGCGCCGCGGCAGCAGGCCAGGTACCGCGCGTTGCTCGATGCGTACGGCGCGTCGTTCGGCGACGGGACGGAGGTTTCGATATTCAGCGCGCCGGGCCGCAGCGAGATCGGCGGCAACCACACGGACCATCAGAACGGCCGCGTGCTGGCGGCCGCGGTCACGCTCGACGCTGTCGCGTGCGCGGCAAAGGCGGACGGCGGGGCCGTCACGATCAAAAGCGAGGGCTACGACAAACTGACGCTGACGCTCGACTCGCTCTCCCCGCGCGTGGATGAGCAGAACGCGTCCGCGTCGCTTGTGCGCGGCGTCGCCGCGTACTTTATTGAGCACGGCTACCGCGTCGGGGGATTCTCCGCGGCGGTAGCGTCCGACGTGCCGAAGGGCTCGGGGCTAAGCTCGTCCGCAGCGTACGGCGTGCTGATCGGCACGGTTTTGTCCGGGCTGTACAACGGCGGCGGCGTCGCGCCCGCGGAAATCGCCAAGGCCGTCAAATTTGCGGAGAACCGATACTTTGGCAAGCCCTCCGGGCTGATGGACCAGCTCGCGTCGGCGGTCGGCGGTTTTTTGGAGATCGATTTTTCGGACAAGGAGTATCCCGCCGTCGCGCGCGTCGACTGCGACATCCGTACGCTCGGCTACGCGCTCTGCGTTGTCTCTACGGGCGGCAGCCACGCGGACCTGACGGACGAGTACGCGTCGATCCCCGCCGAGATGGGGGCTGTGGCGCGGTGCTTTGGCTACGACGTGCTTGGTGACGTGGACGGGCGCGTGTTCGAGGCTTCGATCGGGACGCTGCGCGGCCGCGTGACTGACCGCGCGCTGCTAAGGGCGATGCACTTCTTCGCCGAGAACGCGCGCGTGCCGGAGCAGGCCGCGGCGCTGCGCGGCGGCGATATGGAGCGCTTTATGCTCCTTATGCGCGAGTCCGGCCGCTCGTCGTTTGAACTATTGCAAAACGTTTGCCCGCGCGACGAGACGCAGCGCGGCCTTGCGCTCGCGCTCGCGCTGTCCGACCGCTTGATCGGCTCTCGCGGCGCGTGCCGCGTGCACGGCGGCGGGTTTGCCGGCACGATCCTCACATTGTTGCCGCAGGCCGATGTCGACGCATATGCGGCCCGGATGGAGCGCGTGTTCGGCGACGGCTGCTGCCGCCGTCTGCATGTACGGTATGCCGGCAGCCTGGAGATCAAGCTGTGACGCGGGACTGCAAATACCCTTTGCTGGCCGCGGACCTTAATAAGCTCCGCCACAACCTCGACGCGCTCGTATCCGCCTGCCACGCGCGCGGCGTGAGCGTCGCCGCCGTGACGAAGGTCGTCTGCGCGCACGAAGCGTTCGTACGGCTCGTCGAGGAGAGCGGGGCGGACCTGTTCGCGGACTCGCGGCTCGAAAACCTAGCCCGCATTCAAACCGAAAAGCAGCGGATGCTGCTGCGCGTCGCCGCGGCCAATCAGGTCGACGCGGTCGTGCGGACGGCGGACATCAGCCTGCAGAGCGAGATGGAAACGATCCGCCTGCTCGACGCCGCCGCCGGGCGCGCGGGAAAAACGCACCAGGTCGTGCTGATGATCGACTTGGGCGACCTGCGCGAGGGACTGTATGTTGCGGACTACGACGCGATCGAGCGCACGGCGCGCGAGGCCGCGGGGCTGAAATCGATCGAGCTTATCGGCGTGGGCGCGAACCTGACCTGCTTTGGCGCGATCCTGCCGGACGAGCAAAACCTTGGCGCGCTGGTCGATGTTGCGCGGCGGCTCCGGAGCGCGCTCGGGCTCGAGCTCCCGATCGTCTCGGGCGGCAATTCGTCCACCGTGGGGCTGCTGCTTGCGGGCGGCGTACCGGACGGGATCACGAACCTGCGCCTCGGCGAGTCAATCCTGCTCGGCAACGATACCGCGGCCCTGACCGTGCTGCCGGGGCTGTACGGCGACGCGTTTACGCTGCGCGCGCAGCTCGTCGAGGTGCAGGAAAAGCCCGCTGCGCCTGTCGGCACGTCCGGGGCCAACGCGTTCGGCGAGCGCGTGACGTTCCCGAAAACAGGGGGGACGATGCTGCGCGGCATCCTCGCGATCGGGCGTCAGGATGTCGACGAGACCGGCCTGTTCCCGCGCGATTTGCGCGTGCGCGTCATCGGCGCGAGCAGCGACCACCTGCTCGTCGACCTCTCGCACGTGCCCCATTACCGCGTCGGCGACGTGCTGGAGTTCTCCGTGTCCTACGGCGCGCTGCTGCGGCTGTCGACCAGCCCGTATGTGGAGAAAGTGTATCGCTGAAAGGGACTGGGAACAGAAGGACGGGGAACGGGAAGCGGTTCGAGGGCTTTGCCCTCGAGCACCCACCAAAGGGGGAAACCCCCTTTGGAAACCCAAATAACTTCAGGCTCTTTTTCCTTGGGTTTCCAAAGAGGGCCGAAGCTGAGCGCCGCCTGTGGCGGATCAAGCGAAGCGCAGGCCCAGTGAGCAAGAGAGCGCATGCCCAAAGGGGCATGTGCGACCATTGCGAACTGTGGGGGCTCAGCCCTTTGGCAGGGGTTAGGGGACGGAGTCCCCAACGTTCCTTCCTCCAAAACTCTATCTCCAAAAACACAAACGCCGCGCCCCAGCCGGGGCGCGGCGCGTTTTTCCATCTTATTCCGCCCTGCCGCTCAATCCGACAGCGCGTTGCAGATCTTCTGCAACCCCCATTCGAGCACGAGCTTGGGGCAGGCGATGTTGACGCGCATATGCCCTTCGGCGTTGTGCACGAAGCTGTCGGCAAACTGCACGAACACGCCGGCCTCGGAGATGCGCCGCTTGAGCTCGGCGTCAGGCAGGCCGAAGGCGGTCAGGTCGACCCAGGCGAGGTAGGTTCCCTCAGGAATGCGGAACTTCGCCTGCGGGAGGTTTTTTTCAAGGTATTCCTTCATAAACGCGAAGTTTTGGTCGAGGTAGCGCTTGAGCTGCTCGAGCCAGTTCTCGCACTTGTCGTAGGCGGCTTTGGCCGCGTCGATGGAGAGCGGGTTCGGCAGGCCGGTGAGCTCGTGATGTTTCCAGGCCGAGCGCAGGTTCGCGTCCGGGATGACGAGGTTGGCGAGCTGATTGCCCGCGATGTTGAACGTCTTGCTCGGCGAAGTGCAGGTAATGAGCCTATTTTCGTTCGGGAACAGCTTGGCGAGCGGGATGTGGCGCAGACCTGTGCGCAGCAGGTCCGCGTGGATCTCGTCCGACACGACGAACACGTTGTTAGAAAAGCAGATCTCGCCGATGCGGACAAGCTCCTCCTCCGTGAACACGCGGCCGGTCGGGTTCTGCGGGTGACAGAGGAACAGCAGCGTGTTCTTCGGGCTCTTGGCTTTTTCTGCAAGGTCCGCAAAATCAACCGTGTAATAGCCGCCTTGGTCGATCATCGCGTTGTAGACCGGGCGGCGGCCGTAGCGCTTGACGGCGATGTCGTACGGGTGATAGGCGGGGGTCATGAATATCACGCCCTCGCGCGAGGCGGTCAAAAGCTCGACGCACACGTTGATCGCGGGCACGATGCCGTTCGAGAACAGGATCGTCTCGGGCGCGACGTCCCAGTCGTAGCGGCGCTTAAACCAGCCGGTGATTGAGCGGAAGTATGCCGGGTCGTAAAAGTCGCTGTAGCCGAGTATCCGTTTGTCGAGCCGCGCGCGCATGGCCGCGATGATCGGCTCCGGCACCGCAAAATCCATGTCCGCGATCCACATGGGGATGTGCTTCTTGGGCAGATACGGGTTTGCCAGACAGCCCGCGCTGTACTTGATGCTGTTCGTGTTCCTGCGGTCGATCAGTTCGTCGAAGTCGTACTTCATGTCCCTTTTGCCGTCCTTAATTGTCGCTTCATGGGATACTGTACCACAAACGTGGCAAAAATGTAAAAATGTTTTTGATATTATATAACCACGGTTGCAAACTTATAGGGCCGTGCTATACTGAGAATACTTGGAAAAGGGAGTGAAGGCATGAACAAGAGCGTGTATTCGCTGGTGCTGATGGACGACGTCGTGGCCGAGATCGACCGCGTTGCTTACGAGCAGAACACCAGCCGGTCCAACATGATCAACCAGATCCTGGCGGACTACGTTTCGTTTGTGACGCCCGAGAAGCGCATGCGCGAGGTGTTCGGCCGCGTGGAGCGGATATTGACGAGCGGCGAGACGTTCCAGGTGCTGCTGCAGCCGTCGGAGTCCATGTTTTCGCTGCGCAGCGCGCTGTCGTACAAGTACAACCCGAACATCCGCTACAGCGTCGAGCTGTACCGCGACGCTTCGCCGGTGCTCGGCGAACTGCGCGTGTCGCTGCGCAGCCAGAACAGCACGCTGATGCTGTACATGCTGCAGTTTTTCAAGCTGTGGACGCGCGTCGAGCAGTCCCGCATCGGGCGCACGGAGTGCGCGATGGAGGAGGGCCGCTACGTGCGCAAGCTCGTCCTGCGGCCGGGACAGAAGCCGGACAACGAATCGGTCGGCCAGGCGATCGCGGACTACATCGACCTGTTCGACGCGTGCCTGAAACAGTATTTTTCGGAGCTGGATAACCCTGCGGCCGCGATCGCACATGTGGACGCGCGGTATGGGGCATACCTCGGCGCCCACGATATCATCCTGTAAGATGGGGAGGGAATAGAGCATGAACGCACAGAAATTAACGCAAAAGAGCATAGAGGCCGTTCAGACGGCGCAGCAATTGGCTGTCGAGCGGCAGAACACGCAGGTCGGCTGCGAGCACCTGCTGCTCGCGCTTTTAAGCCAGCCGGACGGCCTGATCGGCAGCATGATGACCGGTATGGGCGTCGACCTGCCCGGGTTGATCCGCGAGACCGACGCTGCGGTAAACGGCCTTGCCCGCATCAGCGGCGGCACGGTGAACGCCGAGGCGGTCTATGTCACGCGCGAGCTCGACGCGTCGCTGAACGAGGCGGAGAAGCGCGCCGAGAAGATGGGGGACGCGTACGTATCCGTCGAGCACCTGTTCCTTGGGCTGCTCGCCAAGCCGTCGTCCGAGCTGCGCAAGCTTTTTTCCGCGCACAACATCACGGAGAAAGCGTTTACCGAGCAGTTAACTAAAGTGCGCGGCAGCCGCAAGGTGAACTCCGACAACCCCGAGGGCACCTACGACGTGCTGAAAAAATACGGCCAGGACCTCGTGGAGCTGGCGCGCAACCAGAAGCTGGACCCCGTGATCGGCCGCGACGACGAGATCCGCGCGGTGATCCGCATCCTGTCGCGCAAGACGAAGAACAACCCGTGCTTAATCGGCGAGCCCGGCGTCGGCAAGACGGCCATCGCCGAGGGCCTTGCGCTGCGCATCGTGCGCGGCGACGTGCCGGATAACCTCAAGGACCGCAAGCTGTTCGCGCTCGACATGGGCGCGCTCGTGGCCGGCGCGAAGTTCCGCGGCGAGTTCGAGGAGCGGCTCAAGGCCGTGCTCAACGAGATCAAGGAGAGCGAGGGCAATATCATCCTGTTCATCGACGAGCTGCACACGATCGTCGGCGCGGGCAAGACCGAGGGCGCGATGGACGCGGGCAACCTGCTCAAGCCCATGCTGGCGCGCGGCGAGCTGCACTGCATCGGCGCGACGACGCTCAACGAATATAGGCAGTACATCGAGAAGGACGCCGCGCTCGAGCGGCGGTTCCAGCCCGTGCTGATCGCCGAGCCCACGGTCGAGGACACGATCTCGATCCTGCGCGGACTAAAGGAGCGCTACGAGGTGTTCCACGGCGTCAAGATTCAGGACACCGCCCTGATTGCGGCCGCGACCTTAAGCAACCGCTACATCTCCGACCGCTTCCTGCCGGATAAGGCGATCGACCTCGTCGACGAAGCCTGCGCGCTCATCAAGACCGAGATGGACTCCATGCCGTCGGAGCTTGACGGCATCTCGCGCAAGATCATGCAGCTTGAGATCGAGGAGGCCGCGCTCAAGAAGGAGACCGACAGGCTCTCCGCCGAGCATCTTTCGGATCTGCAGAAGGAGCTCTCCGAGCTGCGCGCGGACTTTGCCGAAATGAAGGCGCGCTGGGACAACGAGAAGCAGGCCATCGGCAAGGTGCAGCAGCTGCGCGAGGAGATCGAGAAAACGAACGCGCGTATCGAGCGCGCGGAGAAGGATTACGACCTCAACACCGCCGCGGAGCTCAAGTACGGCAAGCTGCCCGAGCTACAGAAAAAACTCGAGGAGGAGGAGAAGCTCGCCGAGAGCTCGAATAAGGGCAACTCGTTCCTGCGCGACCGTGTGACCGAGGAGGAGATCGCCAAGATCGTCGCGCGCTGGACCGGCATCCCGGTCTCCAGGCTGATGGAGGGCGAGCGCGAAAAGCTGCTGCATTTAGGCGACATCCTGCACGAGCGCGTGATCGGCCAGGACGAGGCGGTCGACCGCGTGACCGACGCCATCCTGCGCTCGCGCGCGGGCATTCAGGACCCGAACCGGCCCATCGGCTCGTTCCTGTTCCTGGGCCCCACCGGCGTGGGCAAGACGGAGCTGGCCAAGGCGCTCGCGCAGGCGCTGTTCGACGACGA
>CAZIRB010000074.1:0-12133 GCA_964541695.1 uncultured Oscillospiraceae bacterium
TTGCCGGTGCGGCGGCTCCACGCGCCGATGTCGCGCAAAAAGCCCGGGTCGGACGCCGTGACCTCCATGATCTCGCCGTCGCGCATATTGCCGACCGTCTCGAACACGCGCATGATCGGGCCGGGGCACTGCATGCCCGTGCAGTCGAGCCGCATGGCCGCCGTGGCCACCTTCTCCTCGGAATGGCCGCTGTCGGACACGGCCGAAATGATCTTCTGGGGCATGGGTTCCTCCTCCGCGTTCATGGATTGGTAGAAGCGCGTACCGGCCGGATAGACCAGCACGCGGGCAAAGCCGTTCTGCATCAGGATGCGCGCCGCGTTATACGCGCGCACGCCGATGGCGCAGAACACGATGGTCTCCTTCGATTTGTCGAGCTCGGAAAGCCTAGCGCGCAGTTCGCCGAGCGGAATGTTGACCGCGCCCGGGACCGAGTATGCCAGCCGCTCGGCCTCCTCGCGCACGTCGAGCAGCGCCGCGCCGGGATGGTTTTTGATGTCCCAGTCCGAGAACGCGATCCGGCCGTCGAGCAGGTTCCCCGCCACAAAGCCCGCCATGTTGACCGGGTCCTTGGCCGACGAGAACGGCGGCGCGTACGCCAGCTCCAGCCGCTCGAGCTGCCGCACATTCGCGCCGAGCCGCATGGCCGTGGCGATCGTGTCGATGCGCTTGTCCACGCCGTCGACGCCGACGATCTGTGCGCCGAATATCTTTTTGCCGTCCGCGGAGAACAGGAGCTTGAGCGTCATCGGCGTCGCGCCGGGATAGTACGACGCGTGCGAGTTCTGCGTGATGCAGATCTTCTCGTAGTCCTTCTTGTGGGCGAGGCCGCGGCTTTTCAGCAGCTTTTCGCTCGCGCCCGCGGACGCGGCGGCAAGGTCGAACACCTTGACCACGGACGTGCCGAGCGTGCCCTCGTACGCGTCGGGGATATCCATGATGTCGTTTGCCGCGACGCGGCCCTGCTTGTTGGCCGGGCCCGCGAGCGGGATCATCGCGCGGCCGCCGGACACGGGATCGGCAATCTCGGTCACGTCGCCGACCGCGTAGATGTCCGGGTCGGACGTGCGCATGCGCTCGTCGACCACGACGCCGCCGCGCGCGTTGACGGCAAGGCCCGCGTCCTTGGCGAGCTGGCCGTTGGGCCGCACACCGATGGCGAGCACCGCAAAATCGGCCGGGAGCTTTTTGCCGCTCTCGAGCACGACGACAAGCTGCCCGTCGTCATTTTCAAACGACTGCAGGCCGTCGCCGAGCGTGAGCGAGACGCCGTTTTCGGCAAGGTGGTTCTGCAAAAGCCGCGCCATTTCGGGATCGAGCGGCGGCATGACCTGGTCGAGCTTCTCGACGAGCGTGACCGAAAGCCCCGCGTGCACGAGGTTCTCCGCGGTCTCGAGGCCGATGAAGCCGCCGCCTACCACGACGGCGGACTTTGCGCCGCGCTCCGAGACCATCGCGCGCACGCGGTCGGCGTCCGGCACCGTCCAGAGCCTAAGCACGCGCGCGTCGTCCGCGCCCGGCACCTGCGGCACGATCGGCGACGAGCCGGTCGCGAGGATCAGCTTGTCGTAGCCCTCCTCATACGTCTCGCCCGTCTCGGCGCTGCGGACCAGGACGGTCTTTTTTGAACGATCGATCGCGACCGCCTCGGACCGCACGCGCACGTCGACGCGGTATTTTTTGCGCATCGCCTCCGGCGTCTGCAAAAGCAGCGACTCCCTGCGCGGGATCACGCCGCCCACGTGGTACGGCAGCCCGCAGTTGGCGAACGAGATATACTCGCCGCGCTCGAGCAGCACGATTTCGGCGGTCTCGTCCAGCCGCCGGAGCCGCGCCGCAGCGGAAGCCCCGCCGGCGACGCCGCCGACGATCACGATTTTTTTGCCCATCAATGCATCCCTCCAAAAAGAATTGCCTTCTTATTGATCAGTTTAGCATATTCTTCCGAACCCTCCGTGACTTTATCACGCGAAACCGCGGCAGGCGGCGATTTTTTTGTCCGAAGCGGCGCGCGTTGTTGCGAAATCCGTCTAAATTGTCTACAATACAGTTGGGACAGGCATACTCGTTTGCAATGACCGGAGAAGTCCGGAATTTGGGAGGAATCGGCATGGAATGGATGCAGCAAAACGCGGCCAAAACCGACCGCCGCACGACCATCGCAATCGCGGCCATGTTCGCCGTGGGCCTACTGATCCTGCTCTGGCCCGGCGCGTCCGGCGCCGTGCTCTGCTATCTTGCCGCCGCGGGCACGGTGCTCGTCGGCATCGTCCGCACGGTACTGTATTTTCAGCTGCGCGAGCGCGTCGGCCCGTTCTCGTTCGGCGGGCTTGCGCTGGGTCTGTCGCTGATCGTGGTCGGCACGTTCTTTCTCATCGAGCCCGACGTGCTGCGCGCGGCGCTGCCGGTGCTGCTCGGGTGCTTCCTGATCTTTGCGGGGTTCGGCAGCCTGCAGACCGCCATTGAGCTGCGTAAGCTCCAGGCCGCGCGCTGGTACCTGCCGCTCGCGTTCGCGCTCGCCGCGCTTTTGCTCGGCACATTGGCGCTGGCCAATCCGTTTTCAGCGGCAGACGCGCTGATGGTGTTCCTCGGCGTTTCGCTCTGCATCGAGGCCGCGCTTCAGACCGCGTCGCTCGTCCTGTTCCGCTCCGTCCAGCAGACGCGGCATCAGTTCCACATGTAACGCGGCAACCTGACCTGTGATGAAGAACGCGGCCGGCGGAAATTCCGCCGGCTTGTGTTTTATTTTAGCTGTCCGTTTTTTTGCAGGGGCGCTGCTTCTAGAGAGATACGTTGAGGGCTTCGCCCTCAAACACCTACCAAAGGGACTAGTCCCTTTGGAAACCCGAACGGTTCTTCGAGGCTCTCCTGCGGGTTTCCAAAGGGCCGCTGGCCCTTTGTTGGGGTGCAAGACTCCTACATAAGGAAACGTTGGAGGCTCCGCCTCCAAACCTCCGCCAAAGGGCCGAAGATCCACGGTTCGCAATGGTCGCACACGCCCTTTTGGGCCTGTGCTTCCTTGCTCACTGGGCCTGCGCTTCGCTTTATCCGCCGGCGGCGCTCAACTTCGGCCCCCTTTGGAATCCCGAACGGTTCCCCGAGGCTCTCTTGCGGGTTCCAAGGGTCTCAGACCCTTGGTGGGAGTTTGAGGGCGAAGCCCTCAACGTTCCCTTTGCAGGGGCAGCGCCCCTGCAAAGGGAACTCCAAACCTCGCGTTCCCGCTCCCCCATCAAAACGGAACGGAGCCCGGCCGCTTCGCGGCCGGACCCCGTCCCAGACCCGAGTATAACGATGGTGGGGATATTACCTGCCGATCCTGCCCACGGTTTTCTCGATCGGCACGTAATCCTGATCGACGCCGAAATGGCGCGGTTCGAGCGTAGCAAGCATCGCGTCCTCGCGCAGCTCCTTCTTGCAGGCGCGGCCGAGGATCGTCAGCGTGTCGCCGACGACGATGTCCTCGTTGCGGCGGCCCTCGTTGTGCGCTTCGTCGACGTTCATGATGAGGTCGGGGCTCGTGACGAGCAGCTCGCCGTCGTAGTAGAAGAGCTGATTCTCGTTCTTGAACACGACCTTGGCGGTGTGCCCCGCGAACTCGCGCACGCCCTCGAGCGCGTGCGTGCCCCAGTAATAGCCGTCGCGGTCCTCCCAGGGCTTCTCGACGACACGGCCGGAGAAGAGTTTGTACGCGCCGAGCTTTTCGCAGATCGCGTCCGCGACGGGACGGCCCGCCGCCTTTTCGGCGCGGATGATACGGCCGCAGGTAAGCGCCTCGGCCATCGTGTTCGGCACGTATTTCCCGGGCAGTTCCTCGACGGGGATCATCATGCCGCAGATGCCGGTGGAGCCGAAGCTCGCGTCGGAGATGAGCTTTCCGATGCGCTCGGACATGTCCATATTGATCGTGTCGTCGACGATGCAGCGGTTGCCCCATTTATCGACGCACGTGTACGGCGTGATGGAGACGCCCTTGGCCACGGCGACGCCCTGTGTGATCTCCGGCACGGCGCGGCCGGCAAAATCGCCGTTGAGCGCGCTGATGCCGAGCTGCGCCGCGGCGGCGACCGGCACGGGCATATTGCTGCCGCCGACCTCGAGCGGGATCAGCGCCGAAATCTTTTTGCCCGTATACTTTTCCAAGAAGGCCGTCGAGAGCGGGAGATTGCGCGGATAGCGCCAGTCGTTGAGGCCGAGCGCGCGCATCTGCGCGATCTTCTCGTCGGTCAGCGGGGCCGTGGAGCCCATCAGGAACGCGCAAGCCACGTATGTGCCCTTCGGCAGGTCCTCGCGGTCGACCCAGAACAGCTCCTTGCCCGCGGCAAACTGCTCCTCGAGCGCCTTTAATCCCTCCGCGGGATTGCCGCCGCCGCCCGTTCCGAAGAGCAGGCAGCCCTGTACAAAGTCCTCGAGATCGTCATGCGTTTTCAATACCGTCTTTGCCATTTTGTTCGATACCTCGTCCTATTTTTCGTTATTTTTTACGCGCACCCAGATAGGCTTCCTGAATCTTGGGGTCCGCGAGCAATTCCTTTCCCGTGCCCGTGCCGATGATGCGGCCGGTCTGCAGCACATACGCCCTGTGCGAGAGCGCAAGCGCCTGGTTCGCGTTCTGCTCGACAAGCAGGATCGTCACACCGGACTCGTTGATCTGCCGGAACTTGACGAATATCTCGCTGACCAGCTTCGGCGCGAGGCCGAGCGACGGCTCGTCCATCATCAAAAGCTTCGGCCGGCTCATCATCGCGCGGCCGATGGCCAGCATCTGCTGCTCGCCGCCGGAGAGCGTCGCGCCGAGCTGTTTCCTGCGCTCGGCAAGCCGCGGGAACAGCTCGAACACGGCCGCAAGGTCCGCCTCGAACACGCCGCGGTCGCGCACAAGGTACGAGCCCATGATCAGGTTCTCCTGCACGGTCAGCGCGCCGAATATGCGCCGCCCCTCAGGGGCAAGCGCGATGCCCATCTTGACGCGCGTATGCATGCGCGGCGGGAGTTTCTGGTCGAAATAATCGATTTCTCCGGTCAGCTTGCTGAGCCGCACGCCCGAGATGGCCTTGAGCAGCGTGCTCTTGCCCGCGCCGTTGGCGCCGATGATCGAGACGATCTCGCCCTCGCGAATCTCGATGTTCACGTTGTTGAGCGCCTGGATGTTGCCGTAAAATACGGACAGGTCCTTAGTTTTCAGCAGCATTGTTATCCACCTCACCCAGATACGCCGTGATGACCTCCCGGTTGTTCTGCACCTGCTCCGGCGTGCCGTTTGCGATCTCGCGGCCGAAGTTTAGTACGACGATATGGTCGCAGATGCCCATCACGATCTCCATGTGGTGCTCGATTAAGAGGATCGTGATGTCGAACTTCTTTTGAATCTCCTTGATGAACTCCATCAGCTGCAGCGACTCCTCGGGGTTCATGCCCGCGGCCGGCTCGTCAAGCAAAAGGAGCTTTGGGCTGAGCGCAAGCGCGCGCGCAATCTCGAGCCGGCGCTGGTGGCCGTAGGGCAGGTTGCCCGCGGTGAAGCCGACGTACTCCCCGAGGCCGACGAGCTCGAGCAGCTCCTTCGACTCGGCGTGGAGCTGCTTCTCCGCCTCCCGGAACTTTTTTGTGCGCAGCGCCGCGTCGAACAGCCGGTACGTGGCCGCGTGCTGCCGCGCGATGACGATGTTCTCAAGCGTCGTCAGCTTGCGGAACAGCCGCAGGTTCTGGAACGTGCGCGCCACGCCCATCTGCACGATCTCGTGGCAGGAGCGGCCGACGAGCGACGTCCCCTCAAGCTCGATCGTACCCTTGGTCGGCTGGTAGATGCCGGTGATGAGGTTGTACACCGTCGTCTTGCCCGCGCCGTTGGGGCCGATCAGCCCGTGGATTTTGCCCTGCGGAATCGAGAGGCTCAGGTCGCCGACCGCGGTCAGGCCCCCGAACTGCTTGGTCAGATTGTCAATTTTCAGCACGTCCACCCGCGCCACCGCCTTTCCTGCCGCCCTTTGCGCCATTTCCCGATTTGCCGCGGATAAAGAGCTTCTTTACGAACGCGAACGAGAACTCCCGCCCGCCCATCAGTCCCTGCGGCCGCAGCACGATCGTGGCCACGAGCAGCACGCCGTAGAGCACGAGCCGCCATTCGTACAGCGGGCGCAGCACCTCCGGCAATCCGGTGAGGATGATCGTCGCGACCACCGAGCCGCTGATGCTGCCAAGGCCGCCGAACACGACGGAAGCGGCCAGCTCCGTCGACTTGTCCGCGTTGAACATGACCGGCTGGATATAGCTGATGTAGTGCGCAAACAGCGCGCCGGCCAGGCCCCCGAGCGCGGCGGAGATCGTGAGCGAAATCTTCTTCATGCGGAACGTGTCCACTCCGCAGCACTCCGCCGCGAGGTTGTCCTCGCGGATGGCCATGAACGAGCGGCCGTAGCGCGAGCGCACAACGTTGCGGATAAATATAGTCGCGAGCGCCGCGACAAGCAGCGCGACCGGCAGCGTCGTTTTCTCCGCGATGCCGCCCATGCCGCGCGCGCCGCCCGTGATATGGACGAGGTTGTCCATGACGAGCTTGGTCGCCTCGCCGACGCCGAGCATGACGATCGCAAAATAGTCGCCGACGAGCTTGAGCGTCGGGATGCCGATTAAGTACCCGATCACGGCCGCGACGCAGATCGCCGCGACCATGGCGAGCGAGAACGGCAGGCCGACCTTGACCGTCAATAGCGCCGCCGTGTACGCGCCGAGCGCCATGTACGCCGCGTGGCCGAAGCTGAAGATACCCGTAAAGCCGGTCAGCAGCGAGAGGCCGAGGACGGCAACGATGTTACAGCAGATCAGGATCAATACGCCGACGTAATACTGCATTCTTCCGTCCCCCCTTACACCTTGTCCTCGCGTTTTTTGCCAAGCAGGCCCGACGGCTTGACGAGAAGTATCACAATCAACAGAAGGTATACGAATATATCGCGCGTGCCCGACGAGATATAGCCCGCGATCATCATCTCGAATATGCCGAGCAGGATCGAGCCGACCACAGCGCCGGACAGGCTGCCGAGACCCCCGAACACCGCGGCGACATAGGCCTTCGTCGTGATGGACGAGCCCAGCGTCGGGAACACCGTGTATTTCATGCCGAGGAAGAAGCCCGCAAGGCCCGCAAGCGAGCCCGCGATGAAGAACACGACCGTGATCAGCCGGTTCGTGTTGACGCCCATCAGCCCCACGGTCTCGAGGTCCTGCGCCGCCGCGCGGATCGCGATGCCCTGCTTGGTGCGGTTGATCAAAAACACGAGCGCGATCAGCATCAGCGCCGCGGCCGCGGCCGCCACGACGTCCATCGTGCTGACGCTCACGCTGCCGATCTGCACGGCGGTCTTTGCGAAGATCTCCGGATAGGAGCGGAACCGGGGCCCGATCGTCGCGATAATCGTGTTGTCCGCGAAGATCGACATGCCCATCGACGCGATGATGAAATACAGCGTGGGACTGCCACGCTCCCGGATCGATTTGTACGCCAGCTTGTCGGCGAGGATCGCGATGATCGTGCCGCCGATCATGGCGCCCGGCACCGCGACGTAGACGGGCAGATTCATCGCCATGAGCAGGAAGAAGCCGGTGTACGCGCCCACGGTGATGAAGGACCCGTGCGCGAAGTTGGAGAACGTCAGAATGCTGTAGATCAGCGAATACCCGATTGCGATCAGCGCGTAAACGAAGCCGATGGAGACGCCGTTTACCAGTTGCTGCAGGAATTTATCCACGTCTATCACCTCAAACCGTAACCATTTGGCCCATCGCTGTCGGGCAAAGGCTGCCGGGTATTGCGGGCCGGGCCGCCGGAAAACCGGCGGCCCGGTCGCTTGGTACCGATGGGGAATCGCGAAAGGGTCGTTAATCGGCCGTCTTGGGCGAGAACCGGCCGACGAACGTGGCGGCGCCGTCGCCGAGCTTGAGGATGACCGCCTCCTTATCGAGCGGATTGTGCGTGGCGGGATCCATCGTGATCATCGAGTGCGTCAGCGCTATGTCGGTCGCGTTCTCGATCGCGCTGCGCAGCGCCTCGGCGTCCGTCGAGCCGGCCTTCTCGAGGCAGGCCTTGATAAAGTATACCATGTCGTAGCCCATGACCACGTTCAATTCCGGCGACGTGTTGCCGAAGCGGTCGATGTACTTCTGCTTAATATCGGCCAGCGCCGGGTCGCTCCAGTCGAAGTGGTTGACCGTGTAGTACTCGTGCAGGGCCGGGCAGATCTCGAACATCGCGGGCGAATACGAGTCGCCGGCCAGCAGCACGACGTCCATGCCGAGGTCGTAGGCCTGCTTGGCGATCAGCGAGTTCTCCTTGTACAGGTTCGGCAGCATGATGGCCTGCGGGTTCAGCTCCTTGATGCTGGTGAGCTGGGACCTAAAGTCCACGTCGCCCGACTTGAACGCGAGCGTCGTGCCGATCGTGCCGCCGAGCTCCTTGAAGTTCTCCTCGATGGCGGCGCAGATGCCGGAGGAGTAGTCGCTCGTCACGTCGTAGAGGATGCAGGCGTTCGTGATGCCGAGCGTTTTGACGGCGTAGTTGGCGATGATGCGGCCCTGGTACGGGTCGGTGAAGCACAGGCGGAACGACCACGGACGAACCTTTCCGTCCTCGGTCTGCGTGACCATGGTGTTCGTGGCGAACGACGCGATCTGCGGGACTTGGTTCTGCGCGCAGATGTCGGCGACCGCAATCGTCGGGCCGCTCATGTTGCTGCCGAGCATGGCGATGACGCCGTCCTGCTCGATGCCCTTCTTGACGGCGTTGACGGAGTCGGCGGAGGTGCCGCGGCCGTCGTAGAACATCAGGTTCAGCTGTTTGCCGAGGATGCCGCCCGCCTCGTTGATCTCGTCGGCGGCGATCTGGGCGCCGTCGCGCTCGGCCTGTCCCCACAGGGCGCTGTCGCCCGTGATATGGACCAGGTAGCCGATGTCGATCGTATCGCTGGCCTTCTTGGTACCGGCCGCGCAGCCGGACAACAGTGCGGTCATCATCAGGACCGCGAGAAGGATGCTGAGGGTTTTCTTCATCGTCTTTCTCCTTTTTCGATTCTGCGTATTGGGTTTATTCCTTGAACCTGCGCACCTTTTGCGCAGGAGGCATCCAGCCGATCTTGCTGTGCCGTAGGTTACAGCGGACCATGGCCTCGAGCAGCGCGACCGAAGCGCCGGCGGGATCGACGACGGGCACCGGCATGCCGTTTGCAAGCAGCCGCTTCTCCACCTTTTCGGCCATGCCGCCGAGCCCCGTGCAGCCGAGCACGATCGCGTCCGCGCCATCCTCGGCTACCGCCGCCGCGGACTCCTCAAAGAGCTTGTCGTAGATGAGCTCGTCGCCGTAGATGCTCAGCACCGGCACGTCGATGCTGCGCACGGCGCACACGCGCCCGGTGGTCAGGTATTCTGCGTTTAAGCGCCGGATCATCGGCAGAATCGCGGGCACGATCGTCACAATCGCGATGCGCCTGCCCACGGACAGCGCCATCTGCACGGCCGCCATGCCCGCGCTCACCACGGGGTAGGACACGGCCTCGCGCACCGCCTCGAGCCCGGGGTCGGCAAAGCAGCTGATCGCCGCGCCGTCGAAGCCCTCCTTCTCGCCCTCCACGGCCAGCCGGATGATCTCCGGCGCGTTGACCGCGGCGTCGTACTCGCTCTCGATCGACGAGGCGCCGTACTGAATGCGCCACGCGACGACCTTGGTCCCCGGCGACAAAAAGGGCTGGAGTATCGCCTCCTCGAGCGCGTCCTCGCGCTCGGAAACGACCGGCCGGATGATCAACAGTTTCATGCTGCAATGCGTCCTTTCGTGCTTACTGAAAATCCCGATCCATATGCGAGCTGTTTTCGTATTTACAAAATTTGCGGAACGTAGGTTTTGCCCGCCTGCGTGTCTGACCCCGATGTTCGGATACGCATATTGTATCATTTGTCAACAATATGTCAATACCGTGCGCGGAAAATTCTACACGATTTGTTTATTCGAACATGTTGCCGGTCTGTGTGCGGCAAAACCGTTCGCATTCTGCGCGTTTGCGGCGTTCCGGTGCGCATCCGCGCGGCTTTTCGGCGGATTTTTGCGGCATTTCAACGGAAAATCGAAGGATTTAGGGCGAGTTTTGTCTGATCAATGGACGGAAAGACACTTTCATTTTGTGGTTATGTTTTCCAACCTATAAACAAATAATGACAGTTTGTAATGGCATCTTGTCAACAAAAAGAAAGATGTGTATAATGGGTTTGTAATGACGCCATGGGTTTCGCATTTTGGGGAAAGGGGCGGACAAAACATGAAAAGGGACGAGGCGTTCCGGATGCTCGACGACATCGCCAAGGGCATCGCGCTGACCTTCGGCAGGAACTGCGAGGCGCTGATCCAGGATTACAGCAAGCCCGGGCATCCCATTCTCTCCATCTATAACGGGCATGTCAGCGGGCGCGAGGTCGGCTCCTCCGTCGAGATCACGAGCGGCGCCAGCCGGTATATCCAGGGCGTGCAGATCACGGGGCATTTCATCAACTGCTACGCGCTGCGCAACAACCGCCGCATCAAGACCACCTCGTTCAACTTCCGCGGCGACGACTACTTCTTCTGCCTCGGCATCAACTTCGACTTCACCGCCCTCTCGGAGGCGCAGCTCGTGCTCGAGAACATGAATCTCGTCGGCGAGGACCTGACCTCCGTCGTGGACCGCAATTATTTAAGCCAGATTTTCAACGCCGCCGTGTCGCAGGTCGGCGTGCCCATCGAGCAGATGAAGAAGGAGGACCGGCTCGAGCTGATCCGCCTCCTCATGAAGCAAAACGCGTTCAACTTCCAAAAATCCGTGCCCTATGTGGCCGACATGCTCAACATCTCGCGCTTTACGGTATACAGCTACATCAAGGAAATCAGCGGCGACGAATAAACCTCGTCCGAAAAGGAGCCTTCTTAATTTATGAAACTGCTTCTGATCGACCCGATTCAAAACCCGGCGTTCGACGAGATGATCGGCCGCGCGCTCGACCGCTCCGTATTTATGCCGGACACCGAGATCACAATCCGCTCCCTTACCCGCGGTCCCGCCTCCATCGAGGGCTTCGTCGACGAGATGCTCGCCGCGCCCTATGTGCTGGAGCTGATCGCCGCCGAGGAAAACAATTTCGACGGCTTCTTCATCAACTGCTGCGGCGACGTCGGCGTCGACGGCGCGCGCGAGTTTACGAAAAAGCCCGTGCTCGGCGCCGGCGAGGCGTCGTTCTTCCTCGCCGCCGCCGCCGGCGTGCCGTTCTCCGTCGTCACGATCGGCGACAACGCAAAAAATAAGATGAATTACCGCTACCGCGAGCTCGGCTGCTCGCGCTTTCTCTCCGGCGTCGGCATCCCGCTCGGCGTCCTCGCGCTCAACGACGACCCGGACGCGACCGCGGAGCACATCATCCGCGCCGCCGAACAGGAGCGCGCCGAGCGCGGCATGGAGCTGCTCGTGCTCGGCTGCACCGGCATGATCGCCGTGGCTGAGCGCATCCGCGCGCGCGTGCCCTATCCCGTGATCGAGCCCAGCCTGTCCGGGCTCAAGCTGCTCGAAACGTTCGTTGCGCTCGGCATCTCCCACGCGCAGGGCGGCAAGTATACGCCGTGTAAGTTTCCGGGGGTGTAGGGGGAACGGGGACCGTCTTTGCAGGGGCAGGCCCCTGCAAAGGAAAGGATACGTTGGAGGCTCCGCGCTGCAAGGAACGTTGGAGGCTCCGCCTCCAAACCTCCGCCAAAGGGCCGAAGGCCCTTTGGAATTCCGAACGGTTTGTCGGGTTTTCCTGCGGGTTCCAAGGGGGCCGAAGCTGAGCGCCGCCTGTGGCGGATGAAGCGAAGCGCAGGCCCAGTGAGCAAGGAAGCACAGGCCCAAAAGGACGTGTGCGACCATTGCGAACTGTGGACTGTCAGCCCCTTGGCGGGATGAGGGGTGGAGCCCCTGCGCCGGGAAACGTTGGAGGCTCCGCCTCCAAACCTCCGCCAAAGGGCCGAAGGCCCTTTGGAATTCCGAACGGTTTGTCGGGTTTTCCTGCGGGTTTCAAGGGGGCGCTCGGCTCCAGCCCTCAAACGCCCACCAAGGGCCAAAGGCCCTTGGTGCCCAATCCGCCATACACG
>CAZIRB010000075.1:0-12124 GCA_964541695.1 uncultured Oscillospiraceae bacterium
AAGAACGAGGCGGCAAACAGCACGCAGGCGCAGAGCGCGTATTTCTTGGCGGTCCCGCGCGCAAACGCGCGCGAAACGCGCCCGCGCCGCTGCTCGCGCTGCGATTCGCGCTCCGCCCGGATGCGCTCGGACACGTCCTCGTCCGTGGGGTAGGCCTTGCTGTTCTCGGCCGCGGCGGCGACCGCGTCCGGCTCGAGCAGAACAACGTCCGGGCGGCAGCGCCGCTGGAACGCGCGCGCGCCGTCCGCGTACCCGCCGGTGGCAAACAGCGCAAACGGCCCCTCATAGAGCCGCAGCGCGGGGTACAGCGCGTCGGGCCCGGCCGCTTCGGCGTGCCGCAGCACGACGACGGGGCGGCCGCTTGAGAGCGGTTCGACGAGCGACAGCAGTTCGTCCTCCGGCATGAATATCAGCCGCTCCAGAAAGATCGCGCGCCGGATGCTTGCCCGCTCGCGCAAAAGGAAGCGCGCGTACCGCGCCTCGCGCACGATACGCATGCCGACCATCGCGGCCGCAAGCGCGATGAGAGAGAGCGCCGCGGCGATCCGCTCGGACTCGACGAGCGCGCGGAAGTACAAAAACGCCGCGATCAATAGCACGGCGCGTATGGCAAAATAATCGAGCGCGCGCGCAAAAAGGCTCCTGCCGCCGCCAAACCTTTTTCGAAACACCGCGTCCTCCGCAGACCGCATTCGGCACCCCTCCTCAATAAAAACCAAATTCTCTTTCCATTGTTGCCCTTTTTATGGCGGGTATACTATAATGATGTCAATCATGACGGATGCTATGTCGGGAGGCTGTCGATGCGAATCGGTGTGCTGGGCGGCACATTTAATCCCATACATAACGCGCACCTGCAGATGGCGCAGTGCGCGAAGGACACGCTGAATCTGGACAAGATTCTGATGATGGTCGCCTCCGACCCGCCGCACAAGAAGGTCGACGGCCATATCGGCGCGGACGTCCGCTTTTTTATGACGCAGCTTGCGTGCCGGAACGTGCCGGGCGTCGAGGCCAGCAACCTCGAGCTGCGCCGCAAGGGCAAGAGCTATACGCTCGACACGCTGCTGGAGCTGAAAAAGCAGGAGCCCGAGGCCGGGCTCGTGCTGATCATCGGGAGCGATATGCTGCAGGGTTTTGTCGACTGGCACCAGCCCAAGGACGTGGCCAAGCTCTGCGAGATCGCCTGCGTGCCGCGCAAGGGGCTTTCGTCCGCGGACAAGGTCGCCGCGGCGACTCTGCGCCGCGACTACGGCGCGAAGCTCACCATGCTGCCGGCCTGCGCGGACGTGATCTCGTCGACCGAGATCCGCCGCTGTGTGGAGGAGGCGCTGCCGGTTTCGGATTTTGTGCCGAAAAACGTGGAATGGTATCTGTACGAGAACGGGCTGTACTTTCCGCCGGCGCTGAAGGAGACGCAGACCGCGCTGAAGAAAAGCCTCTCGCCCGTGCGCTACCAGCACGTCGTGGGCACGATGATCGAGGCGGTGCGGCTCGCCGCGCTTTGGGGCGCGGACCCGAAACAGGCGCGGATCGCGGCGCTTTTGCACGACTGCGCTAAAGAGCTCGACAAGCGCGCGCTCGCCGTGTACTCGGGCGACGACTCCGGCATTCTGCCGGTGCTGCACGCGTTCGCGGGTGCGGTGCTGGCCCGGACCGAGTACGGCGTGACCGACGAGGACGTGCTGCGCGCCATCCGCCTGCACAGCACCGGCGACTACGCCATGACGACGCTCGACAAGATCATCTATCTTGCGGACATCACGGAGCCCACGCGCAGCTTCGAGGGCGTGGACGGCTACCGCAAGGCGCTCAAGAAGGGCGCGGACGAGGCGATGATATACGCGCTGACGCAGACGGAGAAGCGGCTGCTCGCGGCCGGGGCGAAGTTTCACCCCGCGTCCGCGCGCGCGCTGGCATATTATCAAAATCTAAAGGAGGTATCCCGTTGAAGGAACCGATCAAGGCGCAGGTGGATAAGCTCTGCGAGGTGCTCTACGACAAGAAGGCGCAGAACATTCTCGCCATCCACGTTTCGGAAAAGACCGTGATCGCGGACTGGTTCATCATCGCGAGCGGGCGCGTGCCGCAGCAGGTGAAGGCGCTGTGCGACGAAATCGAGGAGAAGGCGCCGGAGTTCGATCTCGTGCTGCGCCGCCGCGAGGGGTATTCGGACGGCCGCTGGATCGTGCTGGACTTTGCCGACATCCTCGTGCATTTGTTTATACCGGACGAGCGGCGCTACTACAATATGGAGCGCCTCTGGGACGAGGACAACAGCGCCATCAACTATTCCGCCCTGCGCGAGAGCCAGCCGTCCGAGGCATAGCGGACAGAAAGCGCCTCATTTTATGAAAGAAAAACTGCGCGACCTTGTCGCGGACGACCGTCCAATCAAGGAGCGGCTGCTGCTTGCGCTGCACGCCGCGGTGTTTTTTGCGTTTACACTGCTGATCTTTGCGCCGTACGACCTGTATATGTCGAACGCGACCGAGCTTTGGTTCCCGTTTGCGCGCATCTGGTGGTGCTTTGCGCTCCTGTTTGCCGCGGCGCTTTTTGTGCTGCTCGCGCTGTCGCTGCCGCTTTCCGGCAAGCTGTTCAACCTCTACGTCACGCTCCTGTTTTCGGCGGCGCTGCTCCTGTACCTGCAGGGCAACTTCCTCAACATCAGCTACGGTGCGCTCGACGGCTCGGATATCCGCTGGGAACGGTACGGCGCGTATTCGCTGGTCAACACGGCCGTCGCGCTGTTTATTTTGCTCGTCCCGTTTATCGTACTGTACTTCTCCAAAAAGTTCTGGCGGAACATGCTGCGCTTCGTCTCCGCGGGGCTCGTGCTCGTGCAGATCGTGTCGCTCGTGTCGTACGCGCTCATCGCAAAGCCCAAGCCGACCGAGGGCGACTACGGCCTCGGCTGGGACGGCGTGCTGAGCGTGTCGCAGGAGGAGAACGTGATCGTGATCCTGCTCGACACGTTCGACAACAAGCTCGTCGGGCCGCTGCTGGCCGACGATCCGGCCTGTCTGGATTTCTTGGACGGCTTTACGTACTACCGCAACACGCTCGGCACGTATAAATTCACCTACCCGTCCATGACGGCGCACATGACCGGCGTATTGTGGTTCTGCGACGGCACCTACGCCGACCGCACCGCGTACCTGCGGCACGCGTGGGAGAGCGACGAGCTGTTCACCGAGCTGCACGATCTTGGCTACGATTCGCGCGTGCTCGGCGCGTGGCAGTACCTCGGCGAGGCGCGGCCGGACCTGATCGACAACTACGAGTACGACCCCAAGATCGTGACCTCTTACCGGGGGCTGACCGAAACGATGCTCAAGCTCGTCGCGTTTACGTACCTGCCGCACGTGCTCAAGCCCGGCTTCTGGCTCTACACGGGCGAGTTCAACGCGTATAAGCAGCTTTCGATCTATCAATTGCTCGACCCGATCACGTACCGGCGCTTTGTGGACGAGCGCATCCGGGCCGACAGCGGGGAAAAAACGTTCCGCATGTACCACCTCGACGGCATGCACCTGCCGTACACGCTGTCCGCGGATGTGACGCGCGTGCCGGAGAGCGAGAGCTCAATGTTCATCCAGTCCAAGGGCGTGCTGAAGTTTACGCGCGAGATCATCGATCAGCTCAAGGAAACGGGCGCGTACGACGCTTCTACGATCATCATCATGGCGGACCACGGCACCGTGTACAACGACCTGCCGACCGAGACGCACAACCCGGTCCTGTTCATCAAGCCGAAGGACGCGCACGGCGCGCTCGCGACGTCGGACGCGCCGGCCTGGCTGATGGATTTAAAGGCCACGATACTCGACGCCGCGGGCCTGCCGAACTACGGCGACTACGGCACGTCCGTGTTCGACCTGACCGGGGACACCTCTCGCGAGCGGTACTTCTACTGCACGCATCAGGCGGACAATAACGGCGCGTCGATGACGGAGTTCCTTGTCACGGGCGACTGCAACGACCTTTCCAACTGGAAAAAGACCGGCCGCACGTGGAGCAGCACCGGCGAGGAGATCGACGAGGAATAGCGGAGAAGGGTTTTTATCAACGGCGGCCGGGGAGCGCGTCCCCTTGGCCGCTTTATTTTTTTGCGCCGCGTTTTTGCGGGTGAAATTATCGGATTCTGTGTAAATTTCGGCGGTTTTTAGCCGTTTTGCGGCATTTTCGCGCCGTGTTCCGCTCCTGTTGCGCGCGGCGCGGACATGCCGGGCGGCTTGACAACATATCGATACATGATACAATACTTGTGTATTAGCAAACGCTAACAACCGGAGGGCAACGCATGGCGGACACCATAAAAACCTTAGGCGAGCTTGCGCCGGGCACGAGCGGTTTTGTCAGGACCGTGGGCGCGTCGAATCCGCGCATGAAGCGCCGCCTGATCGATATGGGCATCACGCCGATGACCGAGATACTGGTCAAGAAGGTCGCGCCGCTCGGCGATCCCATCGAGGTGTCGCTGCGCGGCTATTCGCTGTCTTTGCGCCGCGAGGACGCCGACCAGATCACATTGCTGAACGAGCGGGAGCTTGCCGCCTTCCGTGCGCGCGAGGAGGCGCTGTCCGAGCGCTTCCACGCCTACGCCGCAAAGCGCCGGGACGTGCACGACGCGGACACGGACATCGCCGCGCACAGGAACGCGGCTAGGCTTTCGGAGTGGTTCATCCGCTCGGACACGTCGGGCTGCCCCGCGGGCGGCTGCCTCGCCTGCGCGAAAAACTGCGGCATGGTGCGCGATTCAAAGAACGCCATCCCCACGGCGGACAGCCTGCCGATCAAGCTCGCGCTCGTCGGCAACCCGAACGCGGGCAAGACCACTTTGTTCAACGCCGTGACGGGCGCGAAGGAATACGTCGGCAACTGGCCGGGCGTGACCGTGGAGAAGAAGGAGCGGCGGCTAAACGCGTTCGGCCACGACATCACAATCGTCGACCTGCCGGGCATCTATTCGCTCTCGACCTACTCGATGGAGGAGATCGTCGCGCGAAACTTCGTGCTCGACGAGAAGCCCGACGCGATCATCAACATCGTCGACGCGACGAACCTCGAGCGCAACCTGTACCTGACCGTGCAGCTCATGGAGCTCGAAAAGCCCATGATCGTGGCTTTAAACATGATGGACGAGGTCAAAAAGCTCGGCATCTCGATCGACTGCGCGCGGCTCGCGCTCGAGCTTGGCGTGCCGGTCGTGCCGATCTGCGCGCGCACGGGCGAGGGCGTGACGGAGCTGATCTCGCAGAGCGCAAGGCTGTTCGGCCTCGTGCACGAGCAGCTGCACCGCGGTTTTTCAATCGAACCGGACGACCTCTACGACGCGCACACGCACGCGATGCACCATCGAATCGGCGACATCATCGCGGACGCGTCGGAGCGCGCCAAGCTCCCCAAACACTGGGCGGAGATCAAGCTGCTCGAGGGCGACGAAATGGTGCGAAAGCGCCTGAGCCTGACCGCCGAGCAGGAAATCGCGCTCGACCGCGCGATTGCGGCCTACGCCGGCGACGGGTCGCTGATGGACAACGAGACGCGCGTGGCGGACGCAAGGTACAGCTACATCGCGCGCGTGTGCGCCGCCGCCGTTGTAAAGCGTGCGCCCGGCGAGAAGAGCGCCTCCGACCGCATCGACGCGGTGTTGACGAACAAGTACGTCGGCATCCCGATATTCCTCGCGATCATGGGCGTGATATTCGTGCTCACGTTCGACACGATCGGGGGATTTTTATCGGACGGCATGGACCTTCTGATCAACGGGCTGTTCGCGGGCTTTGTGCGCTCGCTCCTTGCCCCCGTGCCCGCGTGGCTTAGCTCGCTCGTCTGCGACGGCATCATCACGGGCGTCGGCGGGATACTGACGTTTTTGCCGCAGATCGCGCTGTTGTTCTTCTTCCTCTCGCTGCTCGAGGACAGCGGGTATATGTCGCGTACGGCGTTCATCATGGACCGCGCGCTGAAAAAGTTCGGTCTGTCCGGCAAGTCGTTTATCCCGATGCTGATGGGCTTTGGCTGCACGGTGCCCGCCGTGCTGAGCGCGCGCACGATGGAGAATCCCGAGGACCGCCGCATGACGATCATGCTGCTGCCGTTTGTGAGCTGCTCGGCCAAGCTCCCCGTATACGGCCTCATCGCGTCGGCCTTCTTTGCCCGCGCGCGCGGCCTCGTGATTTTGAGCCTGTATGTAATGGGCATCGTGGTCGGCATCGCGTCGGGCGTGCTGTTCCGCAAGACGCTGTTCCGCAAAAACCACGCGGCGTTCGTGATGGAGCTGCCGCCGTACCGCTGGCCGTCGCTGAAGAACACGCTCACGCACGTGTCCGAGCGCGTCGGGCACTTCATCGAGAAGGCGGGCACGATCATACTGCTCATGAGCATCGCGCTGTGGTTTCTCACGCACTTCAACGCCGCGTTCTCGTTCACGGAAAACGCGGCGGCGAGCCTGCTCGGCATCGCGGGGAGCTGGATCGCGCCCGTGTTTAGCCCGATGGGCTACGGCCGCTGGGAGGCTGCGGTCGCGCTCTTGACCGGCCTTGTCGCCAAGGAGGCTGTCGTGTCGTCGCTCTCGATGTTCACAGGCTCCACGGGAGCCGCGCTCTCCGCGGCGCTTGCCGGCATGCTCACGCCCATCGCCGCGTACAGCTTCCTCGTGTTCGTGCTTTTGTACGTGCCCTGCATGGCCGCGATGGCGACGATCCACCGCGAGCTCGGCAGCGCGAGGTACACGTTGTTCATACTTTTGTACCAGATGGGCGTGGCGTACTTGATGTCGCTGTTGGTCTACACGCTCGGCTCGCTGCTCTAGCGCGCCCGGTTTTGAAGCCATGGAATGCAGGATAAGGATTTTATCCTGCACAGCGTGTCAAAAAAGACCCCGGGATTGCTAAGGGCCGCGGCCCTTGACCCATGGAATCCGGCTGCGTCGGCTTTGCCGACGTGGCGGGCCGCCCCCCAGGAGCGGGCTCCGCGTGCTTTTTGCAGCCCGGGAGTCCGAAGGACGGGAGGCAAAAAGCAGGTATCCCGTCAAAAAACCGGTTTTTTGACGGACTGGCAGGATAAGAAATTTATCCTGCATTTTTTTGCATTTGCGTTGTACCCTGTGGTACAATATTTTGCACGGGACCGGTTGTTGAGCAGCGGTCCCTTTGGCGGACCGCATTCTGCGGGGAACGGAGCTTTGATGAGACTGTTGCTATCCAACGACGACGGCGTGTTTTCGCCCGGCATGCTTGCGCTGGCGCAGGTTCTATCCGGCGAGCACGAGCTGTTCGTGGCGGCGCCGGATTCGGAGCGCAGCTGCGTATCGCGCGGCATGACGCTGTTCTCGCCGCTGCGCGCGCAGCGCGTGACGCTATCCGGCCTTCCGGACGTGCCCGCCTACGCCATAAGCGGCACGCCGGTCGACTGCGTGCGCCTCGCGCTCGGGAACCTCATGGCCGCGCCGGACATGGTGATATCCGGCATCAACATCGGCGGCAACCTCGGCACGGACGTGCTGTATTCCGGCACCGTGGCCGCGGCCGCGGAGGCGTCGCTGCTTGGCTACCAGGCCGTCGCCGTGTCGATCTGCTCGTTCCGGCCGGAGCACCTTGAGACCGCGGCGCATTTTGCGAAGAAGGCCGTCTCCTACGTGCAGGCCAATCCGCTGCCGTTTGGTACGGTGCTGAACGTCAACGTGCCGGACCGTGAGATGGATAAACTTCGCGGCGTCATTCTCGCGCCGGCGGGCGTTGTGCAGTACACGCTGCCGTTCATCGAGCGCGCGGACCCGTCCGGCATGCCGTATTACTGGCCGCCGCGCGGGCGGTCGACCTGCGACAACAGCCTCGAGGTGGACGAGCGGTACGCGCTCGAGGGGTACGTGACGGTGACGCCGCTGACGTACGATCTGACGCATCACGGGCTGATGCGTACCATGGACGTTTCGGATTGGGTGGGGTGAGCGATGGAGAACCTCGTGCAGACGATCGAAAAGGGATACTCGCGCTTCTCCAAGGGGCAGCGGCGGATTGCGGACTTTCTGATCAACCGCTATGACGAGGCCGCGTTCATGACGGCCGTGCGGCTCGGCGAGGCGGTCGGCGTATCGGAGTCGACGGTCGTGCGCTTTGCGTATATCCTGGGCCTGCCGGGCTATCCCGCGCTGCAGAAGTCGCTGCAGGACATGATAAGAAACCGGTTAACCAGCGTGCAGCGCGTGCGCCTCGCGGAGAACCTCCGGCACGAGGACGTGCCGCGGCAGGTGCTGCTCTCCGACATCAACAACATCAAGGCCACAATCGACATGGTCGATCCGGTCTGTTTTTCCGGCGCGATCGACGCGCTGCTCGCCGCCGCGCGCATCTACGTGATGGGCGTGCGCAGCGCCGCGCCGCTGGCGCAGTTTTTGACGAGCTATCTGGGCTACGTCTGCGACGACGTCGTCTACGTCGGCGGCAACGAGCAGGACGTGTACGAGCGCATGCTGCGCATCTCGGAGAAGGACGTGTTCTTCGGCATCAGCTTCCCGCGGTACAGCACGCGCACGGTGCAGGGCATGCGCTACGCGCGCGAGCGCGGCGCAAAATGCATCGCGCTGACCGACCTGCCGTCCTCGCCCGTGGCGCAGCTTTCGGACTTTGCGCTGTGCGCGCGCAGCGACATGGCGTCGTTTGCGGATTCGCTGACCGCGCCGCTCTCGCTCATCAACGCCATCCTCGTCGCGGTGGGACTCAAGCGCAAGGACGCGACCTACCAGCACCTAATGCAGCTCGAGAGCATCTGGAACCGCGAGGGCGTTTATTTCCGCGAGTCGGACGGCGGGGAAGGGAAGCTATGAACGTGCTGGTGATCGGCGGCGGACCGGCCGGCATGACGGCGGCCTACGCCGCGGCCGAGAACGGGCACGCGGTCATATTGATCGAACGCAACGAGAAGCTCGGCAAGAAGCTGTACCTCACCGGCAAGGGCCGCTGCAACGTGACCAACACGGCCGGCCGCGACGAATTTTTCCAAAACGTATTCCGCAACGCGCGGTTTCTGTACGGCGCGCTGTCGCGCTTCGACCACGACGACATCGCGGCGCTTTTGACCAGCACGGGCCTCGCGCTCAAGACCGAGCGCGGCGGACGTGTGTTCCCCGCTTCGGACAAGTCGAGCGACGTGCTGCGCGCGTTCGACGCGCTCCTTACCCGCGCGGGCGTGACCGTGCGCCTCAACACGCGCGCGCTCGGCGTTTTGACCGAGGGCGGCGCGGTGACGGGCGTCGAGACGGACGCGGGCGCTTTTCCCGCCGGCGCGGTCGTCGTCGCGACGGGCGGGCTGTCGTACCCGTCCACCGGTTCGACCGGCGACGGATACCGCTTCGCCGAGACCTGCGGTCACACGATCGCAAAGCCCGCGCCGTCGCTCGTGCCGTTCGAGACGGCCGAGAGTTGGCCGTACCCGCTCGCGGGGCTGACGCTCAAGAACGTGAAGCTGACGGTCGAGCGGAACGGGAAGCGCGTATTCTCGGAGCTCGGCGAGCTGCTTTTGACGCACTTCGGCGTGTCCGGCCCGCTCGTGCTGTCGGCCTCGGCGGCGGTCGCCGACGCGCCGGAGGGCGCAAGGCTGCTGATCGATTTTAAGCCTGCCCTGAGTGACGCTGCGCTCGACGCGCGGCTTTTGCGCGACCTTGCCGAAAGCGCGAGAAAGCAGGTCGGCACCGCGCTGCACGCGCTGCTTCCGCAGCGGCTGCTGTTGACCGTGCTGGAGCTTGCCAATATCGACGCTGCGGCGCCAGTCGGCGAATTAACGCGCGAGCAGCGCAAAAAGCTCGTCGAAACGCTCAAGGCCGCGCCGCTGACCGTGCGGCGCACGCGGCCGATCGAGGAGGCGATCGTCACGCGCGGCGGCGTGAACGTCGGCGAGATCAATTCCTCCACCATGGAATCGAAGCTGACGCGGGGATTGTATTTTGCCGGCGAGGTGATCGACGTGGACGCGCTCACGGGCGGGTTCAACCTGCAGATTGCGTACTCGACCGGCGCCGCCGCGGGGAGGAGCATATGAACCGCATCAATATCGCGATCGACGGTCCCGCGGGCGCGGGCAAGAGCACAGCGGCCAAGGGCGTCGCCGAGGCGCTCGGCATCCACTATCTCGACACGGGCGCGATGTACCGCGCCATGGCGCTGTACGCCAAAAGAAACGGCGTCGACGCGCGTGACACCGCCGCGCTCGACCGCATTTTGCCGGGCGCGGACATATCGGTCCGGTACGCGGACGACGGCGCGCAGCGCGTGCTGCTTGCGGACGAGGACGTGACGGACCTTTTGCGCACGCAGGATTTGTCAATGGCCGCCTCCACGGTTAGCATGTACCCGCCCGTGCGCGATAAGCTTGCGGCGCTGCAGCGCGCAGTGGGTGAACAGTACGACGTGGTCATGGACGGCCGCGACATCACGACGAACGTGCTGCCGTACACGAAATACAAGTTTTTCATCACGGCCAGCCCCGAGGAGCGCGCTAAGCGGCGGCTTTCGGAGTTTGCCGCCAAGGGGGACGCGGGCGCGACATTTACCGCCGTGCTCGAGGATATCCGCCGCCGCGACCATCAGGACGAGACGCGCGCGTACATGCCGCTTACCCGCACGCCGGACGCGTACTATCTCGACACGACCGGCATGACGATCGGCGAGACGGTCGCGCAAATGCTCGCGGTGATCCGCGAAAAAGGAGCTCTGTGACCGCATGCTGTACATATTCGGAAAAGCGCTGATCGCGCCGCTGCTCTGGCTGATATTCCGCCCGAAGATACTGGGCTTTTCGCGGCTCAACGTCCGGGGCAAGGCGATCATCGTCAGCAACCACTGGGCGCTGACCGACCCGATCCTGGTCGGCTGCGTCTGTCCGCGCATCATCCATTTCATGGCCAAGCAGGAGCTGTTTGCGAGCCGCTTCTCCAGGCTTTTGATGAAGGCGCTGTTCGCGTTCTCGGTCGACCGCGACCGCGCCGACATCGCCTCGCTCAAGAAGGCGAAGGACCTGCTCGACCGCGGCAAGGTGTTCGGCATATTCCCGGAGGGGAAGCGCTCCATCACGGGCGAGATCGACGAGATGGAGAAGGGAGCGGCCTTCCTGGCGCTGCGCTGCGGCGCGCCGATCATACCGGTCTATTCCGACCCGAACACGTTCCGGCGGCTGCGCATCCGCATGATCGTCGGCGAGCCGATCGACGCCGCGGCGATTGCGGCAAGCCGCAAGGGCAAGGCCGTCGACGTCGTCACGGCCGCGGTCGCGGACCGGCTCAAAACGCTCAAGACCGAGATGGAGGCGCGGTACTGATGCGCATTCTGCTGGCCAAAAACAGCGGTTTCTGCTTCGGCGTGCGGCGCGCGGTCGAGCTTGCCGAGCAGGCCGCCGACCCGATAAGCCCCGTCTACACCTACGGCAACATCATCCACAACGAGCAGGTCGTTTCCGAGCTTGCGGCAAAGAACGTGCACGCGGTGCAGGATATTGCCGCTTTAAAGCCCGGCGACAAGCTGATCGTGCGCGCGCACGGCGCGCCGCCCGCGCTCTACGCCGAGGCCGAAACCCGCGCGCTTGAGCTCGTCGACGCGACCTGCCCGTTCGTGCGCCGCATCCACCGCATCGTCGGGCGCGACGCCGCGGACGGCCGCACGGTGCTGATCGCGGGCGAGGCGGAGCACCCCGAGGTCGTCGGCATCCGCGGCTGGGCGGGCGAGCACGCCGTCGTCGTCGAATGCGCGGCGGATATTCTGCGCGTGCCGGAGAACGCGCGGGTCAGCCTTGTGGCGCAGACCACGCTCTCGCGCGGGCAGTACGGCGCGATCGCATCGGCGGTGAAGGAGCGGTTTTTGGACGCGATCGTGCACGAGACCATCTGCGACACGACGCGCGCGCGCCAGGAGGAAGCCATCCGCCTCGCCAAGATATGTACGCGCATATATGTGCTCGGTTCGGCGTCGAGCGCCAACACCGTAAGGCTTGCAACGCTGTGCAAATCCTACTGCGCAAGGACGGAAACCGTAGACAATATCGGCAAACTTTTGCTTGATAATTTGCAATCCGATGATATAATAGGTATTGTTGCGGGCGCATCGACGCCGGACCGGATGATTAGGGAGGT
>CAZIRB010000076.1:0-6747 GCA_964541695.1 uncultured Oscillospiraceae bacterium
GCCCTAGCAGCCGGAAAACGGCCGGGCCAGCGTATCGGCAACCGCGCCTACGATGTCGCGAGACATCAGCATTCGGTTGCCGAGCATTTTCATGGCCGCGTCGGCGGAAAGGCCGAGCAGGTACGCGCCCGCGCAGGCCGCGTCGAACGGCTCGAGCCCCTGGGAAAGCAGCGCGAGGATCAGCCCCGTGAGCACGTCGCCGCTGCCGCCCTTGGCCAGGCCAGCGTTGCCGGTGCAGTTGAGCGCCGTTTGGGAAGGCGACGCGATCACGCTGACCGCGCCCTTGAGCAGCACGACGCAGCCCCAGTTTTTCGCCGCCGCAACCGCCTGCCCGATCGGGTCGGCTATCACACCCTCGACCGATTGCGCGGTCAGCCGCGCAAACTCGGCCGGATGCGGTGTCAATACGACCTTATCGTGCAATTCTGCAAGGAGCGCCGGATTTTTGGCGATGTGGTTCAGTCCGTCCGCGTCGATCGCAAGCGGAAGTTTTGCTTCCAGCGCAGCGGTCAGCAGGCTGTCGTTTGCCAGCTCGCCCATGCCGCTGCCGAGCGCGACCGCCGTCTTGCCCGGAAGCTGCGCGGCCGCAAACGTAAGCGCCGCCTCGTCCCAGCCCGCTCCCTCGCCCGCCGCGGCGCAGACCGCCTCCGGCAGCGCATAGAACGCGCCGCGGACGCCGCCGGGCACGCAGACTGTCAGCACGCCCGCGCCCGCGCGCAGCGCCGCGCAAGCACTCATAAGCGCAGCGCCCGCGTATCGGTCGCTTCCCGCGACAAGCAGGGCGCGGCCGTTCTTCCCCTTGTGGCTGTCCTTTTCGCGCGGCGGCAGCATCACGGCAAAGTCGGAGTCCGTCATCTCAAACACGTCGTCGCCGTTTGCGTGGCCGTAGGACGAGATGCTGCGCACGATCAGCTCGCCGCAGAGCTCGCGCCCGGGATACAGCCGCTGTCCGCGCTTTCGGTACTGGAACGTGATCGTCCTGTCCGCGCGCACCGCGCAGCCGAGCACGCGCCCGCTGTCCGCGTCCACGCCGGACGGCATATCCACGGCAAGCACGCGCACGCCGGACGCAACGACCGCCTCGATCGTTTCGGCGTACGGGCCCTTGACCGGCCGCGACAGTCCGATGCCGAACAGCGCGTCGACCAAACAGCCTGCGCCCGCGAGCTCTTGCGCATCGGGCGCTCCCTGCCGCACGCTTACGCGGCAGCCATTCTCGCGCGCGCAGCGCAGCTGCTCCGCCGCGGCGGGGCTGAGCTTCTCCTCCTCGCCGATCACGAGCGCCGACGCGTCGTATCCCGCGGCGCACAGCAGCCGCAGCGCGGCAAGGCCGTCGCCGCCGTTGTTGCCGGCGCCGCAGAGGATCAGGATCGGCTCCCCGCCGGGAGCCTCGTCCGCCACGGCGGCGGCCACGTGCTCCGCCGCCCGCTCCATCAGCGCAAGCTCGTCGATTCCCTCGCGCCGCATAACGAACTTCTCGAACGCGCGCATGCCCGCGCGGGTCACGATGCGTTCCATATCATCCCTCCAAAACAGCAAACGCGACGGCAAGGCCGCCGTCGTGTGAAACGGAAATATGTACGGCGGTTGCACAAAGCGCGCGCATCCGCTCGGCCGCGCCGCCGTGCAGCACGGCCCGGGGCCCCCCGTGCTCGCTGTGCAGCGTCTCGATATCGGTCAGCGCAAAGCCGGATATGCCCGTGCCGAGCGCCTTGGCCACCGCCTCCTTGACCGCAAACAGCCCGGCGTAGACCTCCGGCGCGTGCGCGCGGCCCGCGGCGTAGGCAATTTCGCGCGCCGTGAATATCCGCGCGCGGAACGATTCGTTTTGGGCCACCCGCCCGATGCGTTCGATCTTCACAATGTCGACGCCGACGCCGCAGATCATTCCTCCGCCTCCGCCGCCGCGCGCGCGGCCGCGCTGGCCGTGTCGTAATCAAAGCCGCGTGAAATCAGCCGCGCCTCGATCCGTCTCCATTTTTCCTCCGGACCCAGACGTTCAAACTGGCGCGCGTATTTTTTGGCCACCTCGTCCGCGTTCGACCGCTCGGCCGCGCCGTCGAGCCCGGCGAGCGCCGCGTCGACGGCGTCGCGGTCGGCCTCGTGGCCAAGAAGCTGCTCCTTTAAATGCAGCCTGCTGATCGGCTTGCTTCGAAGCCGCGACGCGACGAAATCCCGGCAAAAGGCCGCGTCGTCGACGAGCCCCAGCTCCTCCAGCCGGTCGACGGTCTCCATGACCTCCACCTCGCCGTAATGGCACGCGTCGAGATGCCGCTCGACCTCGCGGCGCGTACGCGCGCGCGCCGTCAGGAACGAAAGCGCCGCGTCCATCGGCGACTGGCCCTCGCGTTTTTTGAGACGTTTTGTAAGCGAATTTTTCATCACGACAATACTATACCAAATTTGAAAAACCTTGACAATCTGCGCCTTTTGGACTGATGAACAAATTGTAACAATTGGCAAAACAAATGCAACATCCTATGCATTCGCGCCAAGAATCAAGTACAATATTGCACAGAGCTTTTAGGAGGGCCACCCAATGGAAATGGAACTGTTTCCGAGAATGATTCCCGGAAAGAGCAGACGCGTCCGCAGGAAAAAATCGATCATCATGCTTTGCGCCGTACTGGTCGCGCTCGTGGCTTCCTTTGTCGCGTATTACATCGTCACACAGAACCGCGCCGCGCGGGAAATCGCGGCCCAGCTCGCCGCCGAGGAGGAGCTGCGCAAACAGCAGGAGCTTGAGAAGAGCGCCTACGAGGCGATCCTGAACTCGCAGGTCTTTTTCGACGGCATCACGATCGACGGCGTCAGCGTGTCTGGCCTGACCATGGAGCAGGCGCGCGAGGCGCTTGCGTCCGCCGTGCAGTCGTACACGCCGATCGGCACGCTGCAGCTGACCTACGAGGAGCTGTCGTTCCCGTTCGACCTGTCCACGATACCGGTCTCGCTCGACACGGACACGGTGCTGCGGGAGGCGTTCAACCTCGCGCGCAGTGCTACCTACGAGGAGGCAAAGGCCGAGCTCGACATTCTCAAAACGAACGGCCGCAACTTCACGCTGACCGCGACCTACGACTTCTCCGCCGTCAGCATGCGCGTGGCCGAGATCGCGGCCTCGCTGGACACGCCCGCCACGGACGCGGCAATCAAGTTCAACGAGGACTCGTCCGAGAAGCCCTACACGATCACGGACGAGGTCGTCGGCGTCGCCGTGAACCAGCCGCAGCTCGTGGCGGACATCACCGCGGCCGTGCAGAGCGGCAACTATACCGCGCCTATCCCCATCCCCGTGTCCGAGACGTTGCCGACCGTGACGCGCACATATCTCGAGAGCGCGTACACGCTGCGCGCCTCAGCGGAGACGAGCTTCTCCGGCAGCGACTCGAACCGGACCTACAACATCAAGAAGGGCGCCAAGCTGATCAACGGCACCGTCGTCAAGCCGGGCGAAACCTTCTCGACCAACGCCGCGCTCGGCACGCGCACCTACTCCAACGGCTGGAAGGAGGCCGGCGCCTACGTGGGCGGCGCGGTCGACAAGCAGGCCGGCGGCGGCGTGTGCCAGCTTTCGAGCACGCTGTACAACGCGGTCGTCAAGGCGGACCTCGAGGTCGTCTCGCGCAGGAACCACTCCATGCCCGTCAGCTATATCAAGAAGGGCCTGGACGCGACGATCAACTCGACCGGCAACATCATCGACTTCAAATTTAAGAACAACACGGCCGCCGACATCCTGATCCGCGCGTATACCTCGGGCAAGAACGTGATATTCGAGATCTACGGCGTGCCGTTTGCGACGAGCGAGTACGACGAGATCAAGCTGACCAGCAAGCAGATCGAAACGATCGAGCCGAAGGGCGAGATGATCGAGACGCTCGACCCCACGCTCGCGCCGGGTGAAACGCAGGTCAAGGTCGCGCGGCAGACCGGCTCGCGCTGGCAGTCGTACAAGAACTACTACCTCAAGGGCACGCTCGTGCGGAGCGAGAAGCTCGCGCTGTCCACCTACGACGCGTTCGTCGGCGAGATGCTGGTCGGGCCGGAGCTCGTGATCACGCCCACCCCCACGCCGCACGTGACGGCTACCCCGACGACGCCGCCGATCACAACGCCGGAGCCCACGAGCACGCCTACGCCCACGCCGGAGGCGACCACCGAGGTGCCGATCATCTCGCCGTGAGCGATGGGTGCGGATGGAAGCCACGGATTGTGGTTGCGGTTTATTGCAAAGAAGGAGCGGGCGGCAGGAATGCCGCCCGCTTTTGTGTGCCGACAGTAAATTTACGTTTGGGCGAGGCGCGTCAGAGGAACGTTGAGGGCTCCCCACAGTTCGCAATGGTCGTGCAGCCCTCCCCTCGGTCTGCGCTCCCTTGCTCACCGGGCCTGCGTCTCGCTTCATCCGTCACAGGCGGCACTCGGCTACGGTCCTCTCAAACACGCGCCAAAGGGGGAATCCCCCTTTGGAAACCCAATGGTTCTTCGATTTTTCCTGCAGGTTCCGGGGGCCTTTGGCCCTTGGCGGGGGGCCGTAGCTGTGCGCCGCCGGTGGCGGATGAAGCGAGGCGTAGTGAACAAAGAAGTGGGAGACGGAGGCAATGGCTTTAACCGTTGCTTCCCGTCTCAAAAACTGAACACCGGCTATTGGGGTTCCAAGGGGCTCAGACCCTTGGCAGGGTGCAGGGGCAGCGCCCCTGCAAAAGGCCCCGGACCTTGCGTTTGCAAACCTAATGCCAGACCAGATAAATGCGGTTTTCAATCTCCGGCCCGCCGTGCTCCGCACTGCCGCACAACAACAACCCAAACCCGACCAGCCCAACCTCCTACCGTCCGCGTTCCAAATCGTACAATTCCCCATATCCCCCGTTCCCGGCGTTCTCGTCCTCCAGCCTGCGCCGCAGAAGCTCGGCCAGCTCCTCGCGCGAGGCGGGCTGCTCACGCGTGCCCATGCAGGCCGAGCAGGTGGCAAAGCAGTTCGGGCAGATGCAGCGGCTGAGGAGCCCCCGCTCCTCCTGCACCATGTATTCGCCGCAGACGGCGCAGCCGCACCGCATTCCGTTCCCCTCCTTCGAGAAATTTCAATTGCTCCGTTGCTTTGGGAGCCATGCCGCGCAAAACGCCGTTGGGGACATCGTCATTGTGGGTCGTAGGCGCAAAATCCCTACTTGTCGTCAGTTGATCGACGTCCTCTCTGTTTTGTTTGCGCATGCAAACGGCAATCCGTGATATAATGCATAGCATGATGAAATCGTTTGTGCGGCTCCTTGCGCTGCTGCTGCTCGCCCCCGCGGCGGTCCGGCCCGACACCGCCGGGCCCGTCGACCCGGCCCGCGGCGGCGATGATCTGGTCCGCTGCCTGCTGCGCGCGGCGGAGCTGCAATATCTGACGGAGCCTGTTTTACAGCTCCCCGATGCGGAAGCGCTCGAGCGGTACGAGGCCGCGCTTGCGGACGGCCCGCAGGCGGACGATCTTTTCCGCGCCGACGCGCCTTTCTGCGCGCTTCCCGGCACGGCCTCGTCGCTCACCGCAGGCGTAACGGCCATACAGGCCGAGGGCGCGGACTGGGCCGACGTGAAGCAGCGCCTGACCGTAGGCGCGGCATACGACCTTGCGGACACTTTGCACGGCGCCATGGTGCGCGTGCGCTGTGTCGCGCTCGACGACTGCGCCGCTTTCGAGCCGCTGACGGGCTGGGACGCGGCGACGCTCGCAAGAATGTTCGGCAACAGCTTCGACTTCCGCCAGATCGACTGTGCGTTGACCATAGGCGGGACGCGCGTGGCCGCCGCGCTGCAGCTCGACCCTGCCGCAATCGACGCGTCCGCGGGCGCGCCGCAACGCTGCTATCTCTACTTTGCCAACAGCCCGCCGCAGGTCGGCAAGCTTTCCGGAATCGACTGAGCCGGCGGACGTTTCCGCCGCCGGCCCAAGCCTATCATTCTATCCGGGCAAAATGCCCCGTTCCAAAAAACCGCCGGCGCTCAGTTCGCGCTGCGCTGCGAGATGCCCTTGATCGCCGTCAGCGCCCAGTCGTGATCGCTCAGCGTCACCACGGAGCCGCAGTAGTCGCATTTCCCCGACGCGTTGACGGATAGCGGCGCGCCGCAGTGCGGGCAGCTAACGCTGCTTAGTTCGCTTGCGGCGAGCGTCACGCGGTCCTTGTTGCGCGTCAGCTTCCAGTCGTAGGTCATGAACAGCTCCCGCGTCGACGAGCCCTGCACGACCTCGCCCGTGCCGTCCTTCGTCGTGTAATCGCAGATGCGCGTCTTGATGCGCACGATCAGCACGTCGAGGTCGGCCTCCTGCATGTACTTGGAGATGAACGTGTCGAGCACCGCGATCCGGTCGATGTGGTTTGTCAGGCCCTTTTGCTTAAGCTCGTCGAGCTGACGCGCCATCTGGTTATACAGCGCGTCCGTCATAAACGCGCGCATCGGCTCCCAGTCCTTCTTCTCCCACGCGGCCTGCATCTGCACGTATTGGTTTGCGACGCGCTCCAGAATCGCCTGCTCGTCGAAATTCGGGTCCTTCTGCTTGAGCGTCGAGAGCGGCAGCCCCTCGCCCGGGAACGAGGCGGTGTACATCTGCTGCGCGGTCGCGCTCTGGCCGCTCTTGCGCATGCGCATGGCAACGATCACGGCAATCACGATGACCAAAATGATGATGGTTCCGCTGCCAAAGCCCCCGAACATCGAGCCGCTGCCGCCGGTGCCATAATCATAAAAATAGGTGCCGCCGGACGACGA
>CAZIRB010000076.1:6847-9050 GCA_964541695.1 uncultured Oscillospiraceae bacterium
CGTCCGGACCGGCGACGCGGACCACCAGCTCCACGTCGCCGTCCAGTTTCGAAAGATTTGGTTCGGCGGCCTCGTACCGCACACAGGTGCCGCAGCTTGCGCTGAGTTTTCGCGGCACAGGCATCAGCGCGGCGGCAACGCCGATCTCCGTCAGCGCGCGGTGCGTGCACAGCGCCGCAAAATGCGTGTGGAACGTGGCGATGTACTCCGTCATGCACGCGTGAGCGTCAGCGTCGTCTCGCGTCCGTTTTCGCTTACCGCAACGCCGTAGCCGTGCGCCTTGGCAAAGCGCGTCACATTCTCGACCGCGGCGAACTGGTCCACGGCGATCGTCAGCCCCTCGGGCGATTCCTTGATGCCGCGCTGCGCGAGCACGACCGGTTCCGGGCAGGCGAGCCCCCTTGCGTCGATGTGTTTCATGCTAGTTTGCCTCCCCTCTGTTGATCAGGCTGATGACCGTCAGCACGGCAAAGCCCAGCCCCACCGCGATCATGCCGTTGAGCGTCGGACCCTTCGCGGACGCCGCCAGCGAGAAATTGTGGCTCAGCGCCGCGCCGGCCAAGAAGCCCGTCACGGTCACCGCGGAGTCGGAGTTGCCCTCGCCCGCGAGGATCAATTGCCGCAGCGGGCAGCCGCCGAGCAGCACGCTGCCCCAGCCGACCAGCGCCATGCCGAGGAAGTTCCATAAGCCGTCCGTGTGCGCGATCGGCTGATTCGCAAACGAGAGATGGAATTTGCCCAGGATGAGGTTGCCGGCGATGACGGTGCCGATCACGGCGAGGAAGCCCCACGCCATCGAGAAGTCGGAGAACAGCATCGCGTCGCGCGAGGCCGCGACCGTGCAGAAGCGCGTCCGCTGCGCCAGCGCGCCGACCACGAGCCCGGCGATGAGCGAAGCGGCGATCGCCGCGTGCAGCGCGCCCGGCCCGCCCTCCGTCTCGGTGGCGGCAAACAGCGCCGGAACCGCCCAGCGCAGCATAAACAGCACGATCAGCACCGCCGGAAGCAGCATCCCCTCCAGCTTGTTCTGCGCATACGCGCGCCGGAGCGTAAACCCGCCGCGCAGCCAAAGCGTGCCGACGAAGATGCCGCCGACAAAGCCCGCAAGGCCGACGAGCGCGTTGAGGTCGCCGCCGCCGATGCGCAGCATCATGCGCAGCGGGCAGCCGAGGAACATCAGCGCGCCGACCATCACGAACACCGCGATGACGAAGCGCGTCATCGGCGACGAGCCGCCGCGCGAACGGAACTCCTTGGCAAACAGCGCAGCGATAAACGCGCCGATCACGATGCCGAGGATTTCCGGCCGCATGTACTGCACGGCCGCGGCCGAATGCAGCTTCAGCGCGCCGGAGATGTCGCGCAAAAAGCACGCGATGCAAAAACCCATATTGCCTGGGTTTCCCAAAGCGGTGAGTATCACCGCCGCGGCGCCGACCACGACGCCGGTTAAAATAATCTTCGTTTTCTGTTTCATAAGCCCCCGATCCCCATTTCAATATTGGTTCCGGCCGGAAACCGTTATCATCATATCATGCACAATCGTTATATGCAAGTGAGGATAACGTGATGTTTATCAATTATTTTGATGAATCTGCGTATCACAATAAGCGAGATAAAAAGCGCCGCCGGAATGTCCGGCGGCGCCTGCGCGCGAAAACCGTGGTTACCGATCGGCCTGGAACTTAACGCTGATCGGCGGGAAGAAAGAACTCGCCGATCGCATAGAGCGCCGCTTTCCCCGCAATTTTAACCCGGTCGCCGCAGTGTTTGCAGTACAGCACGCCGCCGCGCGCGGACAGCTGCAAAGCTACCATCTCCCGCTTATTCAGGCGTTCGCTCCAAAACGGGATGAAGTTGCAGTGCGCGGAGCCGCACACCGGGTCCTCGTTTACCTTCAGCTTTGGAAAGAACGCCCGGGATACAAAGTCGCAGCCGCTCCCCTTTGCGGTAACCAGCACCCCTATGCCCCCGGGCAGAGCCTCCATCGCGGTCAAGTCGGGCTTTAGATCCCTGACCGCTTCCTCATTTTCCAATACGAACATGTAGTCCCGCTCCAAATACCCCTCAACGGGCGTGGCTCCAATTGCGGCAACCAGTTCCGGGGTGACCTCGACGGGCGACGGCATCCGCGCCGGAAAATCCAGCTCGTACAGATCGCCCTGCCGCGCGACCGTCAGCCGGCCGCTCATCGTCTCAAAGA
>CAZIRB010000076.1:9150-11691 GCA_964541695.1 uncultured Oscillospiraceae bacterium
ACCGCAACGTCGACCGCCGAGAGGTCCGCCGCCTGCTCGGCAAACGAGCGGTTGCGGTACATGCCTTCCGGCAGGATGCCGATGCGCGCCAGCTCGAGCGCCTCGGGGATAAAATCGATGTTTTTCGTGTCGAGCACCGCCGTCCGGTCCGCGCCCTGCATCATCTCGTATAGGTGACCCATCAGCCCAAAGCCCGTCACGTCCGTGCACGCGTGCACGCGGTACTGTACCATGCAGTCGCGCGCGCCCCTGTTGAGCGTCGTCATCAGCCTGACGGCGAGCGCTTTTCCCTCCGCGGACGCAAGGTCGGCTTTGGCGGCCGTCGTCAGCACGCCGATGCCGATCGGCTTGGTCAAAAGCAGCACGTCGCCCGCCTTTGCGCCGCTGTTTGTCAGCACGCGGCCGGGGTGCACAAAGCCCGTCACGGACAGGCCGTATTTGGGCGTCGCGTCGTAGATGCTGTGCCCGCCCGCAATCACCGCGCCGGCCTCGTACACTTTGTCGTACCCGCCCGCGAGGATCTGGTGCACCGCGGACTGCGGCATGTCCTCCGGAATCATCAGCACGTTCAGCGCGGTCTTCGGTTCCCCGCCCATGGCGTAGATGTCGGAAAGCGCGTTCGTCGCGGCAATCTGCCCGAACGTGTACGGGTCGTCGTCGATCGGCGGAAAAAAGTCGACCGTCTGCACGATGGCGACGTCGTCCGTCACGCGGTATACGCACGCGTCGTCCGACGTGTCGAAGCCGACGAGCAGGTTCTCGTCCGGGCGCACGCGGATGTCCTTGAGCAGCTTGCCCAGCACGCCAGCGCCAACCTTTGCGCCACAGCCCGAGCATTTGGTCAACTTGGTCAGCTTAATATCCTGTTCCATGGTTACCGCCTATTCCCCAGCGCCAGTATCGCTTCCAGCACGCCGCCCGCGATGGCGAGCGCCTTGTCCGAAACAAGGTAGCAATGCTCCTTTTTGCAGCGCGGATCGACGTCGCCGCTCTTCATGCCCGCGCGGACCGCAAGGCCGTCCGCAAGCAGGCCGCGCAGCACGCCGCGGATCGCGCTCTTGATCGGTTCGTTGTTAACGTATGCGCACACGTCGCCCTTTTCCACCTCGTCGCCGATTTGGCGCACGCCGCGAAACACGCCGTCGCAGGGTGCGCGCAGGATGCGCTCGAGCGCGAACCCGCCGATCTCGCCCGGCACACCGGTGTTCGGCAGCGCGCCGCCCTCGTAATACACGCGGCCGAGCGTATGCCCGCGCATCGTCTCGACGACCGCGTGACAGTCCACGCCCGCGGTGAAACCCGGGCCGAGCGCGATCACGACGGGCGCGTCGGTGATGCGCGTGCCGACGTTCCTCTTGGCCAGGATCGCGTCGACCACGACGGGCGGCTTCAGTTCCGTGACGCACAGCGCCTCGGGGTCGGCCAATACCGCAATCGCGCCGGACGCGACGATTGCCCGCGCCTCCCGGGCGCTCTCCGCGCGCCGCGCCAAAACGCCCTCCACGGCCGCCTCGCCGTTGATGATCGCTTCCGAAAAGCAGATCGTGCGCCGAATCGCCGTCGGCTTCGGCAGGTCCGTCATGACGACGTCGTATCCCGCGCGGTGCAGCCGGTAGGCCACGCCGCTCGCGATGTCGCCCGCGCCTTTGATTAAAATCAGCATAAAACCCTCCGGTGGCTTTTGCAATCGTTATTCCTAGATAAGGATAACATTGCCGGCGCGGGATTGTCAATTCCGAAGCGATGCGCGCGGGGGCAGTTGTTAGACGACGGGCAAAAGATCGTTCGAGGCGCGTCCGGTGCGATTTACGCAGGCCGATTTGCTGAAAGAATAGCGCGCTTCGACGTATCCGGCGCGGACGTGCACGCAAAAATCAGGCGTTCTCGCCGTTCGCGGTGTTCGCTTGATTCACGATTGATGGTCAGGAAAGATCGAGTTCGAATTCCAGCTCGTGCCGCAGCAAAATGCCGTGTTCTCCGACAAGCGGAATTTCGGGCTTGATGCGCCGCGCCGCCGCCAGGGAATCGCGGTGCAGCCGCACGAGGTCGAAGCCGCGCTTTTGGTAGAACCGGATGGCGCCGATGTTGTCGTTCGTCGTGACGACGGTAAGCTTTGTGCAGCCGCTCCCGCGGGCGGCCGCCGCCGTGCGGCGGATCAGCTCCGTGCCGACGCCGCATCGCTCCGTCAGGCTGTTGAGCGAGAGCAGATCGCAGATAGGCCCGCGAAACCGGTACATGATCAGGCCCGCCAGCTCCGCTCCGTCGAACGCGCCGATGCCGTCCGCTTTGGTCATGTCGATCCGCTCGCCGCAGACGATCATGTCGGTGGAAAACCAATGCCGGATCAAAAACGCGTTGACCTGCGGCCGGTAGCACTCCGAAATGTGCCGGTATTCCATATGCCCCGCCTCCCCGTCGGATTTTAACCTTAATGTAATATTATAATGACAAGGCGATCGGGGAAGCAATGTTCATTGGATAGGAGTATAGAAGTATGCCAAAAGAAAAACAGACCTTCGCAGGTCTGCTTTACTTGGTACA
>CAZIRB010000077.1:0-11428 GCA_964541695.1 uncultured Oscillospiraceae bacterium
CAGACATTTAAACAGCCCGGGGTATTCGCCCCGGGCTGTTTGTACCAAAATAATGGAATGCCTGCGTTACGCTTTCGGGCTGTCCTGCGGGGGTTCCTTCGATTCGGCGGCGGCGTCCGGCGTCTTTATATTTGTTTCACGTGAAACAATAACACCCTTCCGGATCAGCACCAATATCGCGACGCCGGCGGCAATCACGAACACGCCGATGAACTGCGACGTGGACAGCGACCCGACGAAGCCGCGGTCGTCGTTGCGGTAGAACTCGATAAAGAAGCGCCACACGCCGTACAGGATGCAGTACCAGGCCAGCACCGTGCCGGACGGCTTTTTGCGCGTGACGAGGTATACCAAAAGGACGGCGAGCAGCAGCAGAAACGCGCTCTCGAGCAGCTGCGTCGGCACGAGCGGCACTCCGGCGGGCGCGCCCGAGCCTTCCGGGAATATTACGTGCAGCGCGCCGTTCGTTTCGCAGCCGTAGCAGCAGCCGGCGAGGTGGCAGCCGACGCGGCCGACCGCCTGCGCCAGCGCGAGCGACGGCACGAACAGGTCGGTGAGCGCAAAGAAGTTCTTCTTATGCTTGCGCACATAGAGCAGTACGCCGGCGATGCCGCCGATGAGCGAGCCGTAGAACACAAAGCCCTGCGTGAGCATGTCGGCAAATATCGACGGGTCGGCGATGATGTTTTTCAGCTCCGTGATCCAATACAGGAGCTTCGCGCCGACGAGGCCGAGGAGGATGGCGTACAGCGCGGCGGTGAGGATGTCGTCCTCGGTGAACGTCGAGAAGCGCTTCGTATAATACAGGAGCGCGAGCGCGAGCAGCATGCCCGCGCTCATCATAACGCCGTACGCGGGGATTGAAAGTCCGAACAGATGGAAAAACGGCTGCATACTTAGTTCTCCTTAGAACGCCGGGAACGGGATGCCGGAGAAGTGCTGCGTCATGTAGCCGGCGCCGGCGGCGAACAGCACGATGCCGATCAGCACGAGCAGGTAGAGGAACGTCATAACCGAGCCCGCGATAACGCCGACGAGGCCGGTCGCGTAGCCGGCGACGTTCATGCCGTTCTCGGGCATGGCGCGCTCGAGCGCGAAGCGCTTGTTCGTGCGGCTGCGCTTGATGGCGAGCGCGCCGAACACGATGGCCGCGATCGAGAGCGTGGGAAACCAGGCTAAAAGCGCCGAGACGATGCCGAATATCATGGCCGTGACCGACTGGTCCTTGTGCGTAAATTCGTCGACAGCCGCGGGCGCGGGCGGTTGGGCGGATGCGCTTTGATACTCCATGGTGGGATCTCCTTTTTGATTCCGCAGCGCGGGATTTTTTTTATTCTACCATGGGGAGAGGTCAAAGTAAAGAAACCGCGCTTTGCGTTGACAAACGGGACGGGAGGCAGTACATTATAGAACAAACGACCGTTTTTTGCGTGCGGCAATGCCGGCGGAAGCGGTCGGAAATGATTGGGTAATCATCGGAAGGGAACAGGTATGGCGGACAGATACGAACCGGCGGTCATCGAGCCGAAATGGCAGAAGATCTGGGACGAAGGCCGCGCGTTTGCCGCGGAGGCGTCGCATGAGAAAAAGAAGTTCTACGGGCTGATCGAGTTCCCGTACCCGTCCGGGCAGGGCTTGCACGTCGGGCATCCGCGCTCGAACACGGCTTTGGACATCATCTGCCGCAAGCGGCGCATGGAGGGCTGCAACGTGCTGTACCCGATCGGCTGGGACGCGTTCGGCCTGCCGACGGAGAACTACGCGATCAAGACCGGGATCCACCCGGCCAAGGTCACGCAGGAGAACGTGGAGCGGTTCCGGGCGCAGCTAAAGCGGCTCGGGTTCTCGTTCGATTATTCGCGCGAGGTCAACACGACCGACCCGGACTACTATAAATGGACGCAGTGGATATTTTTAAAGTTCTTTGAGAAGGGGCTGGCCTATAAGGCCGAGATCCCGATCAACTTCTGTACGTCGTGCAAGGTCGGCCTGGCCAACGAGGAGGTCAAGGACGGCGTGTGCGAGCGCTGCGGCGGCGAGGTCGTGCGCAAGGTCAAGAGCCAGTGGATGCTCAAGATCACGGCTTACGCGCAGCGGCTGATCGACGACCTTTCCGACCTCGACTACATCGAGAAAGTGCGCACGCAGCAGATCAACTGGATCGGCCGCAGCACGGGCGCGGAGGTGACGTTCGCCGTCGGGCGCGCGGACGGCGGCCCAGCCGAGGCGCTGCGCATCTACACGACGCGGCCGGACACGATGTTCGGCGCGACGTACATGGTCGTCTCGCCCGAGCACCCGATCGTCGACGCGCTTGCGGGGTCGATCCGCAACATGCACGAGGCTGAGGCGTACCGGAAGGCCGCGGCGGTGAAGTCGGACTTCGAGCGCAGCGAGCTTACCAAGGACAAGACGGGCGTCGAGCTCGTCGGTGTGCACGCGGTCAATCCGGCAAACGGCGCGAAGATACCGATATTCATCTCGGACTACGTGCTTATGGGCTACGGCACCGGCGCGATCATGGCGGTGCCCGGCCACGACGAGCGCGACTATGAATTTGCCAAGAAATTCGGCCTGCCGATCGTCGAGGTCGTGGCGGGCGGCGATATCTCCGAGGCGGCGTACACAGACTGCGACAGCGGCAAGATGGTCAACAGCGGCTTCCTGGACGGCATGACGGTGCCGGAGGCGATCGAAGCCATGACGGCCTGGCTCGAGGAACGCGGCCTGGGCCGGCGCAAGGTCCAATATAAGCTGCGCGACTGGGTCTTTTCGCGCCAGCGCTACTGGGGCGAGCCGATCCCGCTCGTGCACTGCGAGCACTGCGGCTGGGTGCCGGTGCCGGAGGACGAACTGCCGGTCCGGCTGCCGGATATCGAAAACTTCTATCCCGCGGACGACGGCTCGTCGCCGCTCGCCCGCGCGATCGACTGGGTGCGCACGACCTGCCCGCGCTGCGGCGGCAAGGCCGAGCGCGAGACCGACACGATGCCGAACTGGGCCGGCTCGAGCTGGTATTTTCTGCGCTACACCGACCCGCATAACGCGGCGCTGTTCGCGGACCCGGCTGAGCTTGCCTACTGGCTGCCGATCGACTGGTACAACGGCGGCATGGAGCACACGACGCTGCACCTTCTCTACTCGCGTTTCTGGCACAAGTTCCTCTACGACTGCGGGCTCGTGCCCACCAAAGAACCGTACCAAAAGCGCACGAGCCACGGCATGATCCTCGGCGAGAACGGCGAGAAGATGAGCAAGTCGCGCGGGAACGTGATCAACCCCGACGAGATCGTGAACGAGCTCGGCGCCGACTCGTTCCGCCTGTACGAGATGTTCATGGGCGCCTTTGACCAGCCCATCCCGTGGAGCACCGCCGGCGCGCGCGGCTGCCGCCGCTTTCTCGACCGCGTCTGGCGGCTCTACGACATGCTTGAAGGCGACGGCGAGTCCGCCGACATGCGCGGCAAGCTCCATGCGTGCGTCAAGAAGGTGTCCGAGGACTACGAGCGCATGAAGTTCAACACCGCCATAGCGGCCATGATGACGCTCGTCAACGACTTCTACCAGAAGGGCTCGATCACTAAGCGCGAGCTGCATACGCTCCTTTTGCTGCTCTCGCCCGTCGCGCCGCATATTGCCGAGGAAATGAACGAGCGTCTCGGCTTCGAACCCCTCCACCACGCGCCGTGGCCGACCTACGACGAGCGCGCGCTCGCCGCCGTCACCATCGAGTACGGCGTGCAGGTCAACGGCAAGCTGCGCGGGCGCGTCACGCTCGACGCCGCGGCCGCCGCGGACGATATCGAGCGCGCCGCGCTCGAGCTTGACGACGTGAAGCCGTTTGTTGCGGGCAAACAGGTCAAGAAAGTGATCGTCGTCAGGAATGTGGTCAATATCGTGGTTGGGTAAGAGGGGAACGGGATAACGGGATATTGGAAAAGCGCGGGGCATGGCCCCGCGCTTTTTTGCAGGGGCGCTGCCCCTGGGGTTGAGATGCAGGGGCGCCGCCCCTGGACTTGAGATGCAGGGGCGCTGCCCCTGCACCCCGCCAAAGGGACACGTCCCTTTGGAAACCCAAATTGTTCGGCAAGGTTGTGTGGGATCCCAAAGTACGTTGCGGGCTCTGCCCGCAAACACCCGCCAATGGGCCGTAGGCCCTTTGGAAACCCAAACTGCTCGCCGCGGCTTCCTGCGGGATTCCAAAGGGACTTGTCCCTTTGGCGGGGGCTTGGAGGCGGAGCCTCCAACGTACCTTAAAACCCATAATAGTTAAACAGATAACCCATACTACCGTAGATCCAGCATCCAAAACAACTCATTTCCCCCACCATCAGGCGGATAGAGCAGATACAGCCGGCGCACGGCGGCGAGGTAATCCTGCTCGGCGCGGCGTATGGCGTCGAGGGAGCCGTCCTGCTCGATGACTTCAAGCAGACGCGCGGCGGACGCGCGGGCGTACTCGATCGGGTCGCGGTCGAAGGCGGCGGTGGTATCGGCGGGCAGGGTGAGCATGGACTCGATCTCGGGCAGCGCGGTCGCGCGGGCGGCGGCCTCGGCGGCGGCCTTGTCGCGCTTGACGGTGGCGAGGTCATATTTTTTGTCACGGTTGATCGTAACGCCGAACTCCTCCTTGACGAGCGCGATGAGCTTCTTGTTCTCGAGCACGTAATAGGAAGCGCGGTAGACGTTGGCGACGTACTGCCCCTTGAGCGTGGTGCGCCGGATCTCGTCGGCGGGGAGCTTGAGCGCGAAGCTCGCGAGCGCGGCGATCTGCGGCACGGACAGGTTTGTGTGGATATAGTCCTTGACGGCGGAATAGACGGCGGGTATGGTCGTGAGCTTGTTCTGCTGCTGCATCTGCGTAAAGATCGCGAGCAGCATGCGCTGCTGGCGGTCGTTGCGGCCCACGTCCGTGCTGATGCCCTTGCGCGCGCGGCAGTAATCGAGCACCTGCTGCCCGTCGAGGTGCTGATATCCCTCCTCGAGCACGCGGCCGTTGAGCTTGATCTTGATGTCGACGTCGTAATCCACGCCGCCGATGGCGTCGACGACAGCCTTGAGCCCCTCCATATCGACCCCCGCGTAATAATCGATCGGGATGCCGCCGAACAGCATCTCGACTGTCTTGACCGCGTAGAGGAAGCCGTCCTTCTCGGCGCCGCCGCCCTTGGCAAAAGCCGCGTTGATCTTCCAGCGCCCCTTCGTCTTGTAGATCGGCGTATAGGTGTCGCGCGGGATGGAGATCAGGTGCGCGGTGTTTTTCTCAAAATTGACCGCGAGCAGCATCAGCACGTCGGAGCGGAAGCCGTTCTCGTCGCCGCGGTACACGGGGCTGTTGACGTCGTTGCGCTCCGGACTCTGGTCGAACCCGATGAGCAGCACATTCACGCGGCCGGACATAAAGCTCTTGTCGGCCAGGCCGTTGAGTCGCTCCTCCGGCGACAGCGTCGGCAGCGGCGTGTTCGTGGCGCGCGGCGGCGCGGCCGTGGGCGACGGCGTGGCAAACGCGGCCCCCGGGCTGCGGTAAACGCGCAGCAAAAAGACCAGTAGCCCGGTCAGCGCGAAAAACAGCAGCAGGAGAACAAAAAGCCAACGCCGGTTCAAAAAAACACCTCCGACATATATCGAAGGTATTTTGCGTCGGATCCAGCCGAAATATTGCCGCGGTAAATCGATCGGAACGGTCGCCGCGGCAGGATCGGCGCGCGTGCGCGGGTATGTTCCGGCCGCGCGGCGGGTTTTGATTGAATAGGCTCCGAAATATTGGTTCCGGTTTTTCCTTTTCTTGCGCGAAAGAAAAGGAAACGGAAAAAAGCCGGGCAGGAGGTTCTTCCCGACTTTCTTTTGTTACTTTTCTTTCCGGAAAGAAAAGTAAAGAGGAAGCTCCTTTAGTTTCTCCCTTTTCTTTCGGGAAAGAAAAGGGGGCCAAAAGAAAGCTGAGAGGGACAGGCGGCTGCGAGACGGCTTCCCGGATTTCTTTTACCGGGGTTTTTCCATTTTCCTTTTCTTTCGCGAAAGAAAAGGAAACAAAAAGAAAGCTGGGCAGGAGGTTCTTCCCGACTTTCTTTTGTTACTTTTCTTTCTAGAAAGAAAAGTAACGTCCCTTTTCCTTAAACCCCGCCGTTCGCCCCTGCCCCGCCGCTTTTCTCAAACCGCAGCTCCTTTTTGAGCAGCCGCCCGACCGATTTATAGACGAGCAGCGTGAGTACGGAATTCAAGCCCGCTTTGACGGCGTTGAACGGGATGATGGCGGGCAAAAGCAGCGATTTGACGGTCTCGATGGGCACGCCCATGAAGTGTCCGGTGAACACGAGGTTGAGCGGCACCATCAGCGCGATCATCGTGACGGAGCCGCACAAGAGCGCGAGGAGCGCGCCGCGCAGCGTGTGGAACCTGCGGTATATGAGGCCCGACACGAGCACGAACGATCCGGTCGCAAAGAGGTGCATCAATATGCCGATGATGCCGCTCGCGGCGCTGACGGTCACGCCCTGCAGCACGCAGACGGCGAGCGTCAATAGCAGCCCCCACAGCGGCCCGTACAGGAACGTGCCGATCAGGATGGGCACGTCGGCCGCGTCGTACTCGAGGTACGGCAAAAACATCGGAAAGCGGATTGCGTACATTAAAAGCAGCGACAGCGCGGTGAGCATGCCCAGTTTGACGATACGGTCGACGCCGGTTCGTTTCATAAAACGGTCTCCTTCCTAAAATAAAAAGCCCCGTCCAATGCGGCGGGGCCTTTTTTCATACGAAAAAATCTCGCTTTTCTCATCCGGACTGTACCGTCGGCGCCGGGTTCTCACCGGTTCTGTCGTCTCTGACTCGCGGGCTCGTCGGAGAGAACTCTCCGCATCACCGCCGGTGGGGAATCGCACCCCGCCCCAAAGCAACATCAGTATAGCACGCGGATAAGGCGATGGCAAGGCAAACCTCGCGAATTGCAATTGGTAAAATCAAATTGTGGCACACCCCCTTGACAGCGGTAAAAAAAGCGGTATAATCACAATAACAAGAATTGTTACTGATAGCAGGACGGGCGTGCGATACTCAAGACAGCGGGAGCAGATCTACGAATATGTGCGCGGCAGCCGGGAGCATCCGACGGCGCAGATGGTATACGACGCGCTCAAGGAAGCGATGCCGAAGCTTTCGCTCGGCACGGTGTACCGGGACTTAAACCAGCTTTCCGACGCGGGGCGCCTCAAGAAGATCCTTTTTCCGGACGGCAGCAGCCGGTTCGACGGGACAATGCCGTCACACTCGCACATCGTTTGCCTAAGCTGCGGGCGCGTGTCGGACGTGGCGGTCGAGGGGCTTGCGGAGCTGGAACGCGCCGTCGAGCGGGAGACCTCGTTCCGGCTCAACTCCTACGAGCTTGTGATGCACGGGACCTGCGCGGACTGTTTACAAAAAATAAATTAAATGAAAAAAAGGAGAATACACCATGGACTTAAAGGGCAGCAAGACGGAACAGAACCTGATGACGGCGTTTTCGGGCGAATCACAGGCGCGCAACAAGTACACGTACTACGCCGCGGCGGCCAAGAAGGCGGGCTTCGAGCAGATCTCCGCGATCTTCCTCGAGACGGCGGACAACGAGAAGGAGCACGCCAAGCTCTGGTTTAAGGCGCTGCACGGCGGCGATATCCCGACGGATACGAAGCAGAACCTGCTCGACGCCGCGGACGGCGAGAACTACGAGTGGACCGACATGTACGCAAAGTTCGCCAAGGAAGCCAAGGAAGAGGGCTTCGAGAAGCTGGCGATGCAGTTCGCGGCGGTCGGCATGATCGAGAAGGAGCACGAGGCGCGCTATCGCAAGCTCGCCAAGAACCTCGATGACGGCGTGGTCTTTGTCAAGGACGGCAAGGTGTTCTGGCAGTGCCGCAACTGCGGCTACATCTGCGAGCTGGACAAGGCCCCCGAGGTCTGCCCCGTCTGCGCGCACCCCAGGGCGTTCTTCGAGCTGCTTAAGCACAACTATTAATCGACAGGAATGCCCCGCCCGGACCGCCGGGCGCAGCAAAGGCCGGAACCAACGCGTTCCGGCCTTTATTATTTGGTAACCACTTGGTGGGGAATGCTGGATATGTTGAGAAGATATATGAAAACCCACCGATAAAACATTTTTGCAACAGGATATCGGCGTTTTTTGCGATTATGAATAAAGATTGAATATATTCCCCCATACATACCCATTTTTGGCGAGATATGCTAAAATGCATTACGCTTGGAAGGGTGGGGATGGATTGCAAAAAAAGCCGGTGTTTCTTGCCGTTTTGGCAGTCGTACTGGCGGCGCTCGGCGGTGTTTTGCCGCCGCGCGCGCGCGCCGAGCAGCCGTCCGGCGCGGGGTACGAGCCGAACGTCGCCGTGCTGCTCTCGGTCGGTTCGCATAAAAAGCTGACCGCCATGGCGACGGGCCGGTACGAATGCGGCGGCACAACGTTTCTCGGCGGCGAGCTGACCGTCAGGGTCACGCGCGCGGGCGTAATGGTGTCGCACGCGGAGCTTGGAACGCTCGCCGAGGGCGAGGCGGTGCGCGTTACGCGCGCGGACGTGCCGTTCGACGAAGCGTATATGCTGCTGGACAACGAAAAATACGGGGCGCTGAGCTACGTAGGCGATATCGAGTTTTCGAAGACGCCGAACGGCTTTGTGCGCGCGGTCAACGTCGTGTCGATGCCGGAGTACCAGTACGGCGTGGTCGGCGGCGAGCTGCGCGCGTCGGACCCCGCCGAGGCGCTCAAGGCGCAGGCGGTCGCGGCGAAGGGCTTCGCGCTTGCCTATGCCGGCAGCGGCACGCGCTTCGACCTTGACGACACGAACGGCTACCAGGTGTTCAAGGGCTTAAATCCGCTTGACCGCGCGATTCCCGCGGCGGTCGACGAGGTCGCGGGCGAAACGCTGGTCTACCGAGGCGCTTTTGTCAAGTGCTTCTACTGCACCGGCAACGGCGGGCAGACCCTGACGCCGAAGATGAAATGGGGCGGCGACGCGCATGACGGCGTGTACGCCATGGCCTTCGATCCGTACGACCTGGCCGCGACGCCGGACGCCGTGGTCTGGACCGTCAAAAACGACCCGGACTCGCTGCCGCAGGCGCTGTACGATTTTCTGCTCGCGCTCGCCCGGGAGCAGGACCCGCGCGCAGAGCGCATCGGGCGCGTGTTAGCCATGACGGGCTTTACGCCCGGCGCGGACGCCGCGGAAAAAGGCCGCGCGCCGCAGGAGCAGGCCGAGGCGCAGTTGATCGTCTCAAGCGGAGGCGAGGAAACGGCGCTGACGGTGGCGTTTCCGCTGGTCGCGCTCCTCGAGCAGGGCGTCGTGCCCGCCGCGCAGGCGGACGTGTATTTTATCTATGAGACGACCCCCGGTGCGGAGTGGAAGCTCGTGTTCTCGCAGTCCGACGGGCACCGCGTCGGCATGAGCCACCGCGGCATGCTCGAGATGGCCGCCCTGGGCTTTACGTACCGCGAGATCCTCGTGTTCTATTACCCGGGCGCGGTCCTCGAACAGCGCGTGGAAACCGTGGAAACTGTGGAAAACGAAGCCGCCGCCGCGCCCATTGCGTCTTCGCAGCCGGAGCAGCCGCAGGAAGCTGCCGGTTCCGCGGCAACCGTCGGCGGCCAAGCGCCGGAATCGGCCGCGGCCCTTTCCGGCGACGTGGACGGCGACGGCGCTGTCACGGAACAGGACGCGGCGCGCGTGCTGTCCTATGTGCTCGGCGCCGGTACATTGAGCTATGCCGAATATCAGCGCGCCGATGCGGATGCCAGCGGCGACGTTACGATCCGCGACGCGGCTCGCATCCGGCGCATGGCCGCCGGCGAAGATGCCAAAACGAAGCTGCTCGAAACGCTCGGGGAATGGTTCGGGTGAGGCGGGGACGGGATACGTCGGGGGCTCTGCCCCCATCGTGGCTTTTGCAGGGGCTTTGCCCCTGCACCCCACCAAAGGGGGAAACCCCCTTTGGCAGGGGGTTTGGGGACGGAGTCCCCAACGTACCTCGTTTTCCACCCCATCGCCTGTACGCGCGTTCAAAAACGGGGTATAATGGTGCCGGACAGAAAGCGAGGTGTGCCATGGAGAGATGGATTCGCCGGGCGTTGCTCGGTGCGCTGGCTTTTGGTTTGCTCGCGGGCTGCGCGGCGCCGTCCGCCGGCGGGACGCTGAAGGCGGGCATGAGCAAGGATGAGGCGGCGGCGGACCGGCAGCCCGCAAGCACGCAAAAGCCGGCGGCGGCCGAGGAAACGCCGGCGGGCGGGCGCGACGCGCAGCTTTTGCAGTATGCGGCGGCGGCGCAGTGGATTGCGCAGAGCGACGTCGTTCCGGTGCTGCGCTTTCTGGACGGGCTGTACGGGGACGGCGATTACGTTTCTTATCTTGCCGAGTACGGCAGTGTGCGTTTTTACCGCAGCGTACCGTTCGGCGCGGGGACGCTCGTGCTGGCGATGGAGCCCGGAGACGGTGAGATCGCGCCGGAGCTGTATTATGTCGAGAACGGGGCTGTCGCTTACGCGACCGCGGGCGCGGACTGCTGGAGCATCAACATGACGCGCCTTTTCGGCAAGACGATCGTGTTCGGCACGAACTTTGCCGACGGCGAAACGTCGGGTGCGGTTGCGACCTTCACGAACGGCGCGCGCATCGAGCAGCCGCTCGCAAAAGCGGCCGACGGCGGCGTCGACGAGGGCTATATCCTTGTGACGGACGGCGCGGCCGACCTGCGCGGGCTTACGCTCTATTCCGGCGGCGAGGCCGTCGCGGCCGAAACGAACGCGGTCTTTGCCTACGACGCGTCCGCCGACCCATGGGCGGGCACGCAGCTGTCGACGTTTATGCGCGTGCATTTATGCTTCCTCTGGCCCGGCGCGCCGCAGTACGACGAGGTCGACGTGCGCGTACAAGGAAACGAAATGGACATGTACGACTGGGAGTTCACGCGCTACTATAAAAATCAACTAGAATGGACCGCGTCCGACGCGTGGCGCAACAACAACGCCACTTGGCAGACCCTCCGCGTCGTCGGCGGCGACACCGTCGCCGTCATGAACCTGCCGGACGACATCGAGCGCGCGTACGTCGTCTACGTCGCCAAAGACGACGGCAAAACCACAGATTTCTCCGGCATCGAGCGCGAGATCACGCTGCGCGCCGACGAGGTGACGTTCGGTGCCGTCTCGGAACGCACGTCCATACGGCTCGTGTTTGAGACCAGCGACGAAGTCTACGTACTGCCCGTTGTCATTGAGCCGTAGAGGGAAACGAGGAATGAGGTGAAAGCGGCCGCCCCGGCCGGGGCGGCCGCTTTGTGCATGAGATTTTTAGTTTAAGGGGGACGATTCGGGGGCGCCGCCCCCGAACCCCTGCCAAAGGGACACGTCCCTTTGGAAACCCAATAAAAAAGCAGCCGAACGGCTGCT
>CAZIRB010000078.1:0-125 GCA_964541695.1 uncultured Oscillospiraceae bacterium
ATCCGCCACAGGCGGCGCTCAGCTTCGACCCTCTCAAACACCCGCCAAAGGGCCAAAGGCCCTTGGGAAACCCCAAAGCAAAAAGCAGCCGTGACCGGCTGCTTTTTAGGTTGCGCGTCCCATGC
>CAZIRB010000078.1:225-11315 GCA_964541695.1 uncultured Oscillospiraceae bacterium
GTTGGGTTTCCAAAGGGGGTTTCCCCCTTTGGCGGGGTGCGGGGCGGGGCCCCGCATCAAGAATCCAAAAGCGCTGCCCCCGGCTCCCGCTCAAGGGACACGTTCCTTGAAAATTCCGTTCTGGAGGCGCTCGATTTTAAAGTGAGTAAAAAAGCACTGTAACCGGCTGCTTTTTAGGTTGCGCGTCCCATGCGTTGGGTTTCCAAAGGGGGTTTCCCCCTTTGGCGGGGTGCGGGGCGGGGCCCCGCGTCGTACCCTTCGCCCCCCTGCTCAATATTCCCGCTCGACCGCCCTCGCGTCCAATCCGAGTTCCTCCAGATTCTGCACGAGCGTGAGCGTCACACGTCCATTGTCCGCCGAAACGCTGAAGAAATCGCCGCTAACCAGCGCGGGCACGTCGAACAGCTCGGCAAAGCTTGCGGTCAGGTACGCGTCGGTCTTGTCGACCCAGAGATAGCGCGCGCCGAGGGCTAAAAGCTTTTCGGACAGCTCGCCGACGGGGTAGGCGGACAGCCCGGTCGTGGAGGAGGCGGCCTGTTCGTCGGCAGAGAAGCGGTAGCCGCCCATGTCGCGGCTCCAGCGCCCGCGCAGCGCGTACTCGGCGGCGACGGTCCCGCTGTCGGACTCCTGATTGATGTAGTAAACGACCTCGCCGGCGGGGACAAGCTCGTCGACCCACTCGGCGCCGGCGCGCACCTGCATGTACATGCGGTAATAGGGGTCCTGCCAGCGCTGTAAGGCGGTGGCCCGGTAGAGGAAATTGGCGTCGATGCCGAACGCGAACACGAGCGCAAGGAGCAGCGCGGCGGCGCGGCAGACGCGCGTCCCGTCCTGCGAAACGGGCAGCTCCGGCGCGCGCAGGAAGAACGGCGCGATCAAAGGCGGGAGGCCCAGCATCAGGTAGAGCGAAAGGTAGCGCTCGAGCGAGACCGCGTTGATCCCGTCGGATTCGGGCAGGATCACGATGTACGTCAGCAACGTCACGAGAAAATACAGCGGGAAGCCGACAAGGTACAGCGCGCCGGCGGCGGTGAAGCGGCTGCGGCACGCGCCCTTTGCTAGCGCCGAGCGCCCGAGATAGAGCAGCGCGGCGGAGGCGACGAACGCGGATACATAGCTGACGCTTTTGTGGCTGGCGACGGGCCCGAAAAGCTTGTTGTAGCACGCGTAGAACGTGTCCCACACGCGCTCGCGGTCGGCGAGCCTAGCCAGCACGCCGGAGAGCGAGATGAATATGCCGCCGGAGGGCGCGACGCGGTGCCAGAGCGCGTTGAGCAGGAACGGCGAGGCTACCACGAGTACCCCAAGGAGCGCGTAGAGCGCGATGCGCGGCGCGGATGCGGACGTTTTTTGTTGCGCGCCGGTCTTTTTGCCCGTGCGCCGCGCGGCGTCGGCGGCACGGTCCGCGGCGTCGGCGCGCCGCGAGAACAGCCACATAAAGAGCGCGGCGAGCGCGCAGATCACGGCCAGCAGGATGCCCGCCTGCGGCTTCATCATGCCGACGCAGACGAGGCAGAGGCCGCACAAAAGCAGCCGCTTTTTGCCGTACCCGAAGCGCATCAGGTACGCAATCAGCGCGCCGCTCCACAGCGCGACGGCCTGTTCGGTGTAGAGGTTGTAGTACGGGATCTCGTAGAGCGCGTACATCGCCAGGTACACGACAAGGCCGTAGAGGAACACGCGCCCCGCGCTTTTTTTGCCCGCGCCGGAGACCGGCAGCAGTAGCGCCGCGCCCCAGAGCAGCGCGTTAGAGACGTACAGCGACGCCTCGTCAAAGCCCGTGATCCTCCCAACGAAATAGTGGAAGTAGGTCGTGCACGACTGCATGTACGAATAGCCGTCGAAGTCCGCTTCGGCCGGCAGGCGGTTGGTTGCGAGCATATAGCGTACGGCCCGGCCCCAGTGCGCAAACTCGTCCCAGTTGTAGAAGCAGGTGCCGTAGAACGAACAGGCGGCAAGCAGGACTAGCGCGGTCAGCAGCAGCACGCCGGGCGAGAAGAACGCGCCGTAGCCGCCGGGCTTTGCAGCGCGGCGCAGGCTCAGCGCGCCCTTGCCTTTTGCGCCCGGGTGCAGCGCGTAGAATAAAAAGCCCGCCGCGGCGCACGCGAGGATGAGATAGAACGCGAAGGCGGCGTTCCCCAATAGCCCCGCGCAAAAGACGAGCAGCATGATGCTCATGGTGCCCGCGGCCACGCTCTCCTCGGGCGAGAGCGAGAACAGTTGATAGATCAGCAGCGCGAACGCGAGGAACGCCCCGTAGGCGAGCAGCAGGGCAGCAAAATAGGCAGGCGCGCTCATTTTCCCATCTCCCTTTCCGGCCGCGCGGCGGTCAAAGCGTCCGCGACGGGCCTGAGCATCCGCTCCATCGAGCAAAGGTCCGCAGCGCGCGCGCGCAGCAGCGCGTGCACGTCGTCATATGCGGCCGCATCGTAGATGTTCCGCGCGAACGCCGCGATATCCCGCACGGAGAGCGTAGTATCGTCGTTTCGCATCTCGAGCAGGTACGGCTCGAGCCCGGGCAAGGGACGCAGCCGTCCCGCGTAGACGACGGGCAGGCCGCGCGCCAGGTACTCAAACAGCTTGATCGCGTTGTTCTCCTTGGCGCCGACGCGGTACCAGCCGAGCGAGCCGATTCCGGCGTCGGCCAGGTCGAACACATTATCGAGCGCCGCGCCGCCGAGAAAGCCGTAGAACAGCACGTCGTTTTCGAGCCGGTACCGCGCGACGAGCTGCCTGTAGCGGGCGAGCTCCGGCCCGTCGCCGACGACATGGAAGCGGCACGGAAGCGCTCCGTGCTGCGCCCGGTATTCGCCCATGGCCCCGATGAGCCGGTCGTAGCCGTGCCAGCGCGACAGCCCCGCCACCGCGATCAGTTCGACCCGCTCGGACGGGCCGCGCTTATTGCATACGGGCAGTGCGGACACGTCCACGCCGTTGGACGTGCGGACCGTCGGCACGCCGTACACCTCGTCGAAGGACGTGTAGACCACAACGCGGTCGACACATTGGAACACGCGGCTTCGGTACAGCCGGTCGAGCTGCAGGCTCGCCCTTAGCAAAAGCCCCTGCCGGTACTCGCCCTCGTACGGGTAGGTCGGCACCTCGACGAAAACCCGCGTTCCGCGCGCCTTCAGCGTCCGCGCAAGGCGCAAAAGCCCCATATCAGCGAGCGCGTATCGCACGTAGGCGCAGCCGTAGCCCGCGTCCGCGCGGGAAAGATACCGGGTCAAGGCGTTTGCCGCGACAATGCGCGTGATAAACTTCCGGCTTTTGCATAAGCGTTCGAGCCTGCCGCCGCGCTCGATCCAGAACGCGCCGTCCCGCACGAACGTCAGGTCCACGGCAAAGCCGAGCGCGCGGAACGCAGCGGCCTCGCTGCGGATCTTCCGCGCGATCCCGTCCGCGGCCTCGTTGTCGAACGACCAGAACGTGACAAACAGCATGCGCATGACCTGCGACCCTCCCCGCTACAGCGTGCCGCGCAGCATAGCCAGCCGCACGGCGATCTCGTCCGGCAGCCGGTACCGCCAGCGATGCGGATGGAACGCTTTAGCTAGCCGCGCCGCGGCGTCGAAGCGCGTAAACAGCGACAACAGCTCCCGGTCGCGCGCGCAGAGCCGGTCGGCGTACGCCGCAAAGAACGCGAGATTGCGCTTCTTCATATTCGTATCGTGCTTGAGCGCGTCCATTGCCCACTCGAAGCCCTTGAACGCGCGGTCGGCGGTCACGCTCGAGTCGAGCCGCCGGTGCAGCGCGGCAATTTGCGCATCAAAGCGTATCTCGCCAAAGCCCGCCGCAATCGCCGCCGCGAGCCAGTCGTGAAAGTCCAAAGCATTGCGGTCAAAGCGCAGCATCGCCCCGCGCATGCCGCCGTTGACGACCATCGCAAAGCCGGAGCAGACATTTTCGGTCAGCGCGCGCGCAAACGAGAACGGCGGATCGGGCGGCGGTACGTCCCGGATGCGGACAAGTTGCTCGTCGGCCATCGCGTAGGCGCCGTGGAACAGAAGGGGCTTTGTTTGCTCCTGCGCGTCGAGCCAGGCGACGGCCCGCTCGAGCTTATCCGGCAGCCAGACGTCGTCCTGGTCCGAGAACGCGAGATAGCCCCCCGCGTCCGCGCGCTCGAGCAGCATAAAGAAGCTGTTTAAAAAGCCGACGTTCTCGCCGGCAAAGAACCGCACGCGCGCGTCGCGGGCCGCGTACGCGGATAAAATTTCGAGCGTGTCGTCGGCCGAGCCGTCGTCGCGCGCAAGCACGGTGAGGTTTTCGTGCGTCTGGCAAAGGATGCTGTCGAGCTGTTCGGCGAGGTAGCGTCCGCCGTTATACGTAGAGAGCAGCACGGTCACGTTCGTTTGTTTCATGCGGACCCCGCTTTCGCGCTGCCGTTGGAGCCCGTGCTCGTTTTATAGAGGCGGGAAAGCACGGCGGCGACGGGTTTTGGCCACAGCCGCTCCATCAGCAGCCTGTCCTCGAGGTGCCGGCCGTTATTCTCGATCTGCCGCGTGGTCTCGGAGTCCGCGTGGATGCGGTGCGCCATCAGTACGTCCGGGCGGTAGGAGAACGCGCCGTCGCGCTCCGACAGCGTCAGCCACGCGTCCCAGTCCAGGTCGACCGAGAACGCGGGGTTGAAGCGGAAGCCGGACACGCGGGCTTTGTTGTACATCACGCTCGGGCAGCAGACCGCGCTGCCGAAGCGCAATATGATGCGCTTGGTGAACGTGCGCCTGAGGCTCCGCGTAAACAGAAACGGCCACAGCAGCAATCGTTTGACGGTGAGCATCGGCGTATTGCGCCGCGTGCTTTCCCCGACAAGCTCCTCGTAGTCGCAAAAGGCGATGATCGAGCGCGCCATCAGCGGCAGCAGCCGTTCCGTATAGCGCGGATAGTAGAGATCGTCCTGGTGCGCGAGCGTGTAGTACGGCGTCTCGCACTGATCCGCGGCGAACTGCCAGTCCGTCGCGATGCCGGGCGGGTTTGGATTGACGAGCACGGGCAGGCCGAACTCCTCCGCGACGCGCCGGATATACGGATTCGGCGTCGCGGTCGAGAGGAATATGCGGCTCCTGACGCTCTGGGCAAGCAGCGAGCGCACGCAGTCGGAAAGATACGGGCTCTCCCCGTAGCACAGCACCGCGAACGTATGCAGCTCCTCCATCGAACGCTCCCAACCGGCCGGGCGCCGGCATTTTTCTACATTATACGGTGTATCGGGGGCAGCGTCAACCGCGCGGCAAGCGCGCCGGAGAATGAATAATATAGCATAAACGTTGCATAAGGATTGGAAATGACGGGAGCCGCGCAAAGGAAGATTCCAACAAACACAGGAATACGGCAACATAATATATTCTCAGAGAATTTTTCAAAAATGTATTGACAGATGAATATTTATGCTATTATACTATCGGCATTGAAGAAATGAACGTTGGAGGAACCGAACATGAAAAAAGCGATCGCCCTGTTTCTGGTCATTATCCTCGGCGTAGCCGCGCTGGGCTGCGCCGCGCCTGCCGCGGAGCCCGCGGCCGCGGAAACCGCCGCGCCCGCCGCCGCGGAGCCCACCGCCGAACCCACCGCCACGCCCGTGCCGACGAAGCTTGACCTGATCAAACAGTCCGGCAAGCTCGTCGTGGCGACCAGCCCGGACTATCCGCCGTATGAGTTTATCGACCTGACCAAGACCGGCCAGGAGTCGTACGTCGGCTCCGACATCGAGCTGGCCAAGTACATCGCCGAGCAGCTCGGTGTGGAGCTTGTCATCGAGGCCATGGACTTCACCGCCGTGCAGGCCGCGGTCACGCAGGGCAAGGTCGACCTGGGCATCTCGGGCCTGGCATATCTGCCGGAGCGCGCGGAGAGCATGGAGCTTTCCGACTTCTACGGCCAGAACGACGACGGACAGCTGCTCATCGTGCTCAAGGGGCAGGAAGCAACCTACAACTCCGCCGAGGCGTTCACCGGCAAGAAGGTCGCGGCCCAGAACGCGTCGCTGCAGTTTAACCTCGTGACCGAGCAGCTGCCGGGCGCCGTGCTCGAGCCGATCACAAACCTCAACGAGGCCGTCATGATGGTCGTCACCGGCAAGGTGGACGCGCTGGCGGCGAGCGGCGACAACGCGCTGGCCTTCGTCAAGAACTACGACCAGATCGCGATCGCCCAGTTCCAGTTCGACTACGCCGAGGAGAGCATGGTCGTCGGCGCGCAGAAGGGTGAGGTGGACCTGATCGCGGCGGTCAACGAGATCATCAAGAAGGCCAACGCCGAAAATCTGTACCAGAAGTGGATGGACGAAGCCGCGCTGCTGGCCGAGTCGCTCGGTGTGGAGTATTAAGTCCGTACAGGACACGAACATTCGGGGGCATTCCCCCAGATCCCCGGCTTCCATGCGGGGCGCGCCGCGCCCCGCATGGGCATGTCCGGGGGCTTGGGCGGATGACGATATGGGGGGACTCCATGACGCATAGACAGCAGTACGCATCGGGCCTTAGGGCCGGTATCCCGGTTATACTGGGCTTCGTTCCCGTCGGGATCGCGTATGCGATTATGGCGCGGCAGGCAGGCTTTTCCGTTTGGGAGACCGCGGGCATGTCCGCCGTCGTCTTTGCGGGCGCAAGCCAGATGATGGCGGTCGGGATGTACGCGCGCGGAGCGGGCGTCGCCGCCATGGTTGCGGCGACGTTCATACTCAATTTGCGGCACATGATCATGAGCACCTGCGTGATGAACCGGATGAAGCGGGACAGCGCTAAAATGAAGCTGCTTGCGGCGTTCGGCGTTACCGACGAGGCGTTCGCCATTTTCACGACGGAAAGCGAGGAACACGCGTCCGTCTGGTTCTTTCTCGGGCTGCTTTCGGTCACATACCTGTCCTGGCTGACAGGTTCCGTGATCGGCGCGGCGGCGGTAAACTTTTTGCCGGCCGTTCTTTCGGTCAGCCTGGGCATCGCCCTCTACGCCATGTTCCTTGGGCTGCTGGTGCCGAGCGTCAAGCGCAACGCCCGCCTCGCGCTGCTTATTGTCCTGACCGGGATCGTCAATACGGTCCTGTCGCGATGGATCGCCTCCGGCTGGGCCCTGGTTCTTTCCACGCTGATATGCGCCGCGGCCGGGGTCGTCTTTGTGGATATCGAAAAGCCGGGGGAGGAACAATCATGAGGACCGAGGTCGTCGTGCTGATACTGGGAATGGGCCTCGTCACGTATATACCCCGGGCCCTGCCGGCGGTCCTCCTGGAAAAGCTCCGGCTGAATGCCAATATGGAGAAGTTTCTGAAAATGATCCCGTACACCGCCATGGCGGCCCTGGTGTTCCCCGGCATCCTCTCCGTGGACGCGGGGAAATGGTATGTCGGCGTGATCGGCGGTCTGGCCGCCGTACTGCTCGCGTGGAGGAAGCTGTCCGTGGCGGTCGTCGTGCTGGGCTCGGTCGCGGCCGTTCTGGGGCTGTATCTGATTCTTTAGGCGGCGCGGCATATTGCAAAGTCCGACCGTTGCCGGCGGCAGGAAAGGATGTTACGATGGAGTTGTTTCAATTTCGCGGTCTTTATGACCTTGAAGAACTGCGGATGAGAGGGGGGTCAGAACGTTATGTGGCATAATATCGTGCGCGTGCTGTCAAAGTACGGCAACCTGTTTGCGACGGGTCTCGGCGTTACGCTTTTGCTTTCGGCGATCACGGTGCTGTTCGGCGTGATACTCGGCACGTTCGTTTCGTTCATGAAGACGTCGAAGTTTAAGCCGCTGTCGGTGCTTGCGACGGCGTACATCGAGGTGATCCGCGGCACGCCGCTGCTGTTGCAACTGTATTTTTTCTATTTTCTGCTGCCGGACCTTTTGCCGGGACTCGAGCTGAGCAAGTTTGCGTGCATCGCGATCGCGCTGTGCTTCAACAGCGCGGGGTACGTGGCGGAGATCATCCGCGCGGGCATACAGGCCGTGGACTACGGCCAGACCGAGGCCGCGCGCAGCCTGGGGCTGAACAAGCGCCAGACCATGGTCAAGGTCGTGCTGCCGCAGGCGGTCAAAAACATCCTGCCCGCGCTGTGCAACGAGTTCGTCACGGTCATCAAGGAGACGTCGCTGGCCAGCACGTTCTTCGTGGGCGACCTGATGACGCAGTATAAGACGATCTCCGGCGCGCTGTACCTCGTGATCGAGCCGCTCATGGTCGTGGGCGTGATCTATTTTATCCTCACGTTCTCGCTGAGCAAGGCCGTAGCCTGGCTCGAAAAGCGGCTTGCCAACAGCGAGCCCGGCTCGCGTGCAAAGCGCGCGGCCAATAAAGGGGAGGTGAGCGCGGCATGAGCGAGATGATCCGTACGGTCGACCTATACAAGAGCTTCGGCGAGGTGCGTGTGCTCAAAGGCATATCCGAAACGATCCACAGAGGCGAGGTCGTGTCGATCATCGGCCCGTCCGGCGGCGGCAAGAGCACGTTTCTGCGCTGTTTAAACCTGCTCGAGACGCCGGAGCGCGGCGAGGTGCTGTTCGAGGGCGTGCAGATCAATAAAAAGGGCGTGGACATCAACAGGTACCGCCAGAAGATGGGCATGGTGTTCCAGCACTTCAACGTGTTCCCGCATATGACGGCGCTCGAGAACATCACGATGGCGCCCGTCATGCTCAAGAAAAAGACGAAGGCGGAGGCCGAGGCCATGGCGGAGGCGCTGTTGAAGCAAGTCGGCCTGTACGACAAGATATCGGAGTATCCGCAGAAGCTGTCCGGCGGGCAGAAGCAGCGGCTCGCCATCGTGCGCGCGCTCGCCATGGAGCCGGACATGATGCTCTTCGACGAGCCGACGAGCGCGCTCGATCCCGAGATGATCGGCGAGGTGCTCTCGGTCATCCGCGACCTCGTCAAAAACGGCATGACGACGGTGATCGTGTCGCACGAGATGGGCTTTGCGCGCGAGATCTCGGACCGCATCCTGTTCATGGACGACGGGCAGATCGTCGAGCAGGGCACGCCGGACGAGGTGTTCACTAGCCCCAAGCAGAAGCGCACGCAGGAGTTTTTGAGCAAGATTCTATGAACGAGTTAAAAGAGCGGGCCCTTGCCGCCGTCGAGGAAAAACGGGAGCTGTTCTGCGGCGTCTCGGATAAAATCTGGGAATACGCCGAGCTGTCGCTTGTCGAGCGCCGCTCCGCCGCGCTGTATATCGACGCGCTCAGGGCCGAGGGCTTTGCCGTGACGGAGAACCTCGGCGGCATCGAGACCTGTTTTTCGGGCTCGTTCGGCAAAGGCGGGCCCGTGATCGGCATACTGGGCGAGTTCGACGCGCTTTCCGGCCTGTCGCAGCAGGCGAACGTACCCGAAAAGCGCCCCGCGCCCGGCATGGACACGGGCCACGGCTGCGGGCACAACCTGCTCGGCGCCGGCGCGTTCGCGGCGGCCGTGGCGGTCAAGCGATACCTGGAGCTGACGAAAAAGAGCGGCACCGTGATCTTCTACGGCTGCCCGGGCGAGGAGGGCGGCGCGTCCAAGGCTTTCCTCGCGCGCGACGGGTTCTGGAAGCGGCTCGACGCCGCCCTGACCTGGCATCCGGGCGATACGAACGAGGTCGTGACCGGCTCGTGCAGCGCGTGTTTGCAGGTCGAGTACGCGTTCTCCGGCGTGGCCGCGCATGCGGCCGCCGAGGCCGACAAGGGGCGCAGCGCGCTCGACGCCGTGGAGCTTACGAACATCGGCGTGCAGTACCTGCGCGAGCACATGCCAAGGTCCGCGAGCGTGCACTACGCCGTCACCGACGCGGGCGGCGTCTCGCCCAACGTCGTGCAGGAGCACGCGCGCGTGCTGTACATGGTGCGCGACGACGAGGTTTCCGGCGCGCTCGACCTCCTTAACCGCGTCGACCGCATCGCCGAGGGCGCGGCGCTTATGACCGGCACCGCCATGCAGAAGCGCTTCATCGACGGCATGGCCAACACCGTGCCGAACTTTTCGCTCGAGGCGCTCCTGTACGAGAACCTCGCCAAATGCGGCGTGCCGCAGTACCTTCCCGGGGAGACCGCCTTCGCGCAGGCCGTGTACGATACCTACGCGCCGGCAAAGCCCGCCCTGCCCGGCATCGGCGCGCAATACGACGAGCGGATCGCGGACTTTGTGCGCGCGCAGTCGTGCGGCGGCAAAAAGCCGCTCAACGACTTCCGCATGCCGCCGTACGCCTGCACGGCCGCGCGCCCCGGCTCGACCGACGTCGGCGACGTGAGCTACCAGACGCCGACCGCGCAGCTTTCGTGCGTGACGTGGCCCTCCGGCTGCCCCGGCCATTCGTGGCAGGCCGTCGCCATGGGCAAGAGCCCGATCGCGCACAAGGGCCTCTTATGCGCGGGCCGCGTGCTCGCCGCCACCGCGATCGATTTGATTGACCGGCCCGAGCTGCTCATTAAAATCCGCGCGGAGTTTACGGCGCGCACGGCCGACGGCTACCGCTGCCCGATCCCCGACGGCGCCGTGCCGACGGTGGTGTAGAAGGTATTCAAAAGGGCCGCGCAAAGCGCGGCTCTTTTTGGTGGGGGTACGTCGGGGGTAAAGGGCACGTTTTTAACGATTACCCGGCGAAAATGCACTGCTTCTTTTTAGTATCCAAAATCCAAGGCAAGCCCCGGCTGTATTCAAGATGATGTCGTCAATGTCAAACGAGCCGCGCATCGTCATCAACTGGGCAAGTTCAAGACAGACAAGAGCCGGCACGACTGTGATGATAAACGCCCTGAACTTCCGCTGCTTTGAAAACAGCGCAGGCAGAAAATAGCCTAAAGGCGAAAAGCCTATAAGGTTGCCCGCCAAGTAAATGATGTTTCGTGCCGCATCTTCTCCCGCTAAAATAGAGCCTATCTGTTCCACTATACCCCGAAACGGTACGAGATTCCAGCTGCGTCCAATATGTGCTGCCCAGAGTTCCCAAGTCAGCCCGCCTACCAGTACATTGTGTCCTCGGTAGTTGTTCGGGATAACAAGCAGGAACAGAACCGCCAGCACATATAAAATGGCTAGGGTAAGCACGACAGGGTGTTTTATCTGCTTTGGGCGCATAGGCTTTAGCTCCTCAATATCATCCGCCGCAGGCGGCGCTCAGCTTCGGCCTAACGGCC
>CAZIRB010000079.1:0-11043 GCA_964541695.1 uncultured Oscillospiraceae bacterium
ACTCCGACTCTGAGGGTCGAAGGTTCGAATCCTTTCGGGCACGCCAAAACCCCCTAATCAGGCGACTTTTTAGGGGGTTCTCTTTTGCCGATTTTTCACTTTCGTGCAACAATGCGATAAATTCAAAAAAGCGTTAATTCGGGTAATGAAAGATGATACGTGCGACAAGTTTCGCGCAGTTTTTGTCGCGCTTTTGACGCATTGGACCGCAGAATTTAAGAAATGGAAAAGCGAAATGCATCATTGCAAAATACAGGGATTGTGGCCGGGGGTCATCGGCGTCAGACATGCGTTGGCAGATGCAATAAAGCGATAGGGGAAAGCGGTCCCCTTGGTTTTTTCGCCTGCACGTTCGGTGGGACGAGGTTCCGCCCCGCGCTTTTTTATGTGCCGTGCTAGTCCGCGCGCTCCGCGGCAAGCTCGGCGGGGCGATACATCTCCTTGAGCAGGGCGACGTACTCCATCGCAAGCTCGGGGAGCACCTTTGTGACCTTGTGGATCCAGCCCACCTCGATTCGTTCGAGATCGACGACCGGGATGCTGACAATATCGCTGTTGCGCTCGTCGGCGGGCAGGTGGCCGGTGCCGGTTGAGTAAGCGCTCCCGAGCCGGATCAGCGAGTAGGCCGAGGCCCGGTCGGAGACGAAGAGCAAGCGCTTGCTCTTGTTCCATTGGCGAAACGAGCTTGTGAACTTTCCCGCGTCGGGGTCGTGGTTGTCGTAGGTCACGAACGGGTACGGCGTGATCTGCTCCAGCACGACCTGCTTGCTGCCCGCAAGCGGGTGGCTCCTGTGGACGTAGATGTGGATGTTGCCGTAGTAGATGTGGTTGAAAAAAATGTCGCGCTTTCTTAGCTCCATTAGCATCATGTTGCGCGAGCTCTGCGTGAAGAACAGGATGCCGATCTCGGATTTCTTGGAATCCACGTTTTCCACAACGTAATTCGTGCTGCCCTCGAGATAGCCGAACTGATAGTATTTGTGCGACGTGGTGGCGACGAGCTTTAGGAACGCCTCCTCGCCGATGACGTGGTGGTGCGAGGAGACGCAGAAGCGCGCGTTCTCGCGCTGCACGTTCTTATACTTGTTGTCCACGTGCTCGTAATAGTCCGAAATATACCGGATGTCCGACAGGAATTCGCGCCCCTGGTGCGTGAGCGTCACGCCCTTGCTGGAGCGTTCGAACAGCACGATGCCGTACTCGCTCTCCACCTCCTTGATGGCGGCCGACAGGCTCGACTGGGCGGCGTAGAGCTCCTCCGCGGCCTTGCTGATGGAACCGGTCCGGCTGATGGTCTCGATGTATTTGATCTGCTGCAGCGTCAAAGGATCTAACCTCCATTTTCGTGCCGAATCGTCCACATATATTCTATATTAATACACGCCTGCCCCGTTGTACAGGCTTGCCACAGCCTTGGCGGCGGCAAATATTGATCGGGAAAACCGATGGCAACGCATAGATTATTCATATTTCTGTTTTGCGCCCAAAGCCGTTACAATATTCATGTCGGACGGAGGGCATATCTATGATACGCGGAAAAGCGCAGTCGATCTATGCTGTCAGCGCGGTTTTCGACGGGATTCGGGCAATCGATCAGGATTTTGTCCGCTGTTTCCTAATTGAGGGCACGGAGCGCGCGGTTTTACTCGATACCTGCGATGCCGACGCAGACCTGCCGGGGCTTGTCGGCTCGATGACCGACCTGCCGGTGATCGTCGTTCACACGCACGCGGACAGCGACCACATCGGCGCAAGCGATCGGTTTACCGAGACCTACATGCACCCGTCCGAGTTTGCGCTGCTTTATGAAGTCTACTCAAAAACGCTGCACCCTAAGCCGCTGCGCGAGGGCGAGGTGCTTCGACTCGGCGGCAGGGAGCTGGACGTTCTCCTGATTCCCGGACACACGCCGGGCAGCATCGCGCTGCTGGACCGAACGCGCCGCATCCTCTTCAGCGGCGACACCGTCAAGGACAACCCAATCTATCTGTTTGGCCCCGGCCGAAGCCTGCCCGCGTATCTGGACAGCCTTCGGCGCCTTTATTCTATACAGGCCGCGTTCGATACGATTCTGCCGAGCCACGGAAGCCTGCCCATCGGCCGGGAAGTCCTCAGCGACCTTGCCGAGGGCGCGGAGTTGCTGCTTTCGGGCGCGCTGGCCGGCGCGGACGCGGGCGGCCTGCCGTGCAAACTGTACACCTATCGCAGCGCGTCGTTTTATTATTGACAAATCGCAAGTAACCGCGGGGAGGGAACATCGATGGGATTTTTTAAGGACGAGCTGATCGGCGTGCTCTATGTGGACGATCTGAACGCTTGCGCGCGTTTTTATGAGCGCGCATTGGCGCTGCCGCGCGTGCGCGAGTGGGACCGCGGCCCGGGCGACAGGGGGGTAAAGGTCGCCGTCGCCGGCGGCGGGTATCTCGAGATCGTCGATAGAAAGGTTCCGCCTCCGCAGGGACCGACCTCGCTTTGGATGGAGGCACGGGACATCAACGGCTTGTATGAAAGCCTTATGTCAGTCGCGATTACCGGTAACAGGATCGCGCGCGTCGGCAGCAGCGCGGAGCTAGCGGATCTTTCGGCCGTAAAAAAGCTGTATGGGGATGGAAAGCTGCTGATGCCCGGGCTGATCGACGCGCATACCCACACCTGCCAGCAGCTTTTGCGCGGCAGCCTTGCCGACGAATTCCCGATGGTCTGGGTCCGGTTCCTCGTACCGTTCGAGAGCGCGCTCACCGAGGACGACGTCTATTACAGCGCGCTTCTGTACTGTGTCCAGGCGATCAAATCCGGCGTCACAGGCTTTGCGGATTCGGGCGGGCGGCATATGCACAGGGTGGCGCAGGCGGCGGTAGAGGCTGGTATCCGTGCCGGCATCACGCGTTCCATGATGGACATGGGCCGCGACATTTCCGACGGGATGCTCGAGCGCACGGAGGAGGCCGTCGAGAACAACGACCTTTTGTTTGAACAGTATCATGGCGCGGGGAACGGCCGCGTCAGCGTATTCTACGGCATGCGTCAGGTGATGGCCTGCTCGGAGAAGCTGATCACGCTCCTTGCCGAACACGCGCGCGCGCGCAATACCTGCGTGCACGGCCATCTGTGCGAGCACCGCGACGAGGTCAGCTTCTGCCTGCAGCAATACCGGCTGCGCCCGGCGGAGTTTTTGGATCGCTGCAGCCTGCTCGGCCCAAACCTTCTGACTGCGCACAACGTCGTGCTCTCCGAGCCCGATATTATGCTTTTGGCAGAGCGCGGAGTAAAGCTCGTGCACTGCCCGTTCGCCAACCTGATCAACCACGGCGTTCCCAAGACCCCGCGGCTGCTTGAGGCGGGGTGCAGCGTGGGTCTCGGCAGCGACGGCGCGGCGTACAACAGCGTGGATATCTTCGAGGAGATGCGCGTGCTGCGCGCGGCGGTCATCGCGACCTGGGGTCTGCCGATATTCGACCCCGTGGCGCTCACGGTCCAAAAGACGCTGGCCATGGCGACGCAGGGCGGCGCGGCGGCGATGAACCTTGGTGATAGCCTCGGCGCGATCGAGCCGGGAAGGCTCGCGGACCTGATCGCGATCGACACGCGCCAGCCGCACATCCGGCCCACCAACAGCTACACGACGGCGCTGCTCGACTGCGTGTGCGCGCGCGACGTATCGGACAGCATCATCGACGGTGTGCCCGTCATGCTGGACCGACGCCTGCTGACGCTGGACGAGACCGCGATTATGGAGGAGTGCGCCGTGCGCATGGACAGCATCCGCCGGCGCGTAGGAAGATAGCGCGGCCGGGGCTTATTACAGAACAGAATGGATTATGTTGTATATACCAGCGGAATAGTTAATCGGGTCACGCTCAACGAAAGAATAACGGATCATTCCCGTTGTTACGACTAAAGAAGGAAGATGGACTGTTTTGAAAGCATCGCCCCTAATCCAAGGTGGGAAAGGCGCCTTCCTTTCGGGAGGCGCTTTTCGTATGGCCTTCTCATTCATGCTCGCTCAATTCCGCAATTTCAGGACACATCGAAAGTAACTTTTCATTTGCCACCTCCATCTGCCGGCGATATGCTGCATAGGACGGGCTCAGCTTCATCATCGCGGGGAGAAACGTATCGTAATACCCGCTTGTCCGGCAGAACTCCTGCAGCAGACGGCGCAGATGGTGCGCCGGCGAGTTCCTGTATTCGTCGGATTGCCGGTATTGCAGATACTGTTCGAGCGCATCCCGGTTCTCTTGAACAAAGGTCCCGATGTCACGCATCGATTGGCTTACTTGCCCAAGCATCTTCTCAATCTCGCGGACTCCGATCTGCTCGGTTCCTTCCTCAAAAAACGCGCGCACGCCGTCCGGGAAATCCGGTGGCGGCACCTGATCCAGGAAATCAACTACGCGCCGAAACGCGGTTTGCTGCTCTGCCGTCCGGATCGGCTCGTTAAGGAAGCGCGCAAAGTGCAAGCAGAGGAACCGCCCGTAATATCCGGGGAACGCTTCCAGCAATCGCTCGGAGATAACGCGGCTTTGATCGAGCGCCGCCAATTCCGCGTCGATATCCTCATAGCATCCGTCCGCGCTTAGTTGGTCGAGCAGTTGACTTCTGATCTGATCTTGCTGCAAGGCCAGCGTCCTTTGAACCGCCAGCTTCTTCAGCGCGGTTCCCGCTTGATCCGCAAGCGCCGACTTAATCTCTTCCACGCCAAGCCCCAATACGCGAAGTACGCGGATTTTCTTTAAATGTTCCACATCGGCATCATCAAAATCCCGGTAGCCGTTTTCGAGCGGGGCGGGGGAAACCAATCCCTGCTCAACGTAGTATTCCACCGCCTTTTTGGTCAGCCCGGTAACTTTGCAAACCTCGGTTATCAGCATCGAATCACCTCAATGGGATCATAAGCCATCCCCCAAGGGAATAGTCAATAGCCTATCGCAAAATGATATACAAGCCGGCCATATACGGGTAGAACCACATATATCTTCGGCCAAGTCATACGTTTTCATAACAACAGCCTGCACCCGGGAGGCGCAACATGCATAGAAAACACGTGGTTGCGATCGTCATTTTACTTTTTGTATGCGCTGCGGCAAGCATAGTTTTACTGGATCGGTTCAATAAACAGCGCGACCTGATATTCACGCTATTTGTTCCAAAGCTTCAGAAAGCATCGGATGATTTCTATTCCGAATATCTTTCTTATAATCCAACCGTAGCCAATTATTCAGGCGAGGTAATCGGCTTTAGAAGGGATGAGAAAGGGTACTACATCAAATTTGCCATACAGCCGTATATCGGGCCGCATTATCCCGTCGGGGATGACGAGGTCGAATACCTTGTAAGCAACGGCGGAAGCATCGCCTTACTCCGGTTCTTCCACAAAAAGAACTATGAGCTTCCGGCGCGGTTGGGGGTCACGATATATAAACCGATACCTGTATCCGGATGATCGTTTTACGGGCTATTTTGCGTGCTTGAGCTCGGTTTCAATCGGCACAAGCGTCTTCTCGTACCGTTCGATCTTTTTGTTCAGCCGCTCCAGCGTGCCTCGCATCTCGGCAAGCCGCACGGCCAGCGCGTCGCGCTGCGCGATCAGGAGGGACTTGCGCGCCTCAAATGTCGCGTCGCCCATCTGAAAGAGCCGCACGTATTCGATCAGCGTCTCCACCGGCAGCCCGGTGCCGCGCATGCACTTGATGAACTCGATCCACCGGCAGTCCTCATCCTGATAGTTTCGGATGCCGCCGGCAGTGCGGCTCACGGCGGGGATTAACCCCACGCGTTCATAATACCGCAGCGTGTCCGCCGTCAAACCGTATCTTTCCACCACCTCTGCGATGGTCATAGTTGCTCTCCTTCCTCCGGACACCGTGCTCCTGCGACTGTTCAAAGCGCGCCGACGATCTTATGCGGCACGTACGGCTCCTCGAGGTAAGCGATATCCTCGTCCGTCAACCGGATATTCAGCGCCCCGGCCGCGTCGTCGAAGTATTCGGCCTTGGTTGTGCCGATGATCGGCGAAGTAACCCCCTTAGCAAAATGCCAGGCAAGCGCGATCTGCGACATGGTTGCACCATATCTTTCCGCAAGCTCGTGTACGCGCAGTACGATCGGATAGTCCGTCTCCCGCGTGCCGTCGTACTTGGAGACGGCCGTCTGGTCGGTGCGGCTGCGCGCGGTGTCCGCGTCCCACTCGAGGCGCGAAAGCCGCCCCGCGGCAAGCGGACTGTACGGCGTGAGCGCGACGTTCTGCCGCCGGCAGATGGGGATGAGCTCGCGCTCGTCCTCGCGATAGAGCAGGTTGTAGTGGTTCTGCATGGACACAAACTTCGTCCAGCCGTTTCGCTCCGCGGCGATCTGGAGAGAGTGGAACTGGTAGCCGTACATCGCGGAGGCGCCGAGCGCGCGCACCTTGCCGGCCTTTATGAGGCTGTCGAGCGTCTCCATCGTCTCCTCGATGGGCGTATCCGCGTCGAAGCGGTGGATGATGTACAGGTCGACGTAGTCCATGCCGAGGCGGCGCAGCGAGCCGTCGATCTCGCGCAGGATCGCGTCCCGGGAGAGCCGCCCCTCGTTGAAGAACACCTTGGTCGCGATGAGTACCTTGTCGCGCGCGACGTTGCTGCGGATCGCGCGGCCGAGATATTCCTCGCTCGTGCCGGCCGAGTAGACGTTTGCCGTATCGAAGAAGTTGATGCCGAGATCGAGCGCGTGCCTGACGAGGCGCTCGCTCTCGGCGGCGTCCAATGTCCACGCGTGGAACTTGCTTTCCGGGTCGCCGAAGCTCATGCAGCCGGCGCAGAGCCGCGAGACCACGAGGCCGGAGTTTCCGAGTTTTACATATTCCATGATACGTTCTCCTTCTATGGAATGATGGGGCGATTGATCAGGCCGCGTGACAGGCGGGATTGCGGGAGGATTGCGGGATGCGCTTAAGCCCGGCGCAGCCGGCCGTAGGTTTCGTCATCGGCCGGTTCCAGCCATTCCAGCGTTGCGCCGTCGGCGGGAATCTCCACGGCCAGATGGGCAAACCAGCAGTCCTTTGCCGCGCCGTGCCAGTGCTTAACCCCGGCTGCAATATCGACCACATCGCCGGGTTGCAGCGCCCGCGCCGGTTCCCCCCATGCCTGATACCAGCCCTTCCCGCCGGTTACCAGCAGGATCTGCCCGCCCCTGTGATGGATGTGCCAGTTGTTCCGGCATCCCGGCTCAAAGGTGACGTTTGCGATGGGGCCGCCCCGGTCGGTCAGCGGCTGCAAATACGCCCGACCGGTAAAATGCTTGCTGAACATTTCGGGCAGCGGTTCTCCGATCGGAAAGATCGTATTGCCCGGAGAAGCGGCATCGGATTTCATTGCGTTCCCTCCTCTTTAGCCCTGCTTGCGTCCGCCGAACACAAGAAACTCCATTGTGTCGAGCCTCCGATCAATCCGCTTGATTTCTTCCGCGCTGAGCGTCACCTCGGCGGCGCCCATATTCTCCTTGAGCCGTTCCGGCTTCCTGCTGCCCGGAATGGGAACAATCCATGGCTTTTTGCACATCGTCCAGGCCAAAGAGATCTGTGCCGGCGTCGCTTCCTTCTCAAGGGCGAGTTTATTGAGCATTTCCAATAGTTCGCGGCCCTTTTCCATGCCTTCGGCGGTGAACTGCGGCATCCGGCCGCGGAGATCCGCCTCATCCTCGAACCGGGAATACCGATCGTATCTCCCCGTCAAAAAGCCGTTTGCCATCGGGGAAAACGCCACGAACCCGATATTCCGCTCTTCCAGCACGGGGAACAGCGGCTCATACCAGCGCGCCATCATGGAGTAGCGGTTCTGAACCGCCGTAACAGGAAAGACGGCATGCGCCCGGAGGAGGTATTCCTCCGTCGTTTCGGAAATCCCCCAGCATCGGATTTTCCCTTCCTCCGCCAACCGGCGCATTGTGCCGGCGACCTCTTCCGGGGTAACGTTCGGATCGACGCGGTGCTGATAGTAAAGATCGATGCGGTCGGTTCCCAGCCGCCGCAAACTGCCTTCGACCGAGCTGCGGATCGTCTCCGGGCGGCTGTCCAAAACCAAGCGGTCGGCGGCAATCCGGACGCCGCATTTTGTTGCGATCGTCACGTCGTTCCGCACGGGGCGCAGCGCCTCGCCGACCAGTTCCTCGTTATAGGAAATCGAGCCATCCGGATTGATCCCGGTGTAGCACTCGGCGGTATCAAAAAGCGTATACCCCATTTCCACCGCCTGACGCAAAACCTTGATGGCCTCCGACTTTTCCGTCGGCGCGCCGCTGGCGTGGCTGAGCCCCATGCAGCCCAAACCGACTGCCGATACTTCCAGGGTGCCGAGTCTGCGCGTTTTCATCGGTCTGCCTCCTTATAATTCGCTCAATGCTTTGTTGATGTGCGACGGCAGTAGTACGAATCCCTACATCTATTTCACGGATCGGATTTAAAACTTCAGCCATGCGCGGATGTCCTTCTCCGCGCTCTTGACGCTGCTCCCGCGAACGGCCAATCCCTTCTTTATGTCGGCGTCGGGACAGAGCTTCCTCACGTCGCCCTCGCTTTTGTCCATTCCGCTGCCCTCGTGGGTGCAGAGGGGATAGACGGTCTTGCCGGAGAAGTCGTACCGCTCGAGAAAGGTCCATACCGGCATGGGCATCGTACCCCACCAGTTGGGATAACAGAGTATGATCGTGTCGTATCCGCCGATGTCGTCCGGGTATGCGGCAAGCGCCGGGCGGGCGCGCCGTCGCGAAGCTCTCGTTTCGCCTCCTCGGCGCAGGTATGGTAGTCCTCCGAGTATTTTCGCATCGGATCGGGCTTGAAAAGCGCGCCGCCCGTGTGTTCGGCGACCAGCCGCGCGGCGATCTCCGTATTTCCCACGGTCAGGTTCACGATACGGCCGCAAACATAGTTGTTGCCGGGCGGGAAAAGTACGCGATCAGGGTGCTGCCGCCCATACGAAATCCTCCCTCCGCATGCGCGATTTATAGGTTCTGTCCAGAGCGTAGCACCTGGAGTTCACTCCAAGTCAATAGCCTTTGTAAAATTTTTTCATTTAAAATGAGCACTGAACAGGGATGCACAACGCGTCCGCAAACCGCTTCGGTCAATAAGAAGGCCTTCAAAAAAACGCCATGATAGCGGCGAAATGATCCAACCGGCCGGACCGCGACGGTGTGCGGGCCCGAAAACCGCCGCGGTCGACCGTTTTCCCGCCCGCGCGCCGCGGACGAAAATCACGAGAATTCGCCCGAGCGAGTATAACCCCGCCCGCTTCCTCTTGCACGCGCCGCGGGCAAAAAACCCCCTTTGCGGACGTAAATGGCGCGCGTCCCGATTCCGTTTTCCCCGTCGCCGCAAGCGAAAAAACTCCCCGCGGACCGTGGCGTCGCCACCCGCGGGGAAGTCCTGAGTCAGCTTTGTTTCAGTTTATCCGACCTGCCGGCCGCCGTTCCGGCCAAGCAGCCGCGACGGGCGCGGGTGTATCGTCCGCTTCAACGCGGATCGGGAGCGGAGGGCTGCGGTCCCTGACCGTCCGCCATGCCCGCCTCGGGCGGGAGGCCGATGGCCCGGGCGATCATCCAGATCGCGGTGTCGACGACGTCCGGCATCCGCTTTTCAAATTCCTCCTGCGGCAAGCCGACGGAGGTCAGCAGCCAGGGTCCGATGGATACGAGTGAAAACAGCGCGCCCATGACGACCATCGACACGAATCTTCCGTCCGGCAAGTTTTCATCCGTCTGCCGGGACTGCTGCAGCGCGATCCATTTTGCAAGCACGTTCGCGGCCCGTTCGTTCGCCCCGTCGATGTAGGACTCCTGCGGCAGCCCGTCCAGCCCGAAGCGGACGACCAGTTTCATCGTGTCCCGCTCGGAGGTCAGGGCATGGAGCAGGATTTTCCGGAGGTTTGCCAATACCTGAACCGGGGTGTATCCGGGGTTCGGCGGATAACTGGTGGCTAATTTCGATATTTCGCGCTGCAGAATTTCGGCCACCAGTTTGTCCTTGCTTCCAAAATACCGTATAATCAAGGCGTGGTTGATTCCGGCCTCGTCCGCGATTCTGCGTATGCCGATACCGTTGACGCCGTGCTCGGCAAAGAGCCCGGTCGCCACCGTCAAAATCCTGTCCCTTACGACTTCGGACGATTCACGCTGTTTGGCCAAATTCAGTCACCTCGGTACGTTTTGTTTGCCTGATAGGTATTATGGAAGCAGAACTACCGATTCGTCAACCAAATTTTCTTATTGACTTGGAATGTCGCCTATGGTAGATTCATAGTATCCGAATGGTTACACCTCGACATCTAGGATCAAAAAGAAAGGGAGGCGGACCAGCATGGAGAAGAAGGAAGTAAAGGAAGCGTCCGTTGTGGAACCGAAGAAGGATATCCCGGACGTGGAATTGGATCAGGCCAGCGGCGGGATGTTTGCCAACCGGTAATTTTTCGCTTAAGCGATTCGGCCAAAGTTTTGAAAAGCCCCCGTTACGGGGGCTTCAATCAAACAACGGAAAGGGGATAACACATGGAGAAGAAGGAAGTAAAAGAGACGCCCGTGGTTGAACAGGAAAAGGAAATTACGGACAAGGATCTGGATCAGGCCAGCGGCGGACGGGCGGTCGCGCACTAACCTTTCGCGTATTTGGGAAGCCGGGTCCCATTACGGCCCGGGCGGCGTATCGGGATGCCCTCCTTGGCGCTGCCTGACGCCGGTTGATCCGGCTCCCCGAAGAACAGCGAATTTCCCCATCGGAACGAAGAAAAAATGGGCGCCGAACAAGCGCTTTAAGATTTTGTACGGCAATTTTTACCGGACCGGCGCGGTTCGGGATCGTTTGTTTCAATTGTTATTCTGTTTTCGACTGCTTTTTAAGGGACTGCCTCTATGTTTGCCGGGGATCTGCGCCGCGCGCGGCCAAAGCCATAACCTTCGCTGAACGGGCGCCCGAAAAACGGAGCGCTTTTGGTGCATGGCTCCGGGCCGTTTCGGCGGAGCGGACCGTAACTTTTGAACCGGGCCGCGCTATGGATACCCGGCGGGATAAAAAGTTTT
>CAZIRB010000080.1:0-10900 GCA_964541695.1 uncultured Oscillospiraceae bacterium
GGGCACGTTGAGGGCTCCGTCTCCAAAGGGCACGTTGAGGGCTCCGTCTCCAAAGGGCACGTTGAGGGCTCCGCCCTCAAACTCCCGCTCAAGGGACAAGTCCCTTGAGAATCCCGAAGGAAAGGGCGCGAAAGCAAGCGGCACTCGCATCTTTTGCTTCTTTTCTTTCAGAAAAGAAGCGGGGGCGCGAGGGCGGAGCCCTCGCATCTAAATGCCTTCCAAACAAGAACAGGGGCTCCGCCCCTGTTCTTAATCGTCCCCCGTCTCCCGCGCGCCCCTACTTAAACGCGTTATAGATCGCGCGGACGGCGGTCTCGAAATCGTCGCTCTCGACGCCGACGATGATGTTCATCTCCGACGAGCCCTGGTCGATCATGCGGATGTTGACGCCCGCCTCGTAGAGCGCGGTGAATAAGCGCGCTGCCACGCCGCGGCTGTTCACCATGCCGCGGCCCACGGTCGCGATCAAAGCCATGTTGGAGGTGAGCTCGACGGTCTTGGGGTCGCAGTCCTCCTTGATTTCGCGGACCACGGTCTCGAGGTGGTCGTTCAGGTTCGCGTCCGAGATAACGAGCGACATCGTGTCGATGCCGGACGGCATGTGTTCGAACGAAATGTTGTGTTTCTCCAGCACGCGCAGCACGCGGTAGCCAAAGCCCACCTCGTTGTGCATGTTGTCCTTGTAGAGCGTGATGACCGTAAAGCCGCGGCGGCCCGCCACGCCCGTCATGATGCCCTCGCGCTGGTAGTATTTTAAGTAGCTGTCCGGCACGATCATCGTGCCCGGCTCGTCCGGCGCGTTCGTGTTGCGCACGTTGATCGGAATCTTCGCGCGGCGCACCGGGAAAATCGAGTCCTCGTGCAGCACCGTCGCGCCCATGTACGACAACTCCCGCAGCTCCGCGTACGTCACGGTGCGCATCACCTTGGGATTATCGACGATGCGCGGGTCCGCCATCAAGAAGCCCGACACGTCCGTCCAGTTCTCGTATACGTCGGCGTGCACTGCGCGCGCGACGATCGCGCCCGTGATGTCCGAGCCCCCGCGCGAAAACGTCCGTATGCCGCCCTCGCGCCGCCGGCCGTAAAAGCCCGGCACGACCACGCGCTGCATGTTCTCGAGCCGGCTCGACCATTTCTGCGTGGTCTCGTCGTCGTACGCGCCGTCCGCCGTGTGGAAGCACACGATCTCCGCCGCGTCGAGGAACGTAAAGCCCAGATACTCGGCCATGAGCAGGCCGTTTAAATACTCGCCGCGGCTTGCGATATAGTCCTCGCTCGCGCCGTCGCGGATGTTCTTTTCGACGTTGTCCAGCTCGCGCGCAATGTTCGTGGAAAGCCCCAGCTCGCGCTCGATCTCGAGGTACCGCTCGCGCACGTCGGCAAATATCGCGCGGTAATCACCCTCCGTGCGCGCCGCCTCCGCCGTCTGATACAGCAGATCCGTGATCTTCGTGTCCTCCTTGCCGCGCTTGCCGGGCGCGCTCGGCACGACATACAGGATCTCCGGGTCGGCAAGCACGATCTGCTTCACCTTTTGAAAGCACTTTGCGTCCGCGAGCGACGAACCGCCGAATTTTGCTACCTTGACCGCCATGCGCGTTTTCTCCCCCAATTACCGCTCAATTTTTCTGCATTCCATATAGTAGCGCTTCTCGTTCGCCTCACCCATCGAGAACGTCTTGCGCGGAAGCGCGCCGTCGAACACGACCGTCGGGAACAGCTCGGACTTCTCCATCTTCGGCAGCAAAAAGCCGATCGTCCCGTCCTTTTGCGAGAGCGCCCCGACCACGTCCGCACCGTGGATATAGTCGACGGACGCCCCCGGCGTTTCGGCAAGCAGCGCGTCGATCGCGTTCTGAAGCGTGCCGACCGCGAGCTGCTGCGCGGGTCCCGACACGACGAACGCGCCCTGTATGTGCTTTGTCAGCACCGGCAGCACGTGCGTTTCGCCGCCCGCGGCCGCCGTCCCCGCGCCTTCACGCCATTCGCAGTGCGCGTTCTGTTCGTTGAGTATGCTGCCGAGCCGGCACATCGCGGTGGCCGCGTCCACGCCGAACAGCGCTCGATGGATCGGCTCGAACACGATGCCCTCGTCGTGCACGTTCTCAATCTCGACGAGCGCGAACCGCGCCGGATGGTCCGCGTGCTCGCCCTCCGGCAAATCTTTTTTAATCTTCTCCCAGTACGCCTTCGCCGTGGCGAAACTGTGGTTGCCGTCGCCCATGGCGAACAGCAGCGGTTCGTCCACGCCGTATTTTTTATAAAACGCCGCCTTGTCGGTCAACGCGGCCAGCGCGTTCAATACGCCGTTGATCTCGGCCTCGCCGGACACGAGCCGGCCCGCAATATGTCCGCCGTCCAGCATCAGATCGGTATCGTACAAAAGCGGCAGCGTGGCCGCGCGCGCGCTGAGCGGCTCGATCACCGTCTTATTCGGGTCGTCGATCAGCACGAGGATGTGCGGCAGCTCCAGCGCCGCGCCCTCGCGGATGCGCAGCCGCGGCGGGATTCGTTCCTCGATCGTGCCCTCCGTCGCGCGGATCAGCGTCTTTGCGCCCTTGTGATAGTCGTACCGCTCGAGGTCGAGCGCCAGCACGAGGCCGCGCCGCGTGTTGCCCGCGACCGTGCGCTCGACCAGCACGAACCCCTCGCCCGCCTCCGCCAGCACGCCGCGCTTCAGGTAGTCCCGCATGCTCGCCTTGATCGCTTCGATCCGCTCCGCCTCCCCCGGCTTGCCGAGGTACGCCTCCGGCAAAATCAGATGCAGCGCGGTCGGCGCATCCCCCGCGATCCTTTCCGCGTTCTCCCAGTATTCCGGCTGCGACGTGTATTGGTCGCAGGCCACGACCGCCCACTTGAAAAAGTCGGAGCCCGCCCCGGGCAGCAGTACGTTGGGGACTAGCACGCCGACGTCGTTGGCAAACCGATGCATGACGAAACCCTCCGAAAATGCAAGAATGGATTTATTATATCCTGCCGGACGCGCGTATGCAAGGCGGCATTGGGCTGAAAATGCGCGGGTTTCGGGTACGGAGAAACGGGAAGGGGAGCGGGGGAACGGGGAACGAGGAACGATTGAGGGCTCCGCCCTCGGAAACCAGAGCAGGGGCGCCGCCCCTGCACCCCGCCAAAGGGACACGTCCCTTTGGAAACCCCAATATGGGAAGGCAATAAAAGCAGCTTGGCGCAGAAAGGGATTCTCAAGGGACGTGTCCCTTGAGCGGGAGCTCGAGAGCGGAGCTCTCGAACGTTCCCCGTTCCCCTTCCCCCGTCCTCCAAAAGCGCAGCGGCGCCCGCCGAAGCGGGCGCCGCTGCATATCAAAACTCTGTCCGTTCTATTCGCCGAGACTCCCGTCCTCGCGCAGCAGGTACTGCACGGGCGCGGCGTGGCTTGAGAACTGCACGGGCGTGAGCGCGTGGGCATAGCTGCCGGCGTTGGAAACGCGCACGAGGTCGCCGACCTCGGCTTTTGGCAGCGTAATGCCGGCGGCGAGCACGTCGGCGGCGGTACAGAGGTTGCCGACGAGATCGACGGTCTCACGCTGCGGCGCGTCGGTCAGGAGCTCAAACGAAAACGCGTTTTTGCACGTATACAGCGGCTCGGGCGCGGGGAAGCCGCCATCGGGCAGCAAAGATTCGAGCATGTGCGCAAACACGGGCCGGGAGAAGCCGTTCAGCCCGCCCTGCACGATCACACAGGTCTTGCCGCGGGCGCGCTTGACGTCGACGACGCTCGTGTAATACGTGCCGGCGTTGCAGGTTAAAAACCGGCCGCTCTCGATCAGGAGCCGCGCGCCGAGCGTCCTCTGGTTCTCGTCGGCGACGCAGGCGGCCTGCTCGGCCAGGCACGCAAAATCGAGCGGCTTTTCGCGGGTGCGGTCGTAGACGGTGCCGACGCCGCCGCCGAAGTTGACGAACCGGATCGAAAAGCCCGGCAGCGTATCGATCTTTTGCGCGAGCTGGAGGCAGCGCCCGTAATAGCGCCCGAGCAGGGCGGCGTCGAGAATCTGCGACTTGACGTGCACGTGGATGCCGACGACGGAGAGGTGATGCAGATGCGAGAGCCGGTCGGACAACTCCGGCAGGTCCTCGGCGCACACGCCGAACTTGCCCGCGGCGCCCCTGTCGCCGTCCATCGTAAAATCGGGATTGACGCGCAGCCCCACGCGAACGGACTCGCCGCGCTCCATGGCGGCGGCGTTGATGCGCTCGAGCTCGCCGACGCTGTCGGCGGTGAGCACGCAATGGTTCAGCGCGTCCTCGATGTCCGCGCGCGACTTGCCGGGCGCGGAGTAATAGATATCGTCCGCCGAAACGCCCGCCGCGCGCGAGATGCGCACCTCGCCGGCCGACGCCGCGTCGGCGCCGAGGCCGCAGCCCGCGATCGCCGCGACGACGGGCGGGAACGGGTTCGTCTTAATCGAATACAGAAAGTCATAGCCGGGCAGCATCGTTTTAAGCGTGCCCGCGCGTTCGCGGATCGCCCGCTCGTCGTAGACGTAGCACGGCGTATGGCGCTTCAAAAATGCAAGGCGTTCGTTCTCGGTCATGGCTGAATCGCTCCTTTTTTGGTTTCGGCGGCCGATGTGATGGAAGTTTCGTACCCATTATAGCGCAATTTTACCCCTTGGGCAAAGAAAAAGCCCGCGCGAAAAGCGCGGGAAGCGGGAAACCCAATAAAATCTTTCCGTCACGGCCGCCGCTGATAGCCGATCAACAGCACCGCGCAGACGACGCCGAGCACGGAGCAGCAAAATATGAGCCAGTCCGTGATCCCGTTTCGCAAAAAGCCCATCGCGGGATTGAAGAGCGTGATGACAAAGAACGTCAGCAGCATCAGGCACAGCACGATCAGCGCGTGCGGCAGCAGCCGCTCGATCAGGCCGGGCCGCCGGTCCCCGTATCTCGCGCCGCCCGGCATCAGCGGGCGGCAGCGGAAAAATCCACGCATAGCGGCTCCTTTCAGCCTAAGGCGGGCTCGGCGATAAAGAGGATGTCCGTGATGGGCCGGCCGCCGTTGCTCGGGCTGTTGACCAGTGAATCGCCGAATACCAGCGCGGAAGACTGGCCGCCGTCGAGGTTGTAGGCCAGTTTGCAGCCGAGCGACTCCATGAGCTTTGCCAATTGGTCCAATGTCATACCCTTCGAGTCCTTGCTGCGGCCGTCGACGGCGACGAAGCAGTAATGTCCCGGCTCGTAATAGCCGATCGCGGAGCGCGGGTTATAGCTGGCGATGCGGCCGGTGAAGCCGTCCTTTGCCGCGCCAAATTCGTCGAGCAGCGACGGGCCGAAGCACCAGGCCTGGTACGCGCCGTTTGCCATCTCTAAGTCGGCGTCGAACGCGTCCTTCGTAAACGTGCGCATCGTGCCGTCCTCGTACAATACGAGCACGTCCGCGTCCGCGTTGCTGCGGTACAGCACGCCGTTTCGTATCACGACGCCGCTCTTGCTGTCGACGCCGTAGTAGTCGCCGTTGAGCGCACAGATGGCGTTGTTGTTTTCGGCCATGACGAGCGCGCGCTCGCGGATGGCCTTGCCGTAGGTACCCTTGGCAAACGCCGACTGGAAGCACGCGATGTCCGAGATGTGGATGTCCGTCACATAATAGACCACGCGGCCGTCGTCGACGGTCGACAGCGCGGCGGCCACGTGTTCGCTCCTGTACTCCGTGTCCGTGGCGACCGTCCGTCCCTGGGCAAACGGCCCCGGCGTCGCGGTCGGCCCCGGCGTCGGGCTCGGCCCGGCCGCGGCGGGCGCGGTGGGAACCGCCGTCGGCGTGGGCGTTGCCAGGGCGGCGGCCGCCGTTTGCCGCGGCGTCTCCGGCTCGAGCCGGGACGGCAGCACATGATGGAACAGCGCGAACACGCAAAGGCTCGCGCCGGTGACCAAAATATCGATGCCGATCAATGCCCATATGGGCAGCAGCCTGCGTTTCAACACCGTTTCACCCCGCACAAAAAAGCCGCGCATCCGCCCCGGATACGCGGTGTTCAGTATAGCGAAAAAAGCGGGCCAAACGATGAACAAAAACGGGCAAAACTGTGAAAATGCGGCCGCGGCAAAGCGCGAATTTTACCGCTTGCGGAAGCCCTCAAACGCGCGCGCCACGAACGGCCTTCGCACACGGATCGCGCCCTTGGGGCAGAACTCCTGGCAGCAGAAGCAGCGGATGCAGGCCTCGCGGTCGATCTCGGCCATCTGATCGCCCATCGCGATCGCGTGCGCGGGGCAGATCCGCTCGCATTCGCCGCAGCGCACGCACTCCGCCTTCGTTACGTCCGGCCGGCTCTCGAACGATTTGCGGAACACGGCCGTGAGCAGCTTGTTATCCGTCCCCCACTCGCGCACCTGCTTATGCCTGGCGTGCTTGAAGTCCGGCGTAAAATACGCCTCAAGGTCGCCGAAGATATTCAGCTTTTCGTGCGAGTCCGGAATTAAGCCGCGCGCGTGCGCCTCCGAGAGCGTCGGCACGTCGATTAGCGAGAGGTTCATCACATGCGCCGCGGCCAGGTCCAGCGCGTGCGGGTTCTTGGCGGCAAACAGCGCCCCGACGTGCCGCGGCACGCCCGCCGACGGGCCGTTGCCCTCCATGGCCTCGACCATGTCGCCGACCGAGAGCGCGGGCCTAATATACTCGCAGATGTCGACCAGCATGCCGGAAAACTGCTCGTGCGTGGGATACCGGTAGTGCGACTCCGCCTTGCGCATGGCCGGCACCGCGCCGAACAGGTTCTTGCACGCGCCGGTGTAGGCCATGAGGCCGTGCGTCTTGATTTTGGCGAGGCTGACCACCGCGTCCGCCTCGAGCAGGTAGTTCGTCGCGAGAAACGACCGGCAGACCCGCGCCGCGGGATTTACTACCTCCGTCTCGCCAAAGTCGAAGTTGAGCGCCGCGCCCGTTTTCTCGACCGCGCGCATGCCGGTCGCGGCGTAGATTGGCGTTAAAAACGCCGCCGTGAACAGCCCGCCCGGGCTGTCCCCGAGCACGACGCTTGCGCCGCGCTCGATGAGCAGTTCGCAGAGCGCGACTGCAACCGCGGGGTGCGTGGTCGCGGCCTGCTCCGGCTTTTTGGGCATCATCAGGTTCGCCTTGACGGCCACGCGCATGCCGGGCCGCACAAAATCCAGCCCGCCCACCGCGTCGACGGCCCGGATCAGCGCGCTTTTGACGCGCTCCGATTCATAGTCCTTGCAATCTGCGACGGCGACGTCGAAGCCTCCGGCTGCGTCCGGCATCCGATGCATCCTCCGCTTTCCCACGGGCCTCAGGCTGCGCGCCCGGCCGCGTTTTGCGCTATTATACCACGCGGGGAGCGGATTCCATATGGAAACATTGTGCTTTTTTTGAAAGAATGGTACACTTATGTTTATTCAATCTAAATATAAGGGGGGAGCCGCCATGCCCAGCCTGAGCGCCTCGCTGATCAAGCTGCAATTGCGGCTTGCCAAACCCATCCTGCGCTTTGCGGGCATCGAAGCCGCGAGGATTGCGCAGGATAACGTCGGGAAGCTCGGCGCGCGCGCGCTTTTGGACCGCGTGACGTTTGCGGACGAGCCGCTTACCGAGTTTGCCGTCTCGTTCGCGACGCCCTGCGGCTGCGAAACCGCGGACACGCACGCGATCCTGTACCTGCACGGCGGCGGCTACGTCGCCGGCACGCTCGACTACGCCAAGGGCTTCGGCGGCCTGCTCGCCGCGGAAGCCCACGTCAACACGCTGTGCGTAGCCTACCGGCTCGCGCCGGAACATAAGTTTCCCGCCGCGCTCGACGACGCGTACGAGGCGTACCGCTTTCTGCTAGGCCGCGGGTACGCGCCGGAGCATATCGCGTTTGCGGGCGAGAGCGCGGGCGGCGGACTGATGTTCGCGCTGCTGCTTAGGCTAAAGGACGAGGGGCTGCCGATGCCGGCCTGCGCCGTCGGCGTCTCGCCGTGGGTCGACCTCACGCTCTCCGGGCGGTCGTACCGCAACAACGTCTCGCGCGATCCGTCGCTCATACGAGAGTCCATCGCCTACTACGTGATCGTCTACGCCGCCGGGCGCGAGGACGAGCCGTTCGTCTCCCCGCTGCTCGGCGACCTATGCGGTCTTCCGCCTTCGCTGCTGTTTGCGGGCGCCGACGAGATCCTGCTCTCGGACGCCGTGTCGCTCTACGAGAAGCTCGTCATCTGCGGCTGCCGCGCCGAGCTCGTCGTCGAGCAGGGCATGTGGCATGTGTACCCGCTGTTCGGCACCAAGGAAAGCCGCCTGGCCATGGCGCACATGCGCGCGTTCATCCGCAGGGAACTGGGCCTGCCGCCGCTCCCGGAAAAGAGCCCGCGCGCGGGCCGGCGCGCAAAGTCCAGGGATCGGAGGAATTCATCATGCGCGAACTGACCGGGCCGTGCCGGTACGCCGCGGACATGCTGTCGGCCTGCGAGACCGTCTCGTTTGCCACCGTGAACGAGGACGGCTATCCGCGCGTATGCATCGTGTCCCCCATAAAGGCCGACGGGTACGCCACGATATTTTTCTCGACCTCCATAGGCTCCGAGAAGGTGCGGCAGCTGATGCAGAGCCCGAAAGCCAGCGTCTGCTACCAGCTCGGCGGCGACAGCCAGACGCTCGTGGGCACGGCGCGCGTGCTGACCGACCCGGCGCTGAAAAGGGAGCTGTGGCGGGACTGGATGCTCCGCCATTTCCCGCTCGGGCCCGAGGACCCGGACTACTGCGTCGTGCGCTTTACCGGCGAAAAGGCGACGCTGTGGTACGAGGGCAGTTTTATCACGTTCGACATTACGGAAGGATAGACGGACGGATGGAGACCCACGCGACCGAACGCAAGCATACGTGGATGCGGCTCGATAACGCCGCTTTGATCTACCCCGCGACCATGAACCGCAGCTGGACCGCGCTGTTTCGGCTGTCCGCGGAGCTGACCGAGCCCGTCGACCCGGACATCCTCGAGGTCGCGCAGCGAAAGACGCTTCGGCGCTTTCCGAGCTTTTCCGTCAAGCTCCGGCGCGGCGCGTTCTGGTTCTATCTCGAGCATAGCGACGACTGCCCGCGCGTGCAGCAGGACGTCGGCAACCCCTGCGTGCGCATGCGCTTTGCCGACAACGGCGGCTTTGGTTTGCGCGTGCGCTACTACGAAAAGCGCATCGCGGTCGAGTTCTTCCATGTGCTGACCGACGGCACGGGGGGATTCGTATTCCTCAACACGCTTGTGGCGGAGTATCTCACGCTCAAATACGGCGCCAGTATCCCGCGCGGCGGCAACGTGCTCGACTGCTCCGAACAGCCTAAGCCCGAGGAAATCGAGGACAGCTTCGCCGTGCACTCGGGCCGGTATTCGATGAGCCGCCGCGAGCCGCGCGCCTACCACCTGCACGGCACGCCCGAGACGGACGGGTTCGTGCACATCGTGACCGGCATGCTCAAAACGAGCGACGTGCTCGCAAAGGCGCGCGAAAAGGGCGTTACGCTGACTGAGTATTTAACCGCGGTCATGATCCTTGCCGCCGACAGCATCCAGCGCCGCGACACGCCGCACGAGCGCGCGTACCGGCCGATCAAGATCTGCGTGCCGATCAACCTGCGCAAGATATTCCCGAGCGTGACGCTGCGCAATTTCTCCAACTACGTCAACCCCGGCATCGACCCGCGCCTCGGGCAGTACGAGTTCGACGAGGTGCTCAACATCGTGCACCATTTCATGGCCATGGAGGTCACAAAAAAGCTGCTCAACGTCAAGATCACGACGAACGTGCAGTCCGAGCGCAACCCCTTCCTCCGCGCCATGCCGCTCTTTGTCAAGAACGCCGCGATGAAGGCGGTGTTCAGCCAGGTCGGCGACGCGCTCTCCACTACCAGCCTATCCAACCTCGGCGCGGTGTCCCTGCCGCCCGAGATGAAGCAGTACATTACGCGCATGGACCTGATATTGGGACCGCTGTCCGTCAACCCCGTCTGCGCGGGCGCGCTGTCGTATAACGACACGCTGTATATCAATTTCACGCGCACGATCCGCGAGTCCGCGTTCGAACGCGAGTTTTTTACGCGGCTCGTCAAGCTCGGGCTGCACGTCGGCATCGAGAGCAATCAGCGCTATTAGAGGTGAGAGTATGTCCTACTGTGTCAACTGCGGCGTCGAACTAAAGCCCTCCGAGCCGCGCTGCCCGCTCTGCGGCGTCGAGGTCGTCAATCCCGCCGAGCCCTTTTGCGAATCAGCCGCGCGCCCGTACCCCAGGCACGTCGAGCGCATCAACGCGCGCATCGACCGGCGGTACGCGGCCGAGTTTATCTCGCTTTTACTACTGATTCCGCTGTTCATCACGCTGTTTACGAACCTGCTCGTGTCGCACGCGCTGACCTGGTCGCTGTATGTGGTCGGCGCGCTCGCGCTCGTGTTTGTGACCGTGCTACTGCCGATGCTGTTTCTGCGCCGCCGGCCCGTGCTGTTCATCCTGCTCGACGGGGCCGCGCTCGCGCTGTTTCTGTTCTCGGTCGAGCGCCTCACCGGCGCGCAGTTCTTTACGCACCTTGGATTGCCGCTGTGCACGCTCGTGACGCTGTTCACGCTCGCCGTCAACGCGGTGTTCTCCGAAAAATGGAAGACCGACCCGCTCGTCCGCACCGCCGCGCTGTTCATGCTCATCGGGCTTCTGACCGTCGGCGTCGAGCTGTCCATCATGTTCTACGCGGACAGGCTCTCCATCCCGCAATGGTCCATGTACGCGCTGTTCCCCTGCCTCGTGCTCGCCGGCTGTCTGCTGCTGCTCAACCGGAAAAAGAAGATTAAGGATGAGCTCAAGAAGCGGTTTTTTGTGTGAGGGGGTACTAGAGTACGGGGGTACGAGGGTACGTTGAGGGCTCCCCACAGTTCGCAAAGGTCGCGGCGCGTTGCGGCTAAAGCCG
>CAZIRB010000081.1:0-10180 GCA_964541695.1 uncultured Oscillospiraceae bacterium
CTCCATGTGCGCCGGGTCGTTGAAGCCGCCCACCGTCGTGACCGGGATGGAGATATGCTTTTTGATCTCCTCGGCGAAGATGGCGTTGACGCCGCGCGGGTAGAACATGCTCGGGAACATGCGGATGCTCGCGCGCCTGTTGTGGAAGCTTGTCGCCGACACGTGTATCGTGTCAATTTTGGGCTCGAGCGCCTTGGCCAGGTACACGGTGTCCTCGAGCGTCGCGCCGTTCTCGATCAAGTCGTCGCCGGAGATGCGGAAATCGATCGGGAAGCAGGGACCGCACTTTTTGCGGATCTCGTCGGCGACCATCAGGAATATGCGGCACCTGTTTTCGATGCTGCCGCCAAAGCGGTCGGTCCTGTGGTTGTTCGCGGGGGTCAGGAACTGGTTGAGCAGCCAGCCGTGGCCGCCGTGCACCGTGACCATGTCGCAGCCGGCGAGCTTGGCCATTTCCGCCGCCGTGCCGTACGCCTCGACGGTGCGCTGTATCATGGCCTCGTCCATCTCGACGATCGTGTTGAAGCCGTCGCCGTAGTGGCATTTGCCGCCGCTCGGGCCGTATACGACGTTGTCCTTATTGTACTTCGGGTCGGCGCGCTGGCCGGGGTGCACGAGCTCGATGGACGCGAGCGCGCCGTAGCGGTGGATCGCGTCGGTCAGGCGATACAGGCCCGGGATCGTCTCCGGATTATCGAGCTTGAGCACCTGGCCGTGGTTGTTGCCGATCTCGGCGTCGACGAGCGTCTCGCCGATGCACACAAGGCCCACGCCGCCCTTGGCGAGATTTGCGTAAAAGTCGATCGTCTCCGGCGTGACAAACCCGTCCAGCGTGAGCCGGTGCGAGCCCATGGGCGCCGAAAACAGGCGGTTTTTAACCGTGATGCCGCCGATTTGAATCGGACTGAATACATGCGGGAACTTTGTCATGCTGTTACCTCTTCCATTTCTCCGAATTCTTCGTTATTCGCTCTTTTTGATCTGGCCGGCGTGGTGGCAGGCCACGGAATGCGTGTCGCTGAACGCGCGCTTTTGCGGTTCGACGGCCGAGCACTCGGGCGTGGCGAACTTGCAGCGCGGATGGAACGGGCAGCCCGGGGGGAAGCAGGTGGGGTTTGGGATATTGCCCTCGATCACGAAGAGGCGCTTCGTGTCCGTGCGGATCGTCGGAATGCAGCCCATCAGGCCCATCGTGTACGGGTGCAGCGGGTTTTTGAATATCTCGGCCGTGGGCGCCTCCTCGACGATGCGGCCCGCGTAGAACACCGCCACGCGCTTGGCCATCTCGGCCACGATGCCGAGGTCGTGCGTGATCATGACGGTGCTCATGCCGGTCTCCTTCTGGAGCCTGGCGAGCAGGTCGAGGATCTGCGCCTGAATCGTCACGTCGAGCGCGGTCGTCGGCTCGTCGGCGAGCAGGATCTTGGGGCTGCACGCCAGCGCCATGGCGATCATCACGCGCTGACGGAGACCCCCCGAAAGCTGGTGCGGGTAGCAGAACAGCCGGCTCTCCGAGTCCGGAATGTCCACGAGCTTGAAGTACTCGACGACCTTGTCCATCGCCTGCCTGCGCGACATGGTCTCGTGCAGGAGGATCGTCTCGGCGACCTGGTCGCCGATGCGCATGACGGGATTCAGGCTCGTCATGGGCTCCTGGAATATCATCGTGATGTCCTTGCCGCGGATGCGCTGCATCTCGGCCGGGCTGAACTTTAAAATGTCGCGCCCCTCGAACAGGATCTCGCCCTCGATAACGGCGGGCGGCGACTTGATCAGCCGCATGACGGTCGAGAACGTGACGCTCTTGCCGCAGCCGGACTCGCCGACGACGCCGAGCGACTCGCCCTTGTTCAAAGTCAGGCTGATGCCGTTGACCGCGTAGACCGAGCGCTTGTTCTCCATCGGGAACCGCACGCGCAGGTCGCGCATCTCAAGGAGCGGTACGCCGTTCGTGTTCGCGGCCGCTGTATACTGTTCGGGTCCAATGCCGTGTGTCATCTGCTTAGCCTCCTATGCTTCCAGGTTTTTGAGCTTCGGGTCGAGGAAATCCCGCAAACCGTCGCCAAGCAGGTTGAACCCCAGGATGGTCAGCGCGATGAACAGGCCCGAGAATCCCGTCGTCCACGGCGCGGAGAACATGTGCACGCGCCCCTCGTTGACGATCAATCCCCACGACGGCGTGGGCTGCGGGATGCCGAGACCTAAAAAGCCGAACGACGCCTCCGCCATGATTGAGCCGCCCATGCCCATCGAGAGCACGACGAATATCTGCGGCAGCACGTTCGGCAAAAGGTGCTTGAACATGACGCGGAGCCGCGACGAGCCCATGGACTGCGAGGCCATGATGTACGTGCGCTCGGCGACGGCGAACGTCGCGCCGCGCGCGGTGCGGTAGAAGATCGGAATCAGCGGCACGCCGATCGTGATGCACATGCTCTGCAGCGAGGAACCCAGCACGATGCCGATGATCATCGACAACAACAGCGCGGGGAACGCCATCATCACGTCCACGACGCGGCCGAGCGTGAAGTCGACCGGCCCCTTCATGTAGGCGGAGAATATGCCGAGTATGCTGCCGCCTATGATCGCGATGACGACCGAGATCAGCGACACCGTCAGCGAGATGCGCGAACCGTACACGATGCGGCACCACACGTCGCGCCCGTACGGGTCGGTCCCGAGAAAGTGCTCGGCCGAAGGCGGCTGGTTCTTGTGCGACATGTCCATCTTGCTGTAGTCGTACTGCGTCAATAGCGGCGCGAAGATCGCGATTAAAATCATGACGAGGATGATGGCGCCGCCGATGAGGATGAAGTTGTTCTTCAATATCTTTTTCATATAGGCCCTCTCCCTGCTTTCCGGCTCACAGATCGAGCTTGAGGTTCAGCGTGCTGGCGTAGTGGCAGGCGACGCTGTGGTTGTTGCCCATCTCGACGAGCGGGGGCATCTCCTTTTTGCACTTCTCCGTGGCGTAGGTGCAGCGGTTGCTGAATATGCAGCCGGACGGCGGATGGAACAGGCTCGGCACGCTGCCCTGCAAAAGCACGCGCCGTCGCTCCTTCTCGGGGTCCGGGTTCGGCACGGCCGAAAGCAGCGCGTGCGTATACGGGTGCAGCACGCGGGAGAACAGCTCCGTCTTGCCGGCCAGCTCCACGAGCCTGCCCAGGTACATCACGCCGATGCGGTCCGAGATGAACTTGACGACGGAGAGGTTGTGCGAGATGAACAGGTAGGTCAAGCCGAACTCGTCCTTGAGGTCTAAAAGCAGGTTCAGTATCTGCGCCTGGATCGAGACGTCGAGCGCGGACACCGCCTCGTCGCAGACGACGAACTTCGGTGAGAGCGCGAGCGCCCGCGCGATGCACAGCCGCTGCCGCTGTCCGCCGGAGAGCTGGTGCGGGTACCGGCACATCCAGTCCGGCTCGAGGCCGACCGCGCGGAACAGCTCGACCGCGCGCTCGTGCATCTTCTGGCGGCTGCCGTTTGCGTAACGGTGGATCGCGAGCGGCTCGGTGACGAGGTCCTCGAGATTGAGCCGCGGGTTCAGCGAGTCGTACGGGTCCTGGAACACGACCTGCATTTCGCGGCGGATGTCGCGCAACTCGCGGTACTTGAGCTTATAGATGTCCTGCCCCTGGTAGAGCACGGAGCCGCTCGTCGACTCGATGAGGCGCAGCGCGACCTTCGAGAGCGTGCTCTTGCCGCAGCCGGACTCGCCGACGAGGCCGAACGTCTCGCCGCGCATGATGTCGAACGTCACGTCGTTGACCGCGGTCAGCTTCTGGCTGGTCAAGCCCCGGCCGCTGCTCGAGGAAAAAACCTTGGTCAGGTGCTCCGCGCGGATGAAGTAGTTGTCTTTTTGTTGCGTCATATCGTACCTCCTGTACCGATTGCCGGGTGCTGACGGCCGTCAGTCGACGCTCTTTGTGACCCGGATGCGCGGGTCGACAAAGCCGTAGATAACGTCGGTCAGGATATTGACCAGTATCATCAAAATCGCGATGATGACCGTGGTGCCCTGCACAAGCGGGTAGTCGCGCGCGTTGATGGCCTCAATGAGCAGCTTTCCGATACCCTCGCGCGCAAACACCGACTCGAGCACGATCGCGCCGCCGAACGCGGTGGCGAGGCTGTAGCCCACGATCGTGACGATCGGGATGAGCGCGTTGCCGAGCGCGTGCTTGAGGATGACCGCCCGCTCCTTTAGGCCCTTGGCGCGCGCCGTGCGCACGAAGTCCTCGCCCAGTATCTCGAGCATGGACGAGCGCGTCGTGCGGAGCAAAAGCGCCGACTCGCCGAGCGTCATGGTCAAAAGCGGCCCGAACAGCTTCTGGAAGTGCGTGGCGTGGCTGCTTGACCCCGCGATGACGGGAATCCAGCCGAGCTTGACCGCGAATATCATCATCACCCACAGGCCGATGTAGAACGTCGGCAGCGACATGCCGAACGTGGAGAGCGAGATCAGCGTGATGTCCGGCCATTTGCCGCGGCAGACGGCGGCGACAACGCCGAATATGAGCGCGAACACCGCGCCGAAGAATATGCCGAGCAGCGAGAGCTCCGCGGTCTTGGGCAGGCGATCGAGGATCAACTCCATAACCGGCCTGTATTTGGACAGCGACATGCCGAAATCAAACCGGAAGAAATTACCGAGCGCTATGGCAAACTGTACGATCAGCGGCTTATCCAGGCCTCGCGCGGCGCGAAACGCCTCGATCTGGGTGTCGGTCGCCTTGGCGCCGAGCATCACGACCGCGGGATCGCCAGGGATCATTCGAAGCACGAAGAATACGACGACGAACACGCCTATGATGGTCACCACGCCGAACAGCAGGCGTTTGAATATGTATCTCGTCATTTTGATTCGCTCCTAACCGTCACGGGCGGCATTGCCCGTTATTGGGGGTCCGGGCGGGAGAACCTCTCCCGCCCGGACCGTGGCCGTTGCCGGAACAGGCGCCGCTTCTAGCGGGCGATGTCGAGGTCCTGGGCGTTGAGCGTCAGCTCGCCGTTGAGCTTGATGCCCGTGACCTCAGGCGGCGTGATCATGTAGTAGCCGTAGGTCGTGACGGAGTACACGACCCGCAGGTCCATGAAGCGCTTCTGCGCGTTCTTGTAGGCCGCGTCCTTTTCGGCCTCGGTTGTTGCCGCAAGGCCCTGGGCGACAAAATCGTCGTAGATCTTGTCGGTCACGCCGCTCCAGTTGGAGCCCGGATAGCGGCCGCTCGTGTAGCGGCTGATCGTGTCGTCCGAGATGATCGACGTGCTGTTGTAGAGCAGCCACATCGGCGCCTCGCCCGCGCGGACCTTGTCGATGTACACGCCGAAGTCGACGAGCTGCATCTCAACCTTGAAGCCGGCCTCGGTCAGCTGGTTCTCGGTGATCAAAGCCGGGGGTTTGGAGATGTCGTCGTTGACGGTCCACAGCGTGATGGGGCAGCCGTCCGGATAGCCGGCCTCGGCGAGCAGCGCCTTGGCGGCCGCCGGATCGTACTCAGGCGTGTAGTAGCCGGTCAGCGCGTACTTGCAGTTGGCAGGGATCATGCCCGAGGGGATGGACTCCTTGCCGTAGAAGATCTCGTCCACATAGTACTGCGGGTTGAGCGCCTTGAAGAACGCTTCGCGGACCTTTTCGTTGTCGAACGGGGCGATCTTCATGTTGACGCCGACGTAGAGCAGCTGGCGCGAGGGCAGGTAGGTCGCGGTATAGCCCTTGTCGACATACTCGTTGACCTTGTCCATGTAGTAGACGTAGATGGCGTCGAGCTCGCCGTTTTCAAACGCGGAGTAGGTCGTGTTCGTGTCCGTAATGACCGTGTTCGTGATGCGGTCTATGTTGTACTGGCCGCCCCAGTATTTGGGGAACACGACGACCTCGGTCTGGCTGCCCGGCGTACCGGTGTCGAACTGGTAGGGGCCCGTGCCGATGGGTTCGCGCGCAAAGCCCTCAAGGCCCACATCGTCGAACGCGGCCTTGCTGACGATGTAGCTGCAGGAAATGGAGCAGCGCGTGATGAAGTCGACGTCCGGAATGCCGAGCTTGAACACGACGGTGTAGTCGTCCGGCGTCTCGATGGCGACGATGTTGGCGGAGTTGAGCGAGCCCATCTGGACGGAGCCGATCGACTCGTCGGCGTTGCGCTCAAACGTGAACTTCACGTCCTTGGACGTGAACTCGCCGTAGCCCTTGTGCCACTGGACGCCCTTGCGCAGGTGGAACGTGTAGGTCAGGCCGTCCGCGGAGACTTCCCAGGACTCCGCAAGCAGCGGGGAGGAGGTGCCGTCCGTCTCGAGCCGGCAGAGCGTCTCGAAGATGAACGGCGCGAGCGCGATCTGGTCGGCGCCGATCGTCGTGCAAGGATCCCAGGAAGCTTCTTCCCAGCTGCGCGCAAGACGGAGCACCTTCTCGCCCTCGGGCTCGGGGGCGGCGGTTGCTTCGGTTGCGGGAGCGGTTTCTCCCTGGGCGGGGGCCGGCTCGGTGGCCGCGGGTGTCTGCGCGCCGCCGGAACATGCCGCAAACAGCATTGCGATCACCAAAAACAGGGCGAGAAAGGAAACGCGTTTGTTCAGCTTCATTAGAGATTCTCCTTTCAATTTCGTGGGGGACAATTACAGGCGTCCGCCTGTAAACATTTGACGGCGGAGGGACTGTACGCGTTCAGTCAGGTATGTGCAATCACAACGGTCCAACAATCTGCGGTTTTTGTCCGGTCACTCGCTTTCGTGCTTTTTTGTGTTAAAAAAGTGTACGCGTTCAGTCGTCCGGGTCAAAACAGAGGGAACGGGTTGCGGATTTCCGGTCTGCGGCCGGGGCGGATCCAATTGTAAAAGTGGGAGTTTGGGTTCCAGAAACGATGTGTCGGACGGAACGCGTTAAAAAAAGTGAACGCGTTCAGTTACAGGGATTATACTATGGGGGTATAGCGATTACAATACTCCGAATTATAAAATAAATATGGCACCGTCACCGAAAAACGATATAATTCCCGCTCGGTTCCTTTTATATTTATGCACCGGCCGCGCGAAGTGCAAATTTTTGCCGGGCGGGGCGCAGATGCGGGCGCCTTGAGGGGTGCACGAAACGGTTCGGGCGGCTCGGAGCGTTCCAATGCGCGTCCGATTCCGTAAAGGAGCGCAAAAAGGGAGCGCGGCGGCCGCCGCGCTCCCATCCGGCCCTGCGGCCGGAACGGTGGGAGCGGGCGGCTGCCGTTTTTATTCTGCAAAAAGAGCTGCATCCGTATAAACTAAATAGACGAATTTATTAAGATAGTAGCCGCAGCCCCCCCCGCTAATGCTCCTTGGTCTCCGGTGCGGGTGATTCTGACAGAAAGCAGGTCGCACCTCAAAACGTCATAGTCCGCTGCAACAAAAACACAGCAGTTGCGGGCACCTTCAGCGCTTGGGCCGGTAACCGTTGCTATAACGCCAGTATCTATAATCGTATCGCCACACGTTGTGCTTCGTACGATTTGTGCTGACACGGTGTCACCCGCATCTAATGGCTCTGTTCGGATACTAAAAACAAAGCCTACAATTTTTGAATTTTGTGCGATAACAACTGTATTCCTTTGAAAATTGGCAGAGGCATTTCCTTGCCCCAAAAACTGATTGTTGGGAACTGATTGGTCTGTAGCGAAATAAAGCGTGTTGCCGGCCGGGCCCTGCGGGCCAGTCGGGCCAGTGGGGCCGGTGGGACCTTCGGGACCGGTGGGGCCAGTCGGGCCAGTCGGACCGGTGGGACCCGTGGGGCCTTCCGGACCGGCGGGACCTTCGGGGCCTTCGGGACCCGTGGGACCTTCGGGACCGGCAGGACCTTCTGGACCGGCGGGACCTTCGGGACCAGTCGGACCGGTCGGACCAGTCGGGCCGGTGGGACCGGTCGGGCCGGTAGGGCCGGTCGGACCGGTGGGGCCTTCCGGACCGGTGGGGCCTTCCGGACCAACGGGACCTTCCGGACCAACGGGGCCTTCCGGACCGGCGGGACCCTCGGGACCGGCGGGGCCGGGATCGCCCTGCGGGCCCTGGCAGCCTGCCGGGCCCTGCGGACCCTGCGGGCCCGCGACGCCCGCCGGACCTTCCGGTCCGATGGCGCCGTCGGCGCCGGCGGGACCCTGCGGTCCTACGGGGCCCTCGGGACCGACGGGCGCATCCTGGCATGCACAACCGCGGACGGCACATTAAAAAGGATATTGACAACGCGGGGCCGGGTATATATTATTAGTTAGTCAATCTAATGATTTGGACGGGAGCGAGCCGCATGAACGCTTTTGAGGAGAGTCTGAACAGCCTGCTGGTCGACACCTTCAACAACATCCTGAAGTTCGAGGAAAAATCCCTGCGGTCGATTTCGGGCATGTCCGTCACCGTCACCGAGGCGCATATACTCGAGGCGATCGGCAAGAACGGCGGCAGCGCCTCCGTCAGCGAGATTTCGGCGCTGCTTCGGGTCACCCTTCCCACCGTGACGGTCGCGATCAAAAAACTGGAACAAAAGGGGCTGATCGAGAAAGCGCCGTGCTTAAGGGACGGCCGCCGGTCCATCGTCAGCCTGAGCGAGCTTGGGAAAAAGCTGGACCGCGCGCACGGGATATTCCATCACAAAATGGTCAAGGACATCAGCCGCGGGCTGACGGAGGACGAAAAGACCGTGCTGCTCTCCGGCATCCGGAAGCTAGCCACCTTCTTTCAGGAAAAGGTAGAGGCAAACTGAATGGGTTTACGGATCATCGGCACCGGCCGCGGCCTGCCGCGGCACGAGATAACGAATCAGATGCTCGCGGAGCTCGTGGACACGAGCGACGAGTGGATCACAACGAGGACCGGCATTAGGAGCCGGCGCGTCTGCACGGACGAGACGCTGACGGACCTTTCGGCCGCGGCGGCAAGGAGCGCGCTCACTAAGGCCGGAGTGGACATTTCGGACATCGACCTCATCCTCTGCTCCACGATCGGCGGCGACTACGTCACCCCCGCGCTGTCCTGCACCGTGTCCGAGCGGCTGGGCGCGTCGTGCCCCGCGTTCGACCTCAACGCCGCCTGCTCGGGCTTTCTGTACGCGCTCGAGACCGCCGACGCGTTCCTTAGCGCGGGGAAGGCTAAAAAGATCCTCATCGTCTGCGCCGAGATGATGTCCCGGCACGCGGACTGGACCGACCGCAAGACCTGCGTGCTCTTCGGCGACGGAGCGGGCGCGTGCGTGGTAACGAACGGCGGCGCGCTGCGATACATCCATCTCACCGCGTCCGGCAACGACAAGATCCTGCACCTGGTCTCCGGCACGGGCAACAGCCCGTTTATTGCGGAAAAGCAGGAGCTTGGCTATCTGCACATGGACGGGCAGGAGGTGTTCAAGTTCGCGGTGGGCATGGCCGAAAAGGAGCTGTCCCGCGCGCTGGACGCGCTGGGCCTCACCGCGGACGAAGTCGACCATTTCCTCATCCACCAGGCGAACAAGCGCATCATCGACGCGATCCGCACGCGCACGGGGCAGCCGGAGCACAAGTTTCCGGTCAACATCGACCGGTACGGCAACATGTCGTCGGCCACGGTCCCCGTGCTGCTGGACGAGTGCCTGGAGGCAGGCCGGATCAAGGTGGGCGACGTGCTGTATCTGACGGCGTTCGGCGCGGGGCTAACGACCGGCACCTGCGTCATGGTCTGGGAATAGGGTTCCATCGGGACAAACCGCAATCATACATCTTTACATTACAAATTTGGAGGGACGCAACATGCTGGAAAAGGTCATCGCAATACTTCGGGAATACAAACAGGACGAGAACCTCGCCATCACCGCGGAAAGCTCGTTCAGCGAGCTCGGACTCGACTCGCTGGACATTGTGGAGCTCGTCATGCACATCGAGGAGGAATTCGGCGTGAGCATCGAGACGAGCGAGAACATCCGCAGCATCGGGGACCTGCTTGCGATCATCGAAAGTCAAAAATGAGGCTTGACCATGATCAGAACACCGCTTTGTACGCTCCTTGATATCGAATACCCGATCCTGCAGGGCGGCATGGCCTGGGTCGCCGACGCGGCGCTCGCCGCGGCCGTGTCGAATGCGGGGGGCCTGGGCATCATCGCCGCGGGCAACGCCCCGGCCGACTATGTGCGCGGCGAGATCCACAAAGCCCGCGCACTGACAACGCGCCCCTTCGGCGTCAACATCATGCTGATGAGCCC
>CAZIRB010000082.1:0-10058 GCA_964541695.1 uncultured Oscillospiraceae bacterium
TTTGGAAAGGGATTCTCAGGGGACGCGTCCCTTGAGCGGGTGCCCGAGGGGCCGAGGCCGAGCGCCGCCTGTGGCGGATGAAGCGAGGCGCAGGCCCAGTGAGCAAGGGCGCGTAAGCCGGCATGGCTTGCGCGCCCATTGCGAACTGTGGGCCGCGAGGGCGGAGCCCTCGACGTCTCCCTCGCGCACCGGGCGCCTTGCTTGATTCGCCACCGGCGGCACTCGGCTTCGGGCCTCCCTGCCAAAGGCGTTAAAGTTATATGCCTGGCGGAAAGGGAGCGCAAGCCGAGCATGGCTTGCGCGCCCATTGCGAACTGTGGTCCGCGAGGCAGAGCCCTCGAAAAGCAAAACGTCCCCGCACGGGTTCCGTGCTGGGACGTTTATTTTACTTTCTGCGCCGCCTCACCCGCCGAGGTACGCCTTCTTGACCGCCTCGTTCTGCATCAGCTCGTCGGTGCCCGCCGAGAGCACGATCTTGCCGGTCTCGAGCACATAGCCGCGCGTGGCGATCGAGAGCGCCATCAGCGCGTTCTGCTCGACCAAGAGGATCGTCGAGCCGGTGTCGTTGAGCTCCTTGATGATCGCGAAGATCTGCTCGACCAGTATCGGCGCAAGGCCCATCGACGGTTCGTCCATCATGAGGAGTTTCGGCCGGCTCATCAGCGCGCGGCCCATGGCGAGCATCTGCTGCTCGCCGCCGGAGAGCGTGCCCGCGATCTGCCGCCGGCGTTCCTTGAGCCGCGGGAAGCGGCTGTACACGTCCGCGAGCGAGTCCGGTATCGACGACGGCGGCTGCGTAAACGCGCCCATCTCGAGGTTCTCTTCGACGCTCATGCGCAGAAATACGCGCCGCCCCTCGGGCACCTGCGCCAGGCCGCTCTCGACGATCTTGTGCGGGGCCATGGACTTTATCTCCGTGTCCTCGAACAGGATGCCGCCCGTGCGCGAGCGCAGAAGGCCCGAGAGCGTCTTTAATATCGTGCTCTTGCCCGCGCCGTTTGCGCCGATGAGCGACACGATCTCGCCTTTTTTGACGTCGAACGAGACGTTCTTGACGGCGTGGATGCTGCCGTAGTAGACGTTGAGGTTCTCGACTTTCAGCATGCTTTCACGCCCCCTTCTTGCCCAGATACGCCTCGATGACGACCGGGTTGCTCTTGATCTCGTCGGGCGAGCCCTTGGCGATGATCTTGCCGTAGTTGAGCACCGCGATGCCCTCGCAGATGCCCATCACGAGGTTCATGTCGTGCTCGATCAGTATGATCGCGATGCCAAACATGTCGCGGATCTTCTTGATGTTGTCCATCAGGTCGTGCGTCTCGGACGGGTTCATACCTGCGGCCGGCTCGTCGAGCAGCAGGAGCTTGGGGTTCGTGGCGAGCGCGCGCACGATCTCGAGCCGCCGCTGCGCGCCGTAGGGCAGGCCGCCGGCCTGGAGAGAGGCCATGTCCTGCATGTCGAATATCGAGAGCAGCTCGAGCGCGCGCTCGTGCGCGCGGCGCTCCGCCTTCCAGTAAGACGGCAGGCGCAGTATCGCGCTGCCGATCGAGTTCGGGAACTCGTTGTGCAGGCCGATCCTGACGTTGTCCTCGACCGAGAGCGCCGAAAAAAGCCGGATGTTCTGGAACGTCCTGGCCACGCCCATCTTGGTGAGCTGGTAGGTCTTGAGGTTTTTGATGTCGACGCCGTCGAGCAAAATCGAGCCGCGCGTGGGCTGGTAAACGTTCGTGAGCAGGTTGAACACCGTGGTCTTGCCCGCGCCGTTGGGGCCGATCAGCCCCGCGATCTCCGTGCGGCCGATGATGAGCGTAAAGTCCTCGACCGCGTGCAGGCCGCCGAAGTCGATGCCCAGGTGGTGGATGTCCAGGATCGGGGGCTTGTCGATGTCGCGCTCCGGCACCATGCCGAGCGAGGGGAGCGGAACGAGCCTATTCATCGAGTTCACCTGCCTTTTTCCGGGTCTGCGCCGCCGCTTCGGAAGTCTTCGCGCGGCCGTTAATCAGCTTTTCAAGCAGATTCCCGAGCGAGAAGTCGTACTGCCCCATGAGGCCCGAGGGCTTGAATATCATCACGAGAATCAGCAGCACGGAGTATACGATCATACGGTAGTCGGCGAACGCGCGCAGCATCTCCGGCACGGCGGTCAGCACAATTGCGGAGAGTACGGAGCCGATCATCGAGCCCATGCCGCCGAGCACGACCATGACGAGGATCTCGATCGACTTCATAAAGCCGAAGCTCGCGGGGTTTAAGATGCCGAGGTAGCCCGCGTACAGCGCGCCCGCCACGCCCGCAAAGAACGCGGAGACGACGAAGCCGAGCGTTTTATAATAGGTAACGTTGACGCCGCACGAGTCCGCGGCGATCTCGTTCTCGCGGATGGCGAGGATCGCGCGGCCGTGCCGCGATTTCATGAGCGCGTGTATAATGAAGCACGTGATGCCCACGCACAAAAACGCGTTCAGAAACGTTGTGGTCTTGGGGATGTTCTTGAGGCTCGCCGCGCCGTAGGTGAACTTAAAGCCCAGGACGCTGTCGATATTGAGCAGCACGACGCGGATGATCTCGCCAAAGCCGAGCGTGATGATGGCCAGGTAATCGCCCTTTAGCCGCAGGGCCGGTATGCCGATGAGGATGCCGAACACGGCGGCGACGATCCCGCCGAACAGGATGCCGAACGGGAACACGGTCATGGGATCTGCGGCCTTGATGTGCGTCATCAGCAGCGCAGACGCGTACGCGCCGACCGCCATAAAGCCCGCGTGGCCGAGCGGGAGCTGGCCCAGGTAGCCCGTGGCGACGTTGAGCGAGACGGCGAGTATGATGTTGATGCCGATGAGCATGATCACCTTGGAAAAATACTTGCTGATGGCGCCGGAGACGATCATGCCGTTTGCCGCGAGCAAAAACGCGGCGAACAGCGCGAGGTTGATCGCGTAGCGGAGCGGGACGGGGATGCTGAGATACGTTTTTCGCACGGCCCTCTCCTCCTTCTAAACTTTCTCGATCATCGGCCGGCCGAGTATGCCCGTGGGCTTGACCAGCAGCACGACGATCAGAATCGCGAACACGACGCCGTCCTTCCAGACGGACAGGCCGACCGCGGAGACCAGCGCCTCGGCCAGGCCGATCGCAAACCCGCCGATCATCGCGCCCGGTATCGAGCCGATGCCGCCGAGCACGGCCGCGACGAACGCCTTAAGCCCCAGCATGGCGCCCATGGTGGGCGTGGCCTGCGGATAGGCCGCGCAGTAGAGCACGGACGCGATGCCGGCCAGCGCCGAGCCGATGGCGAACGTGAACGAGACGGTCCTGTTGATGTTGATGCCCATCAATTGCGCCGCGCCGGTGTCCTCGCTGACGGCGCGCATGGCCTTGCCCATCTTCGTGCTGCGCACAAGCATCGTCAGCAGCACCATCGAAACGGCCGTGACGACGAACGTCAGAATCGCGGACGAGGACAGATCGATGCCCGCGAACGTGACGGGATCGCCCGGAAAGAGCACCGGCATGGTCTTTGCGCCCGCGCCGAATATCATCTGCGACGCGTTCTCGAGCAGAAACGAGATGCCGATGGCCGTGATGAGCAGCGAAATGCGCGGCGACTTGCGCAGCGGCGTGTAGGCGACCTTCTCGATGGTCACGCCGAGCAGCACGCAGCCGAGCACGGCGGCGGCGACGGCGAGCACCGGATCGAGCGCGAAGCGCGCCATGGCCAGCCACGCGATGTACGCGCCGATCATGATGACGTCGCCGTGCGCGAAGTTGAGCAGCATGATGATGCCGTACACCATGCTGTACCCGAGCGCGACGAGCGCGTAGATCGAGCCGGCCTGCAGGCCATTGATGATCTGCCGAAGGATGATGGATAGCAAGGACATAACAGCGGTACCCTTTCTTGGCGATGGTCAAAGACAGCGGAAACTGTGCGGGGGGAAAATCCCCCGCACAGTTTGTTTGTTTCATCCGGCGAATGCCGTGTGCGGAACGCGTCCTCCCCTAAGGATTAATACATCTCCTTGAAGACTTCCGCACCGCCGGTTACGGTCATGATGACGGCCGACTTGACGGGGTTGTTGTACTGGTCGAACGTGTAGCCGCTCTCGCTCGTGATGCCCTTAACGGCCGGGCCCTCGCTCTTGATGGCGTCGATGACGGCCTGCTTGTACTCGTCGGAGGCGGGCTCGAAGCCGGTCTCCTCGGCCTTTGTCAGCGCGGCGCAGAGCAGCATCGCTGCGTCATAGGCGGTCGCGGCGAACATGTTCAGCGTGTCGGCGCCGTAGGCGGCGGTGTACTCGGCCTCGAACTTCTTGACCGCGTCGGTGGAGCCGGGCGCGTAGGCGGAGCAGAAGAAGCTGCCCTCGAGGTCCTCGGCGGAGGCGTAGCCGGTGACGCCGGCAAAGCCGTCGGCGCTGAGGAACGTGGCGGTCAGGCCGATCGCGCGGGCCTGGGTGATGATCAGGCCGTCGTCCTGGTAGTAGTTCGGCGTGAACACGACGTCCGGGGTCTTGGCGGCGATGTTGGTGAGCTGGGACTTAAAGTCCACGTCGCCCTTGGCGTAGCCTTCCTGCTGCACGATCTCCATGCCGAGCGCCGCGGCCTTGGCGGCGAACGCTTCGGCCAGAGCCACCGCGTAGTCGTTGCCGGTCTCGCAGATGATCGCGGCGGTCTTGGCGCCGAGCTTGTTATAGGCGTAGTCGGCCATCTTCTCGCCCGCGAACGGATCGATGAAGCACGTGCGGAACACGTTCGTGTAGACGGTGTCGGTCTCGGCGTTGTAGGTGACGGCGGGGTTCGTGGCGGAGGCCGTGATCATCGGCATGTTGATCGGGTACGCTTCGCCGACGACCGCGATGGTGTTGCCGGTGAGCACGTCGCCGATGAGCGCCGTGATGCCCTCGTCGACCATGCGCGTAAACGCGGTGATCGCCTCGGTCGAGTCGCCCTTGTTGTCATAGGCGATGACCTGGATCTGCTTGCCGTTGATGCCGCCGGCCGCGTTGAGCTGGTCGATGTACAGCTGCGCGCCGTTCTTGACGGCGTTGCCGTACACGGCGTATTCGCCGGTGTGGCAGCCGACGATGCCGACGATGATCGGGCCGGTGGGTTCCGCGGCGGCTTCGGCCGGCGCTTCGGTGGCTTCCGCGGCCGGGGCTTCGGTCGCGGCGGCCGCGGGCGCTTCGGCGGCGGGCGCGGGTGTGCAGCCCGCGAAAGCCATCGCGGTCATCATGATTGCGATTACGAGACAGAACAGTTTCTTCATTTTTTGTATCTCCTCCTACTTTAGTCGCTGTTTTCTCGGGGAGATCCCCCGATATCAAAAACGGCGGTTCCGCTTTTTGAACGGAACCGCCGCTATCTTCCGATTCGGCCTATGCTTGTTCCGTCCATGCCCTTGTTCGTACCAGAATTCGAATGCCAATCAGGACCAGCGCCAATACGGCCAACAAAAGCAATACGCCCAACAGCAAGTTGGGCGTAAGGACGGCAAGAACGAGAGCGGAGGCGCCGTAGAAGCACGCGTACGCTGCGTTTTTATGAGTCGACGCGGTTTTGCAGGCGGCTTCTGTCATGGTGTGGCGCTCCTTTCCGTCAAAGAATATACGATGTTGGGGATAATCTAGCATCAAATTTCGCGCTTGTCAAGCGAAAAGTATATATTTTTATGAATTTTTATTCGGATTCCGGGCAATTTACTTATTTTCCGGTCCGCTCGCCGCGCCTTTCTATCGCTACGGCAGCCACGGAACAGCCATGATCTCGCACTCGCCGTCCGGATCGAAATACGCCGGATCGAGCGCGTTTTCGGGTTCGTCGTAGAACGCGACGTCGTTCAGCAGCGGGGAGTAGCTGATGATGCGGATCGCCTGGTTCTTTTCGTCGACCTGGATGAGCCGCAGGTATCCGGAGCCGCCCTCGCGGCCCGCCGCCTGGTAGTTTGCGATGCTCTGCAGCACCGTGCGCCGTGAGCCGTCCGGGTTTTCGATCTCGGCGGACACGGTTTTGCACGCGTAGCGGTGGCCGCACAGCACGAGATAGAGATTGGGGTTTTGTCTGACGACGGTTTCAAATAGAAACGCGCCCTGCTCGGTCAATTTGCAGGCGTTGTCGAAATAGTCGTGCACGCAGAGCACGCCCACGCGGTCCGGATGGGCGGAAAACGCGCTGTTGAGAAAGTCCGCCCCGGCGCTGTCCACGGGGTAGCCCATGTAGGCGAATATGTAGTCCGTATTGCCCGCGCGGATCAGGTCGTAGTGGCCGCGGTTATCCCCGTAGCTCCCGCCGTACCAGAAGCCGCCGGCAAAACGCTCCTTGCCAAAATACCGCGAAAACGCCGTATAGTCGGCCTGCCCGTCGGCGATGGCCACGTCGTGGTTGCCGGCGAGCACGCCCTGCGGCACGTCGAACAGCTCGCGCATGGCCGCGTCCGCGATCTGCCACTGGTATTCGCTCGTCACGTTGTGGACGAGGTCGCCCGTGTGGATCACGTATTTTAGGTTGAGCCGCTCGCGGCTGTTGAACAGGAACGAGGTCATCGCAAAGTACACGTCCGGGAACGCCTTGCAGTAGTTCTGCGTGTCGGAAATCCAGCCGAACGTGTAGACGCCGTCCGTCGCGGTCAGCGGGTCGGGATTGGCCGCGGCGGCGTGTACAGGAGCGCGCGGACCGCCGGAAAGCGCGCGCGCGGCCGCCGGGAACAAAACGAAGGCGGCGAGCGCGAGCGCGGCCGCGATAAGCAGGGCGGCCTTGTCAGGGCGGAGTGGGAATCGTGCGCGCGGGTGTTTCATACCGTTACTATAACAAAAACGCGGACAAAAAGGCAGGCGCTTTGTCGAACGAGCGTGAATTTCACAATTGCGGGTATCGTGCGCGGCCGCGCTTTTTCGTTGCCGAGTGTAGCGCGCTCTGCTATACTGAACGCATAAAAGCGAGGTGAGCGGAATGCGTAAAATCAAAAACGCCGACAAAAAACGGCACGTGCGGCTGCACCTGTTCCTGCGCAAGCTCCTTGGCGGGCTGTTCTCACGATGGTTCCACTACTCATACGAGCCGGTCGAAAGCGTACGGTCGCCGTTCATCCTGCTCGCCAACCACAACGGCGACCTCGACCCCGTGCTGATCAGCATCGCGTTCCCGCAGCAGATGTACTTTGTGGCGAGCGAGCACATCTTCCGCAAGGGGTTCTGGTCCAAGGTCCTGCTGTACATCTGCGCGCCGATCCCGCGCATGAAGGGCTCGACGGACGCCGCGGCGGCTTTGGAGATCATTCGCCGCGTGCGCGCGGGCGACAACGTCTGCCTGTTTGCCGAGGGGAACCGCTCCTACACGGGCGTGACCGGGCCGGTGTTCCCCGCCACGGGCAAATTGGTCAAGGCTTCGGGCGCGACGCTGTACACCTACCGGTTCGAGGGCGGGTACCTGACCACGCCGCGCTGGGGCAAGTCCATCCGCCGCGGCAAAATGACCGGCCGCGTCGCGAACGTCTACACGCCGGAGCAGCTGGCCAAAATGAGCGCGGACGAGGTGAACGAGGCGATCGCGCGGGACATCTACGAGGACGCGTTTATCACGCAGGAGCGGCTGCACATCGCGTACCGCGGCAAGGACAAGGCGGAGTATCTTGAGACCGCTCTGTACACCTGCCCGGTCTGCAAAAAGCTGAACACGATGAAGAGCCGCGGCGACGAGTTTACGTGCACGAACTGCGGCTTCACGGTTTCGTACGACGAGCAGGGCTTCTTCACCGGCAAACACGTGCCGTTTCAAACCGTGCGCGATTGGGACGCGTGGCAGAACGAGCGCGTGCGCGCGTTTGCCGAGTCGCTCGGCGACGAGACCGCCTACGCGGACGAGGACGTGGAACTGCAGGCCGTGGGCGCGAACCACGCGGTCGAACGGATCGCGTGCGGCCGCATGACGATGTCGAAGCGCGAGCTGCGCATCGGCCGCGCGGCGTTTTTATTGAGCGAGATCACCGGCATGGGGCTGTTCGGCAAGGCGAAGATCGCGTTCACCGACGCGGTCGGCAAGCACTACGAGATCAAGTTTCCCGTCGCCCGCTGCGGCCGCAAGTATTTCACGCTCTACGAGCTGCTTAGGAATAAGGCGGGGGCGCGCGCATGAGCATCGAAACCGTGCGGGCGCACTTTGCCGCGCTCGGCATGGAGGAGCGGATACTGGAGTTTCCCGTTTCGTCGGCGACCGTCGAATTGGCCGCCGAGGCGCTGAACACGGAGGGCAGGCGCATCGCCAAGACGCTCTCGTTCGCGGATGACGGCGGCTGCATGCTGATCCTGTTTGCGGGCGACGCGCGCGTCGACAACCGCAGGTTTCGCGAGCGGTTCGGCATGAAGGCGCGCATGCTGCCGCCGGACGAGGTCGAGCGGCTGACCGGGCACGCCGTCGGCGGCGTCTGCCCGTTCGGCATCGACGGCTCGATACCGGTGTACCTCGACATATCGCTCCGGCGGTTCTACACGGTGTTCCCGGCGGCCGGAAGCGCGAACAGCGCGATCGAGTTTACGCCGGACGAGCTGTACCGCTATTCCGGCGCGCGCGGCTGGGTGGACGTGGCCAAGGACTGGGAGAAGCGGTACGACCCGCCGATCGTGACGGAGTTTCTGCCGACGGACGGCCTTTTTTCCGACGAGATCGAGCTTGTATTGACTGCGCGCGTGCCCGCGGACGAAAAGACGGGCTTTGTGCCGGCCTACCGGTTCAGCATCCGCAGAAGGTCGGACGGCGCGGACGCGGGCTGCTGCGACCTAAGGCTCGGGTACCGCCTCGGCACGTACTACGGCGGCAACATCGGCTACGAGGTCTACCCCGAGTACCGTGGGAACCGCTACGCCGGGAAGGCGTGCCGCCTGCTGTTTTTGCAGGCCGCGCGGCACAACATGCCGTATGTGTCCATCAGCTGCCACGAGGACAATATCCCTAGCAAGCGCACGCTCGAGCGCCTCGGCGGCGAATTCCAGGGCGTCGTGACCGTGCCGCCGTACACGCGCTCCTACCGCGACGGTCTAAGGCGCGAATGCGTTTTCCGGTACGATCTTTCGTCGGTGAGCGTTTAGAACAAAAACCGGCATTCAGAGTGAATAGCGTAAGCGCCCGAAAACGGGCGCTGTTTTTATGTCCTAAAAATAACGAAAACCTTCGTGGGAAAGTCCCCTCCTCCTCCGGTATGCTGAACGTGGGTAACCGCACGAAAAAAGGGAGGAAGCATGCTGACGAAAGAGTTTGCGATCACGCTGGACATGAAGCGCGCGCTCGCGTTCCACCCGTTCGAGGTGGTGGAGTGCGACACGGGGAACGTGCTTCACATCCTTCTCCAAAACGACGGTGCGGCCATGGAATTAACCGGCTGCGACGTCTGCGTCGTGTTCGCGTCGAGCAAGGGGTTTGCCATGCAGGACCTGACGAGCGGCGTGTCGCTCGGCCAAAGCCCGGGGCAGATCGACGTGCTGCTGTACGCCGATAGTTTCGGCGCGGGCGAGGTGACCGCCGACGTGCAGGTGTACAGCGGGCCGGAGCGCGGGACGCTGATTACGAGCCGGCGGTTTACGTTCCGCTGCGTCACAGCGCTCATCAGCGCGGACAGCATCCGCGCGAGCGCGACGTACCCGCCGCTGATCGCCGCTACGCGCGCGGCAACGGACGCGGCGGAGGCGGCGCTTGCCGCCGCGGCGAGCGTGGGCGAGGCCGTGGGCGAGCTGAACGTGCAGTCGGACTGGAACGAGATCGACGCGGTCTCCGACGCCTACATCAAAAACAAACCCGTGATCCCGTCGACGCCGGGCGAGGTGGGCGCGGCGGCGGCCCTGCACGCAGCGCGGCACGCGGCAAACGGCGCGGACGAGGTCACGCCGGCGGCCATCGGCGCGGCGGCGGCAACTCACGCGCAGCGCCACGCGGCGGGCGGCGCGGACGAGGTCACGCCTGCGGCCATCGGCGCGGAAAAGGCGCGGCTGCAATATGCGAACGTCCCGGTTGCGACATCCGCCTGGGCAGCCGACGCGACCTACGCGGACTATCCCTTCCGCGCCGCGGTCGCGCTG
>CAZIRB010000083.1:0-1575 GCA_964541695.1 uncultured Oscillospiraceae bacterium
GCCAGCGCAGCGTTTCACCTTTGGATTCCTCGGTCGATTCGGAAAGATAGTCCGGACTGTTGCGGTCCATGCTGACCTTGCCGACGAGCCCCATAAGGCCCGCCCGCTCCAACTCCTCCATCAGCACGATCGTGGAGGCGCGGTGCAGCGACGAGAACATCGAAAAGCGCGTCGTGCCGTACCGGATTAAATCCTTTGCCAGCGCGCGGTAGACTTCACGCGCGTAATCGGCGTCGGCAAACTGCGACTCCGTTTTGAACGTGTACGCGTTGAGCCACTCAAGCAGCGGCAGGTCCATGCCCATGCCGAGCATGACGTACTGCGGCGCGTGCAGGTGCATGTCGCAGAACGACTGCACGATGAGCTTGTCGCCGTAATCCGTGACGGGCGCCGCGGCGTACCGTTCCGGCAGCTCCTGAAAAAGGCCGCGGATGACGCCGTCCTCGAGCACGATGTATCCGTGCTCCAGAATATCGTATTGCCCGAACACCGGCACATGCAAAATGTTCCCTTTCAATGCGGTCAGCATGGGAAGCACCTCATCCCTTTGTGTCAATATCGGCCAACTCGTTTTCGCTTGCCGCCTCGACCAGCAGCAGCGATTCCGGATGCTTCGCGATGACCTGCCCGCCGCCGGTGTCGCCCGTGACGGCCATCAGCTCCGCGTAGTATGCCGCGGGAAATATGACGGGATTCCCGCGTTTGCCGCCGTACGAGAGCGCGACGATGCGGTCCGGATTTTGCGTAAATGCCTGCATGAGCTTGTCAAGCGTCGCGCGCGTGACGTACGGCTGGTCGCACACGCCGAACAGCACGCCGTCCGTATGCGCGCCGGAGAGCAGCAGCACGCGCAGGCCGATGCGCACGCTCGAGCCGATGCCGCGCGACGGGTCGCGGTTGACCGCGACAAGGAAGCCGCACTCTTCCGCTTTCTCCCACAGCGCCGCAAACGACGGCTGTGTGACGAGCACGCGTGCGGCGTACGATGCCGAGCCGTGCAGCTCGAGCGCGTAGAACGCCATGGGCTTGCCGTCGAGCTCGTACAGCAGCTTGTTCTCGCCGAAGCGCACCGAGTTGCCCGCGCCGAGCAGGACGCAGCCGATGTTCATGCGCGCGGCCTGCCGGAGGGCTTGCGGAACACGAACCTGCCCGCGCCGGCGACTTTAAGCCGCCCGTCCGCGACCACATGCGACCCGCCGAGCAGCACGTCGCGCACGCTGCCGCGGGCGGCAAGGCCCTCGAACGGCGAGTTGTCGCAGTTGTGTGCGTTCGTGCGGTGCGAGATCACGCTTTTAGGACGCGGATCGAACACAGCGATGTCCGCGTCGGCGCCGGGCCGAATCTCGCCCTTTTGCGGGTACATGCCGAAGAGCTTGGCGGCGTTTTGTGAGAGTTGGGCGGCCATTTGATTCAGCGTGATGTGCCCGGCTTGCACGGCGTACGTATAGACGAGCTGCGCGCGGTTCTGCACGCCCGCGCCGCCGTTGGGTACCTTCGAAAAATCGCCGCCGCCCAGCGCTTTCTGCGCCATCGTGAACGAGCAGTGGTCCGTGCCGACAAAATCGATGTCGCCCT